>JANOCA010000110.1:0-15669 GCA_031411915.1 Opitutaceae bacterium
AAATTGCTATCGCCACGGACTTGTTTGGCAAGGCACATATCTTCGCATCCGCATTCGTTGATGCGTATGTCAAAGATGGCGCTTGCACGTGGAGAGGCGAGTGCGTGCGCTGCGGGCGTCAGTCGTTCTTTGTTTTTATCCCGGAAGCGGGGAAGGCCGTGCAAACCGGCCACAGTTGCGCTGCGGTAACGCATCACAGACCTCAAGCGCTCCCTCACGGGCGCGCGCAAAGCCAATCTCCGGCCACGGCCGGGGGTGAAGGCGAGAGGCGAGGCAAACGCGCCTGCGGCGCGCAAATCCCAAAATTCCAAACTCCAAGACTCCAAAAAACAGCCCCGGTGGCCTTCGGCCTCCGCTGGATTTGGGATTTGGCCGTTTGGCGTTTGAGATTTGCGCGCGGCACGCGCGCCACATGCGGAGTCCGAACATCTGCCCCGGGAACATCTCACGCGTGAGGTGCGATTGCGCGCACCGCCCGCGAAAACTTCATCGCAAAATGAAGCGTGAGAGTGGCGCCCGCCTCGCCGTTCGCGGCCGGCGGTCCTGCTCTTTTCGCCCGCCCATGCAGCAGGACTCCATGAAATCGAATCGTTCCCCCGCCGGGCGCCAGGTGCGCCGGGCTTTCTTCATCGCCGCCGGTGTCGCGGCGCTTGTCGTTTCTTCCACGCGCTTGCGCGCGCAGACGACGGTGCCCACCCAACTGATCCCCGTCGTCACGACGGCCACGCGCACGCCGGCCGACGTGCAGACACTAGGCTCCGCCTTCGAGACCTTCTCCGCCGAGGAACTCGCGCGCCGGCAGGTGAGCACGCTCGCGGGCGCGCTGGGCGCGGCCACGGGCGCGCCGGCCTTTGCGAGCGGCGCGCCCGGCGCCGTGACGTCGCTCTTCATGCGCGGCGCAAACTCCAACCAGACCCTCTTCCTCGTCGACGGCCTGCGCCTCAACGATCCCAACACCGACTACGCCGTCTTCCTCGGGGGCGCCTGCGTAGGCGCGTGCGACAGCCTCGAACTCTCGCACGGCCCGCAGAGCACGCTCTACGGCGGCGAGGCGGCGGGTGGCGTGATCGCGCTGCGCGCGCAGCGGGGCGCGGGCGCGCCGAGCGGACGCGTGACGTTTGAGGCGGGCAGCTTCGGCACGGTGCAGGGATCGGTCGCGACGCAGGGCGAGCGCGGCGCCAATGCGTGGAGCTTCTCCGCGCAGGGCGGTCACACCGACAACGAGCGGGCGAACAATTCGTTCGACTCCGCCAACACCGTGCTCCGCCTCGATCGCACGGTGAATGCGCGCGTGAGCGTGGGCGCGACGGCGCGCTGGTTTCATGGCGTTTATGGCTCGCCCGGCGACCGTTTCACCAACGATCCCGACAACGAGGAGCGCGAGGACAATGTGATCGCGACTGGGTTCGCCGACCTGAAGCTGTCGCCCGTGTGGACCGCGCGCGCCGTCCTCGGTGGACAGGATCGGCGCTTCGTCGCGGAGAGCCCACGCGCGGGCCGCGCGACCGCGGTCACCGTCGTGAAGAACCGGCGCGCTGTGCTCGACACGCAGACGACCTACACCGGCGTTGAGCGCCACCGTGCGACCGCGGGCTTCACCGCCGAGGCGAACCACACCCGCAACACGGGCTTCGGCGACATCAACAAGAAGCAGGGGCTGCTCGCCGTCTTCGCGCAGGACGAGTGGTCGCCGGCGGAGAGTCTCTTCTTCACCGGCGGCCTGCGCAGCGACGACTTCGACACCTTCGGGCGCGCGACGACCGGCCGCGCCACCGCGGCGTGGCTCGTGGTGCCCAAAGTGCTCAAGGTCCGCGCGAGCCACGGCACCGCCTTCCGCTCGCCGAGCTTCCTCGATCTCTATGGGCGCAGCGCGTTCTACACGGGCAATCAGGCGCTGCGCGCCGAGCGAGCGCGTGGGACCGATGCGGGCGCGGACTTCTACTTCGCCCAGCGCCGCGGCACGCTCAGCGCGACGTGGTTCGAGATGCGCTTCACCGATCTCATCGCGAGCACGCCGAATTTCAGGAGCGTGGAAAATATCCAGCGCGCGCGCACGCGCGGCGCGGAGTTTTCCGCGCAGTTTGCGCAGCCGGGCATGGGCGGCTTCCGCGCAAGCTACACCTACCTCGAGGCCGACAACCTCACGACGGGAGCGCGCCTGCTACGCCGCCCGCGGCAGAGCGGCAGCGTCGATGCCTGGGCCGAGCCCGCGCGCGGCGTGACGATCGGTGGCGGTGTTGGCTTCGCCTCACGGCGTCGCGATGTCGATGCGCGCACTTTCCGCCCGATCGACGCCGAGGACTACACGGTCGCGCGTCTCTACGGAGCGTGGCAGGCGACGCCGCGGCTCGCGCTCAAGGCGCGCCTCGAGAATCTTCTCGACGAGAAATACGAGGAAGTGAACGGCTACCCGGCGCTCGGCTTCGCCGCCTTCGGCGGAGTGGAGTGGAAGTTCTGAGTTATGCGCTTGTGGGTCGGGGTTTATCCCCGACTGGTTTAAAGACATGTCGGGCGTAAAGCCCGACCCACACGGCCGAGTCTCCGCCTACTTCTTCAAGAGCGCCGCGAACTGCCTGAGCGCGTTGTCCGGGCCACCGGCCCGCGCGCTGTCGATCACGACGTTGCCGCCGCGGTCCGTGACGACGAGCTGCGGGATGAGGTTCGTGAAGAGCCGGTTTACGATCTGGGTTTCGGGCTGGCGCGCCTGCGGCACGCTGGCCCACGCAAAACCCATCTTGCCGGCGTAGGCCTTCATCTCGGCGGGCGTCTTGTCGCCGCTGATGAAGACGATCTCGTAGGCGCCGGGGTGCTTCGCCTTGGCGTCCTTGTCGAACTTCACGAGCGACGGGGAAAACTGGATGCACGGACCGCACCAGCCGGCGCCGCGGTAGAAGACGTAGTATTTCGGATCAGCCTTCGCATCGAGCGACGCGGGCGCGCCGGTCGCGGGACTGACGAGCTTGCCCGCGAGATCCTCGCTCACGCGGCTGGGGAAGGCGTTCTTGTCGGCGACGAGCTTGCGCGCGGCGGCGAGCAGGTCGGTGTCGCGGGGCTCGGCGTTGAAGAGATACTTGCCCTGCTCGTTGACGAGGAGGAGCTGTTTGCCCTCGAGGCCGACGAGGATCGCGGCGAAGCCGGCCGGGAGGTCGCCGCCGGAGAGGCGCATGCGCTGCGTGAGCTTCACGCGATACGGCCAGAGTTCCTTGCGTTGGAGCACAGTCGCGATGGTGAGCGTGCGCTGCTCCGGAGTGAGGCTGTTCCATGCCTGCTGCGCCTGGGAGAGCACGTCGGTGTCGTCGGCCTTCGTCGTGAAGGTGCTGCGGCCGTCGGGCGTCTCGAGTTCGACGCCCGTGCCGCGCACGGAGACGACGGTGAGCTTCTGGCCGGCGTTGATCGCGGCCCGGCCCTGCAGCTTCACCGGCTGCTTGAGCGTGGCCTGTGCGGGAAGCAGCTCCGGGCGGCGCGCGAGATCGGCGAGCGTGAGGTCCTGGGCAAATGCGACGGCGACGAGCAGTGCCGAGACGAGGGGAAGGCGGAGTGTTTTCATGACGGAGGGATAAGGAATATTTGTCCGTTCAGTTGGCGGTCTTTTTCTTGCGTGCGTCGAGAGCGTCCTGCCGGGCCTTCGCTTTTGCGGCGACCGCATCGGCGCGGGCCTTTGCGGCGGCGTCGGCGTCGGCTTTGCGTTTCGCGGCGAGCGCCTCGGCGTCGGCCTTGGCTTGGGCGGCCTTGGCGGCGGCTTCCTCGTCGGCCTTCTTCTTGGCGGCGAGCGCCTCGGCTTCGGCTTTCGCGATTTTCGCCTGCGTGGCCGCGACCATCTTGTCGATGTTGAGGTCGGCGGCGGGCGTGACGCGGTAGCGTTTCACTTGGTTGCCGTCGGCGGCGATGAACGTGAGCACGCCCTTGGCGTCGACGGACCACGCTTCTTTGTAGCCGAGGAAGCCGTCGGCGTCGCGTTTCCTGACGGGGTGGCCGTCGGAGTAGACCATGTAGTAGAGCTGCGGGCGGTCGGGGAATTTCTCGGCGCCCACCCAGTAAAGGTGCTCGCCGTCGGGCGTGAAGGTCGGGTGTGAGACCCCGAGCGTGGTGGGATAGGCGAGCTGGTCGTTGATGTAGAGGCCGGCGGCGGTGTTGTCCGGCTTGCGCGCGACGCGGGCGAGGTATTTGCCGTGGCTGCTCCACAGAAAACTGTTGTTGCGCGTCGGGTTCATCCAGTTCGACCCGCCAAAGGATCCGACGGCGAGCGTGTTGTTCATCTGCCCGTCGATCAGCACCCCGGCGACATCCTGGCGGGCGAGGACGCCGAGGACCATGGCGTAGCGCGAGCCGTCAGCGCTGAAATCCAGCGTGTCGCCGTGCGGCGCCGTGTTGACGGGCAGGACGTTCTTGCCGTCAATGATCGTGAGGTGCTGGCGGTTGGTGCCGTCGGTGGAGGAGAAGCCGTAGCGCGAGCCGGTCTTGGCGAACACGACGGGATCGCGCGCGTTGGAGCTGACCATCGCGACGGGGAACTCCTCGGTGTTCACAACGACAAACTGCCGGCCGCTGCTGGCGATCTGGTAGATCACCTTGGTGGAGTCGGGCGACCAGAAGAACTTGTCGGAGACGGACTGATATTCGGTGCCTTTCTTGCCGTCGATGATGACGAAAAAGCTCTTCGCCTCGGGATTCCTGCAGCGCAGGGCCCAGCGCTTGCCGTCGGGGCTGAAGGAAATGTTCAGCGCGCCGTCGGTGCCGGGGACTTCCTTGCCGTCGAGGTAGAGGGTGCCGACGCCCTCGTTGTTCACGCTGCGCTTGCGCATGATGACGGCGAAGCGGCTGCCGACAGGCGAAGGCGTGATTTTTTCGAGCTGGATGCCGGCATAGGGGCCGGGCTTGCCATCGACGAGGACGACATTGCCCGGTGCGATGGTGAGAAGAATTTTGCTGTCGGCGGTCCATTGCGGCGTGTGGCCGAGGTAGCTCGCGACCTTGCCGTCGATGATGAGCATTTGCTTCTGATAGTCGGCGACGGTGCCCGCGGTATAGGCATAGCGTTTATCGTCGGGACTAAAGACCGGCTTCAAGTCCTGATGGCCGGCCCAAGGCTCGGCCTTGCCGTTGACCAGCAGGCGATAGGTGCCGCGGGAGTTTTCGGTCCGCATCTCACCCCAGAAGGTGAAATTGCCCTTCGGCGAAAGCCCGAGCGGGCTGTGCTGGAGCGAGAGATCGTTGCGCGGGCCGCGGCCGACTTCCTTGCCGTTGTGGATGACGACATACTCGTTTCCCTGCCGCCCGATGTAGGCGTAGCTGGACCCGCTCTCGCTGAAAATGACGGCACTGGGCGTGCCGTTGAATTTGCCCCCGGCGTTGGCGGGGTGCACCAAGATGGCGCCCGCCTGTCCGATGTTGGCGGCGCTGCCGTTGAACAACTCGTCAAGCACCGGGCCCTCGACGCCATCGACCGAGACAACCGTGCGCGTGCCCTTGGCGCCGACGTAGGCGACGCGCGCATCATTCTGGCTGACGACGTAGAGGCCACCAGCGCCCACGGGGCCGACGACAGTCTCCTCGACCTTGGGTTCGGCGGCGCGGGCGGACGTGAGCGAGGAAGCGAAGAGCGCAGCGACGAGGATCGCGCGGGAAGGGCGAATGGTTTTCATGGCGGGGAACGGACGAGGGACGGAGCGCGGAACGGGAAATTATTTCTTCTGCTTCGCGGCGCGAGCGGCGGCGGCCGCGGCGGCATCGGCCTTGCGCTTGGCGGCGAGGGCCTCGGCATCGGCTTTTCGCTTTGCGATGGCGGCGTCGTTGTCGGCCTTGGCTTTGGCGGCGGCGGCGGCGCGGTCATCGTCCTGTTTCTTCTTGAGGGCTGCAGCGTCGTCCGCGGCTTTCTTCTTCGCGGCGTTGGCGTCGGCGATCTCCTTTGCGGCGGCGGCTTCGACGTCGGCGATCATCTTCGTGATGCTCGTGTCGGTGCCCGGCGTAACGCGGAAGCGCTTGAGCGTGCCGTCGGCCACGGCGAGGAATGTGTAGACGCCCTCCGCGGACATTTCCCAAAGGGGCTGCTGGCTCCCTAGTTGCGGAGGGAGAGGAATGCCCGAGAATTTCACCGCGGGCTTGCCGTCGACGCAGAGTTCAGACGGGCCGTTCGGAACGGTCCGATAGTAGAAAATATGGTTACTATCCGGCGTGAAGGCCGGCACCTGATAGAGTGCCGTAAAGACGTCCACCAGCTTGCCGTTCACCATCAGACCGCGTTTGTCATTGCGCGGATTGATGAAGCCAAAATGCGCGACGTGCTTGCCATCGGGGCTGAACGAAAAGGGCGACCCATCTGGCATATTGTTCGGCGCGATGACAGCCACATCCTTCTGTTCCACGCCGTCGAGGTAAAGCGTAGGGAACGTGGGGTCCCCCGCTGCAAAAGCATAGCGAGAGGCGTCCGGACTAAACGCGAGGAAGGCCCCACCTTTGACCGTCGTCGTCTTCCCGTCGATAACGATGGAGGTGTCGCGGGACATCGGCATGTTGCCGAGGAATCCAATCCGCTTGCCGCCCGCGCCCAACCGCAGGGGGTTCAAGCTGCTCGACGAAATGCCCTGCATCGTGGGGTAGCCTTCGGACTCTTCACCGTTCACGACGACAAAGGATTTTCCGCCGGACCGGGCGACGTAGAACGTCTTGGTCGAATCGGCGGAAAACGTGAAATAATTGATGTCATCGTAGTCCTGGTGCTTCTTGCCATCGATGAACATGAACTTTCTGCTGTGATTGGAGCAGAGCGCGGCGTAACGTTTGCCGTCGGGGCTGAAGGTGAGGCTCTCGATGATCTGGCAGTCGCTGCCCTCGATTTTCTTGCCGGCCGTCCCGAGGAATTGCGTTTGGATGGTGCTGGGATCGCGGCCGCTGCCCATCAACAGGAGGTTCAGCCCGCCGGTCGACATATGGGCGCTCAAGATTTTCTTCGCGCGGGAGCCCGGCCGCCCGTTGATCACCAAGGTGTTCTCCGTGGGCGAGTGGGCGATCGTGATGATATTTTTGCTGTCGGGTGAAAACTGGGGGTCCTGACCGGGGAAACCGGAGTCTTTGCCATCAACGATCAGCTTCTTCGTGACGCCGTCGGCGAGTGTGGTCCCGTAAAAGTAGCGCGTCTCGTCGGGGCTGAACACGGGCGTTTCCACGCTGGCGTGAGTCTCACCCGGTTTGCCATCGATCACCCAGCGATGTGGATAGCTTTCAGGCGGCATCATTTGCTGGTAGTAGAAATGGGTGCCCTTGGGGGAGAATCCGACATTCCCAAACGGGAGCTGTCCATTGCGATTGGGGCGCGCGCGGGCGACTTCCTTGCCGTCGAGCACGACGATATGGTCTTCACCGACTTTCGCGAGGTAGGCGTGACGGGTTCCGTCGGTAGAGAAAACGAAACCCTGCAGCACCACGTCAACCGTGGGGCCGTCGACCCCATCGACTCGCATGGCGAACCGACTGCCCTTGCTGACCTGAACGGCGACATGCAGTCCGGTCTTGCTGAGGTGAGGGACGCTACTCCCGTAAGCCGGTCCGTTGGCCGGACCGAGGACGACTTCTTCGACTTTGGGCTGGGCGAGGAGCGAGACAGGCGCGGCGAGCGCGCCGAGGAGACTGACGAGGGTGGCGAGGGGCAGGCGGGTGTTCATGGGGCACTGGGACTCGGACACGCGGAGGCGCGTGGCGGGGGAGGGAGGTGGGTGGGTGGTTGGCGCGCACGCCGTCGTGCGCTCGCAGTGGCGAAGGAGTAGGAAGCTGGAACGGGGCCTCGGACGAATCGTCGCGGGCGGATATTCTGAAATTCTGGCGCGGGGGTGGGGAGCTGGGTTCGTGCCACAACACCCCGGCCACGGCAAGCGCGGCTTGCGCGCGCCGCATGGCTTTGGCGAAACGATTCCGTGACCACGCGGCACCTGGGTCGTGCCTATCTCCGTAATATTGCAGGTTGTTCTCTTTCTGCCGGGGCGTTACGGATGGCGTTGAATCGTGCCGATAGGTCCCGTTCGTCCAGATCCTGCTCTTCCAGCCAATCCGATGAAAACATTCCCTCGCGTTGCCTTCCTCGCGCTCGCTGCACTCGCCTTGCTCCTCGGTGGCTGTTCGGCGGAAAGCAAACGGCTCCGCCAGCTGGAGCGCGCCGCCGAATACGTGAAGGCGGGTGATCGCGAGCGAGCCCGCATCGAATACCAGAACGTGCTGCAGAAGTTCCCCGACGACATCACCGCTGTCGAGGGCTTGGCCAATATCTGGCACGACCGTGGCTCGACCATGCGGGCGCTGTCCTATTTCACGAAGCTCTCGTCGCTGGCGCCCGGCAACCTCGGCGCGCGCGTCAAGCGCGCGCAGTTGCTCCTGTCGCTCGGATTGGGGCGGGAAGCGCGGCGGGAAGCGCAGGCGATTCTCGAGCGTTCGACCAGCGCCGGCGAGGCGCTCGTGGTGCTGACCGAGTCGGTGCGCACGCCCGAGGAGATCAAGGCCGCGGAGGCTTTTCTCCAGGGATTTCCCGAGAAGCAGACGGTGTGGTTCCACCTCGCGACGGCGAATCTTCTGAATCTCCGCGGCGACCGGGCCAACGCCCGGGCCGCCGTCAATCGCGCCCTCGACGTCGATCCGAAGTCCCCGGCCGCGCATGCCGCGATGGGCGCCATCCAGATCGCGTTGAACAATCCCACGCAGGCCGCCGCCGAGCACAAGCTTGCGGCGGAACTCTCGCCGGTGCGTTCACGCTATCGTATGCAGCAGGCCGGATACCTCGCGCAGGCCGGCGCGACCGCGGGAGCCATCGAGGCGCTGACCGCCATCACCAAGGAGGCGCCCGACAGCCAGTCCGCCTGGCGCGCGCTGGCGCAAATCGCGCTCGCGGAGAAGCGCCATGCGGATGCCCTGGGCCTGATCGACAAGGCGCTGGCGCTCGACGCCGCGGACTATGAGGCGCTGATCCTGCGGGCGCGCGTCTGGCAGACGCAGGGCGAGGTCGCCAAGGCGATCGCGGAATACCAGCGGATCGGCACACAGTTCCAAGGCATGGGCCTTGAGCTGCACTCGCTGGGCTCGGCCCATCTGCAAAACAACGATGTCGCCGCCGCCACCGCGACGCTGGAGCAAGCCAGCGGGATTTTCCCCGAGAACCTCGACGTCGCGCTCCTGCTCGGCCAGCTCCACCTGCGGGCGGGGCAGCACGAGAAGGTGATTGCCTCGATGGCGCGGGTGCTGAGTCAGCGGTCGGATTTGGTGCCGGCTTACCTGCTCATGATTGATGCCGCGAAAGGTTCGGGCAAACTCGATGCGCTGGTCGCCCTGTTTCGGCAAAATATCGCCGCTAATCCCAACGGCTCGCTGTTGCACTACATGCTGGGCATCACCCTGCGGCAGCAGGAGAAGCTGGCGGAGGCGCGGCAGAGCCTGGACAAGGCCCTCGAGATCACGCCGGATTTCGGCGCCGTCCTGATCGACCTCGGCAATCTCGATCTGCTGGAGAAGAAGCCGGCGGCTGCGCGCGGGCGGGGTCAGTTGCTGATCGAGATGGCGGCGAAGCAGCCCGGCGGTGGCGTGGCGTTGCAGTCGGCCGGGAGGCTGCTGATGGCGCGGGCCTATGCGGCCGAGAAAAAATGGACCGAGACCGAGGCAGCGGCCACGGAGGTGCTGGCGCTCGATCGGAATATCGCGCCCGCCCAGGGCCTGCTCGTGCAGTCGTGGACCGCGCGCAAAGGGGAGCCGGGCATCGCGGGTCGCATCGATGCCTTCCTCGCGAAGCATCCCGGCGAGCTTTTCGCGCTGCACCTCGGCGCGCAGGCCATGGTGGAGCTCGGCGAATACACCCGGGGCCGCGACCTGTATGAGCAGTTCCTGGCGAAGGAGCCGAACTCCGCGGTCGTGCTCAACAACCTCGCCAACCTCTACGCCGACCACCTGAAGGACACGGGCCGCGCGCTCGAACTCGCGCGCAAGGCGCGGGCGGCGGCGCCGGCCGCCTCGGCGGTGGCCGACACGCTCGGCTGGATCCTCTACCAGCGGAAAGAATACCCCGAGGCGCTGGCGCTCCTCGAGGAAAGCGTGAAGAGCAACCCCGGCAACGGCGAGGTGCAGTATCACCTCGGCCTGGTGAACCGCGCGCTCGGCAAGACCGAGCCCGCGCTCGCTGCGCTGCGCGTCGCCGCCGCGGCCCAGGAAGATTTTGCCGGCAAGGCCGACGCGAAACGCGTGCTCGCCGAGATGGAAAAGGCGAAGTAGCGCCGGGAGAATTTGCGTTTGTCGCCGCGGCCGATCGCATCGGTCCGGTCTTGGCCGCGTCTCGCGGCCAACCGCGCTGCATGCGCGCCCCTGCTTTCCGACCCCGATGAAATCGTTGCCCCTCGTTCTTCTCGCCCTCGGCCTCGGTGTGGCCGCCATCCTGCACGGCCAGTCCGTCGCCCTGCCCAATGTCACGTTCCGCCCCGCCGTGGAGATCAACCTCTGGCCAGGCGCCGCGCCCGGCGAGACGGGTGCCATCGGCCCCGAGCGCATCGTGCCGCAGCGCCCGCGCCCTTTTGATCAAATCACGGATGTCTCGGTGCCGACGCTCGCGGTGTTTCATCCGCCCGCCGGCAAACGCCTCGGCACCGGCGTGCTCGTGATCCCGGGCGGCGGCCTCGATCGCCTCGCGATCGAGACCGAGGGCTACGAAGTCGCCGAGTGGCTCAACGCCCGCGGCCTCACCGCGTTTCTCCTCAAATACCGCGTGCCCGCGCGCAGCGGCGGCCCGCGCTGGAAAGTCGGCCTGCAGGACGCGCAGCGCGCGATGGGCCTCATCCGCGCCCGCGCCGCGGAGTGGGGCGTCGAGGCCGACGCCATCGGCGCGATGGGCTTCTCGGCCGGCGCGGAGATCGGCGTGATGCTTTCGGTTTATCACGCGGACGAGCGCCAATACCCGCTCGTCGACGACGCGGACAAACTCTCCACGCGGCCCGACTTCAACGTCGCCCTCTACGCGGGCGGAATGACGGAGTTTCGCAACGGCCCGCTGCGCGAAGACATCGCGTCGCGGCTCGCGAAGTCTCCGCCCACGTTCATCGTGCATGCGTTCGACGACGCCGCGCAGTCCTCGATCACGCTCATGGAGGCGCTCAAGCGCGCGAACCTCGCGTCCGAGCTGCACATTTTCTCGGCGGGTGCGCATGGCTTCGGTGTCCGTGACACCGGCTTGCCGGTCGGTCGCTGGCGCGAGCTGGCGTTCGACTGGCTCGGGACACAGGGCTTCCTCGACTCCCCGGGCGTGCGGGCGTTTGCGCGGGAATATTCCACGGGCCGCCGGCCGCTGTTCCTCGCTCTCTCGCCCGGCGCCGACCGTGCCCAGGCCTACGCCGCGCAGCGCCGGATCGTGGCCGACACGCTGCGGCGCGGCGGCGCGGTCGCCGGCTACAAGGGCGCCTCCACCACCGGCCCTGCCGGCTCGCCCGCACACGCGGTGCTCTTCAAGGCCGGGCGCATCGACGCCGCGCCTGGTGCGCCGACCGCCGTCGCGCTGGAGCCCGGCCTGCTTGTCGAGACCGAGATCGGCTACGTGATCGCGACGGACATCGCGACGAAGCTCCGCACCCCGCGGCAGGCGCTCTCGGCCGTCGAGGCGCTTGTGCCCGTGATTGAGCTGCCGTGCTACCTCGGCCCGATCGTCAATGGCCGCCCCGCAGCCGATCCGCTCGACGCCATCGCGGGCAACATCGCTTCGCACCGTTTCATCGTCGGCCCCGTCGTCGCGACCAATACCATCGCGGACCTCGACGCACTCGCCGTCTCGCTGCGCCGCGACGACCGCGCGGTGCATGCGACCACCGGCGCCGACGCGCGCGGCGGGCAAGCGCAGACGCTGATGACCCTCATCAACCAAATCGTGGAGCAAGGCCGCATCCTCCATCGCGGCGACATCATCATCACCGGCGCCCTCGCCGGCCCGAAGCCCGCGGAAAAAAGCAGCTACACCGCCGACTTCGGTGCGCTGGGAAAAATCGATTTCCGGATCGAGTGACGTGCCCCCCCGCCCGCTCACGGCTGCCGCTCACTTCGGCGCGACGAGGCCGCGTTTCTCGAGCGAGCGATTCGTGGCGGCGCGTCTTCGGGCCATGATCGCGATCGGCTTGCGGTCCGTTTTTTCTGCAAGTCAACGCGCGGTCATAGGTCGAGAGCGCGCATTCGTTCGTTAGGTGGAGCCCTTACGGCTTGAACATGGCGTCCGCGGTTTTCCCGCCGCTGAGGAGGTTTTGGATTCCTCGGCATGGTGTGGGTTGATCAGGCCCGCGGGCATCATCGAAGTGCCGAAAGCTTTTATGGATTTTACCGGCCAGCGCTACCGCTTCTGGATTGAAATACAACCATGCCGGAACATGCTGAATACGGTCCATGCGATTGTTCAACTTCAGCTGTGGGTATGGAATTTTCGCGCTGATGCTAGGTGCAGTTCTCCGCGGGCAAACGCAACCGTCCGCCGCGATCGAGCTAGAGAAAATGACAGTGGAAGAGCGCGGGCTTGGCCGCGCTTACTTCTTCGCTGCAGTCCAAGGATTCGAGTTGCTGTCACCCTTTTCCAAGGCACAGACCGAGGCTTACGCGCGCGAACTCCAGAGGCAACAAGCGATGCTCAGTGCGTTTATCCCCGAGCTAGCGGTTTCGCCCTACGATGCCCCGCAAGCCATCTTCATGGATGATCAACCGCCGGCGCCGACGGGTAACGTGCCGATCGAAGGTCGCTCGCATATGCGAGCCGAAGGCGTGCTCGTGCAATCGCTGGCCGCGATCCGCGGCGTGCCGTCGAAACCTTGGAAAGGGCAAATCACGCCGTCGCGCGCTATCATCTCGTGGAGCCGTGCGCTCGCTCCCGATGGATTGATTATCTACACAAGCGTCTATGGTTTCGACTACGTTCGTCAGACGGGCAATGGTGTCTCGTCCGCCGATCGGGGCTTGAGCTTCATCTTTCCGCTGCCGGTCGCCTATGCTCACAGGCGCCCGAACTGGCCTGCGTGGCTGGAGGCTGGGATCGATGCGCTCGTTCCGCGTTTTTACTCCGCGCAGACCTTGCAGTTCTTCCTGCCGGCCGGACTGAAGCCTCCACCGCTGGGATTGGAGATCGAGGATGTGTTTGCCGTCGGGCACGACGATGCAGGCCGGCCGGCTCGTGAGGTTCTGCGGCAGGCTGCCGAAATTTTCGTGGGCTGGGCGCTATGCGGCGACGACAACATGGTGATGCGCGGCAGCGACGAGCGGCGGGACGCTTTCTGGCGTTTCGCGCGTCGGGCCTGCACTGAGCGGGTGACGGAAACGATGTTCGTCGAGCATTTCGGCGCCGACGCTTGGAGCAACATGATGCGGTGGTGGATTCGTAACACCGCGCCAACCGCGCGGAAGAGAAGCGGGATGGTGAACTTCGGAACCTACTGGCCGGAGAAGAACCCCGCTTTTCCTCCGGTCCCGGTGCGGCCGGCGACGCGAGCGGAACTCGTGCGTGTGAAAAGCGAATATGAGTGGCGCATCGGTCGGGACTTGGCTGACACGCTGCCAGATTTGTCACGCCAGTGCCTGGACCAAGCCGGCCGCCGCCTGCGGTGGGCCTACAACGCAGGTGAACGTGAACCGCGGTTCCTTGCGGTGCTTGCGCTTTACGAAGCTGACGCAGGTTCGCCAGCCGATGCACGCGCGCGGGTCGAAGAAGCGGTTGCGACCGGTGTGGTGCGTCCGCAGCTTTATCTGCAACAAGCCCGCCACCGCCATGCTGATGAACAAGCGAAGCTCGCGGGCCCTGATAAGAAGCTGACCGCCGAGCAGGTGAGACATGTGCTGCAACCGTTGCTCGTGGCGCGTTCCCAGCGGCCGCGCTTAGTAGAAGTTTACGGTGAGATGACGAGCGCCTGGATTGGGGCATCCGTCCAGCCGGAGCCTGACGATCTGGCCCTGCTCGTTGAGGGCGTTGGTTATTTCCCGCGAAGTCTTCCCCTATGCCACAATGTAGCCCTCTTGCATCTTAAAGCAGGCGATCACGCGACGGCGATCAAAGTTCTTCGTCGTGTGCTGCCTCATGCCGCTGAAAGCGCTCCCCTCCGACCGTATCTCGTGAAGCTGCTCAAGCTGGCTGAAGCGACGGCGTCGGCCAAGACAGAGCGTTTGCCCTAACCGATTTTTTTCCATGAAATCGTCGCTTCCCCAGCTCGCACTGCTGCTTCTCCTCATCGGGACCGATTTAGTGACCGCGGCTGATCAACCAACCAATGCTCCCGTGGTGCAGATGCGCTCTTTCAAGGTCTTCGCCGAATGGATGGAAATCCAGCCGGTGTTGCGGAAAGGAGTGATCGAATGGGTGCGGGTCGTGCATGTGCGGCCTCGCAGTCCGGCGGCGGCGGCGGGGCTGGTGATTGGCATGCGTATCGTCGAAATACAGGGAGTGTCGATGGTAGGATTGACGGAAGCCCAGTTTGCGGAACGCCTGGATTCACTGCCCGTCGCCGATCGGCTTACGTTGATGGTGATGGGGCTCACGGAGAGCACGGTCACACCGCTTTCGATTTCATTTTCGGGGGAAAACATGGCGTCGCCACTATCCACGCCGACAGCGAGTCCCACGTCGCCGACTCCGTCGCAGCAGCTCGAGATGACAGAGGCGGAGGCCCGCCAGCGTCTCGCTGCGGCCGAACGCGTCATGGAAAATGAGATGAGACGTATTCGCGTCGAAGCTCGGGAAAAAGGCCGCGCGACGTTCGATGGTTACATCATGCAGCAGGTGACGCGCGAGCTTTCCCAGATTCCGGCCCGTCATCTTGCCTTGTTGTGCGAGACCGCGATCAAGGCCGAAGGCCCGATGGGAATACTCTCTAGCACAATCGTGAATGCGATCATCGCGCGTTCCGATTATGCGCCGCAGCAGAAAGAAACAGTGTTGAAGTATTTGCCGAAATTGCCCCGCCTGATTCTGACGCTAGATAAGATGCAATGGTTCGGGGGCACGCAGGCCGTGCTGGCTGCAGGCTGGAAAAAAGCGCGTGAAAGCGAGCGCGACGGCATGCTGGATTTTGATGGCTCGCGTTACGCTAGGCTCGCGGCACAGCAAGGCGTTCACGATGCGCTGATCGCGATCGCGCGGACGGTGCGCAATCCCAACGCTGGCCAGCGGATGGGCGGGCGCTTGCTCTCGGACGAGATCGGAACCTTGAAGGCCCTGCTGCCGATCGAGGCCGGTGAAGGGCGAGCCTTGGGGGAGTTCGCGGTGAAGAACCGGGACCGGCTCGTGTTCGATGCCGTCCAGTCAATCTATGTCCTGAAAAAATAATGGCAGGCGCGATGTCACGCCTGCCGTCGATGATCAGCAATGACCGGCTCCGAGGCTATTTCCTGAACATCCCGTCCGCCTCGTTTCCACCACTGAGGAGGTAGGCGAGGAGGTCTTGGAGTTCCTCCGCGTTGAGCGAGTTGATCAGGCCGGCGGGCATCATCGAGGTGCCGAAGGGTTTCCTGGATTTCACGGCGCTCGTCTTCACGCGGATCTTGTCGTCGGTCGAAAACGGATTGGCCATCACGAGCAGCTCGCCGTTTTCCTCGCCGACCACGCGGCCGACGATCGGGTCGCCGTCGGTGCGCTCGATTTGCTCGCTGCCGAATTGATCGCTGATGACGGCGGAGGGATCGATGATGTTCTCCAAG
>JANOCA010000111.1:0-9785 GCA_031411915.1 Opitutaceae bacterium
CACCCCCGGAAAGCACTTTGCCGATTCAGACGTGGAAGCGGTCGACCTCAACTCAACGCCAGTGGCTACCCCAGGAAAAACCCAATCCTCATGTGACGTTCGTATTATTTGTGGGAGCGAGCTTGCTCGCGACTCGGCCGCAGACCCGTCGCGAGCCAGCTCGCTCCCACCGGTCCGGCCGCTGCGCGCAGGCCGATCGAGAATTTCGTTGCGCATCGGAACTCCCGCGCGGCGAATCGACGCGGCTGCCCCGCATGAAACTTCTCCCCCTCACCCTCACGGGCCGCGCGGTGCGGCTCGAGCCGCTGGCCGAGGCGCATCACGCGGCGCTGGAGCGCAACGGCGCGGACCCCGAGGTGTGGCGCTGGATGACCTTCCCGCCCGCCGATCCGCGGACGACGGCGCGGGCGTGGTGCGCCAAGCTCGGCGCGATGCACGCCAGCGGCGAGGCGGTGGCGTTTGCGATCGTGGATGCGGCCCGCGGCGAGGCGGTGGGCGGGACCGTGCTGTTCGACTATGCGGAGGCGCACCGGCGCGTGGAGATCGGCTACACGTGGCTGGCCCGGACCGCGTGGCGGACGGCAATCAACACCGAGGCGAAATTCCTGCTGCTGCGCCACGCGTTCGAGACGCTCGGGCTGAACCGCGTGCAGTTGAAGACGGACGCGCGCAACGAACGCTCACAGGCCGCCATCGCGCGGCTGGGCGCGGTGCGCGAGGGCGTGTGGCGCGCGCACATGGTGCTGCCGGATGGCCGGGTGCGCGACTCGGTTGTGTTCTCCATCCTCGCGGCCGAGTGGCCGGCGGTGAAGGCGCGGCTGGAGCGATTCAAGGCGCGGTGAGCGGCACGGGCGTCTCGCCCGTGTCGTGGCATAGGCATCATGCCCCTGCTTGCGGCGCGTCCGCCTTCGCCGAGCCTACGGCGAGACAAGGAGCGCCGTCCACGGGCGGGAGGCCGCGCCACTTTCCTGCCTACAGTCCCTGCGCGTCCACCAGCCACACCAGCGACGCGAGTGCGCCGGCGCCGAGGTGGAGTTCGCGCGGGTTCACTTTGTCCAGCGAGTCGGCCGCCGTGTGGTGGTAGTCGAAATAGCGCTGCGAGTCGGGCGTGAGGCCGGCGACTGGGATGCCCTGCGCGAGGAGCGCGCCCACATCGGCGCCGCCCGTGCCCTTCACAAAGGCATGCAAACCATACGGCGCGAAAAGCGCCGCCCAGCGCACGTTCGTGCGCTCGTGCAAGTCGCCTTGCGTGCTGCCGAGGTTGAACCCCCGGGGCTGGAAGCCGCCGTTGTCGGTCTCGATCGCGATGATGTGGCGCTCCTTTTTCTCGCGCACGGCCGCGGCGTAGGCGAGCGAGCCGCGGAGGCCGTTCTCCTCGTTGGTGAAGAGCACGCAGCGCAGCGTGTGGCGCGGGCGGAGGCCGAGCGCGCGGAAAATCCGCAGCACCTCGATCGACTGCACCACGCCGGCGCCGTTGTCGTGCGCGCCGGGCGTCACGTCCCACGAGTCGAGGTGGCCGCCGACGAGGATGATGCGCTCGGGAAACTCCACGCCGCGGATCTCGCCGATGACGTTGTGCGAAGGCGCGTCGGGCAGCCAGCGGGAGTTGATCGTGAGCGCGACGCGCACGGCGGGACCACGGGAGCTTTTCGCCGCGGCGAGCGCGCCGCTGAGTTTCTCGGCGGCGAGCGTCGAAATCGCGGCGGCGGGGATGCGCGGCGCATCGGACGCGTAGGTCATCCCGCCGGTGTGCGGGAAATCGTCGAGCGCATGCGTCATCGAGCGCACGAGCACGGCGACCGCGCCGGCCCGCGCCGCGGCAGACGGGCCGCGGCTGCGCGTCGCGACGGCGATGCCGTAGGCCGTGCCCGGACGCACGATCGCGGGATCCATCGGGCGGTTGAAAAACACCATCTTGCCAGCGACGGCGTCGCGGGGGAGCGCGGCGACCTCCTCGAGCGACTGCACCTCGATCACCTCCGCCTCAAGGCCGCCGGCGGGCGTGGCGACGGAACCGCCGAGCGCAAAAGCCGCGAGCGGCTGCGAAGCTCCGCCGGAGAGGAGCGTGACGGACTCCTTCGCGCCGCGCTCCCAATGCGGGACCATCACCTCCTGCTGCGCGATGCGGTCGGCTCCGGCGCGCTTGAGCGCGCCCTCGGCCCACGTGACGGCCCCGGCGAGGGCCTGCGAGCCGGAGAGGCGGCCGGGATAATCCGTCACGAGCGTGCGCAGCTCGCCGTAGGCTTGGCCGCGCGCGAGCGCCTCGGTGAAAATCGCGCGCACGGTCGCTTCGGGATCGGCGGGGGCTTGGGCGCGGGCGGCGGCGAGGCTGCCGGCGAAAGCGAGGGCGAGGCGGAGGGAGCGGCGCATGGTGGAGATTTTTCCGAACGTGACCGGGTGGACACAAGCGGCGAGTGGGGCGCGGACCGGGCAGCGCGTGAGACCGCGGAGGGGCACAGGGCGGGATCGCGGTAGCCAGCCTCGTGAGAGGCGGGACGATTTCACACGAAAACACCCGTCGGTCCCGGCTCTCACGAGCCGGGCTACCAGACCGTGCTTCTCGTCACTTCGACCGGAACAACTCGCTCTGCACGATCGCGTGGACGATCGCGCGCACGCCGTGGTTTTTTGCCGCGGTCTCGCTCACGATCTTGTCGAGGGCGGCGCGATCGCTGAAGCGCACCGGGGCGCCGGTAGCGTAGGTGGCGAGCTGCTTCGCGAGGTTGCGCGCGAGTTCAGGCTCGCTGCCGAGCAGCAGGCGCTTGAACTCGCGGATGTCGGCGAAGGGCCGGCCGTCGGGCAGCTCGCCCGCGGCGTCGACCGGCAGGCCGTAGTGGAACTCGAATGGCTGGCCGTTTTTGCCGAGACCCTTCACCGCCGGCTTGTCCTCCGCGACGCCGCGGTAGCGGTCGCGCCACGCGCCCATGATGTCGAAGCTCTCGAGCGCGAAGCCCGGCGGGTCCATCTTGCGGTGGCAGGAAGCGCAGCTCGCGTTGTCGCGATGCTTTTCGAGCTGCTGGCGGATGGTGACGGCCCCGCGGATATCGGGCTCGACGGCGGCGACGGGCGGTGGCGGCGGAATCTCGAGGCCGAGGATGCGCTCGACGATCCATTTGCCGCGGAGGACGGGCGAGGTCGTGGTGCCGTTGGCGGTGACCTTGAGCACGCTCGCCTGCGTCAGGATCCCGCCGCGCGGGCTGTCGGGCGGCAGCGCGACGCGCCGCATCGCCGCGCCTGCGACGCCGGGCACGCCGTAATGGGTGGCGAGGCGCTCGTTGAGAAACGTGAAGTCCGAGTGGATCAGATTGCGCACCGGCAGATCGCGGCGAAGGAGCTCGGTGAAGAAAAGCTGCGTCTCGGCGAGCGCGGCCTCGGCCAGCGCATCGTCGAGGTAGTAGTCGTTGTAGAGCGTGGTCGAGGGCGTGGTGTCCTCCAGTTTCCGCAGGTCGACCCAGTAATCGAGAAAGGCCTCCACGAAACGCCGCGAGCGC
This sequence comes from Opitutaceae bacterium, assembly GCA_031411915.1. Classification (GTDB taxonomy): domain Bacteria; phylum Verrucomicrobiota; class Verrucomicrobiia; order Opitutales; family Opitutaceae; genus ER46. The sequence goes on from JANOCA010000111.1 coordinate 3,492, forward strand.
GCGTCGGCCAGCATCCGCTCCGTCTCGGCGCGCAGCACCTCGGGCCGGCGCAGCTCGCCGCGGGCGGCCCGGGCGCGCAGCGCGGCGTCGGGCTCGGAATTCCACATGAAGAGAGCCAGGCGAGTGGCCAGCGCGTGGTCGTCGAGGGGGCCGGGCTGCTCGTCGAGGAACACAAATGCCGGCGACGCCAGCACGGCGGTGTAGCACGCGATCATCGCCTCGGTGAAGCTGAGGCCCGCCTTCATGCGGTCGTCGAACAACGCGACAAAACGATCCGCGTCGGCGTTTGTGGTCGGGCGGCGGTAGGCGCGCGCGACGAAGCTGCGCAGCAGGCGCTCCGCGTCGGCGCGAGGATTGTTCGGGACGACCTCCACCATCGTCTCCTCGAGCGGCACGATGCGCTGGCCGGCGTTGCGGCCCGTGTCGCGCCGTTCGCCGCGCGCCACATAAGGCAAAGTGACGCCACCGGTTTTTCCCGCGGCGACTTTGCGCAGCGGCAGATCGCCGAAGAGCAGGCGGTAGCCCGCGCCGGTCGATTCGTCGTAGAGCGGGCCCTCGACTTCCATCCAGCGGAAGGCGACGCCCGGCGCGCCCTCGGGGGTCATGAGCGGGTTGCGGAAATTGTTCGGCCGCGAGCGGTAGAAGCGCGAGGCGTCGGGCACGAGCGTCTCGTTGGCCACGAGCCAGACCTCGCCGAGGTCGGCGACCTTCGGCTGCGGCGTGAGGTCGAACTCGCCGACGCGGCGGTTGGCGAGGCCGTTGCGCGTGTAGACGGTGATCGACTCGTCGCGCCGGCCGGCCTGCGGGTTATCGTAGTCGCCGACGTTCGGGTTGGGCGGGCGCGGCTTGCCCTTCTTGTCGCTTTCGCCGGCGAAGCTCATCGAGATCCCGCCGGGCGGCACCCAGAGCGTGTAGCCGCTGAACTTGATCCGGTAGCGGCCGGCCACGGGCGCGCGGAAGCCGTCCCAACGGTAGGTGAAGCCCGTGACGTAGTTGCTCGAGACCCAGCCGATGGCCTCCTCGTCGCGACGCGCGGGATCGGTCAGGGGGTCGCGCAGCCAGCGCACCTCGGGCTGAGCCGTGATGTGGCCGACGATGGGAAACGTCATGCGGTCGGGCGAGCTGTTGAAGATGCTGCCGGTGAACTTGCTCGTGAGCGTGCGCTGGTCGCGCGCGTAATGGCGCACCGTGGTGGTGGGCGGCCGATCGAACTGCACGCTGATCGCCTGCCGGAGCGCGTAGTCGGCGGCGGCCATGTAGCGGGCCATGTGGACGTGCGAGACGTCGAGGGCGTCGCCAATCTTGTTGTAGCGGTGCGCCTCGCCGTCCTCGGGAAACTGCCCGCGCACCTGCAGCCACGGGGCCGAGAGGAGATCGCGGAGGTTGTTCTCGTATTCGTAGCCGTTGAGGCGGCGGCGCGTGGCGCGGCCCTCGCGCGCGGTGGCGGCCTGCTCGTCGGCCGTGAGCGTCGAGCGCAGCGACCCGACGAACGCCTCAAGATCGGTCGCGGCGGGCCGCGGCTTCTTGCTGGGCGGCATCTCGCCTCCCTCCACGCGATCGTGGATGCGGACCCAGCGCTCGAAATTCGCGCGGTCGCCCGGCGTGTAGGCGAGCGCCGTGAGATCGAGGCCGGCCTCCTTGTCAGTGTCGTTGTGGCAGCCGGCGCAGTGTTTCTCAATGAACGCGGGCGCGAGCGGCGGGACGGATGCGGCGAAAAGCGGCACGGAAAACAGGATCGCCGGCAGCCCGCTTCGTGAGAAACGGGACGAAATCGCCCTGAATGCCGTCCCTGCTCTCACGAGCAGGGCTACCAATTCAGCGCTCATGCCAGCTCCAAGCCGCGCATCACGCCGGTGGACGAGGCGAATTTCTCCTCCTCGATCCCCATGCGCTGCAGCATCGAGACAAAGAGATTCGGCAGCGGGTAATTCTGCGTCTTGCTGAAGGCGAGGTGCTGGCCGTGCTTGAAGCCGCCGCCCGCGAAGATCACCGGCATGTTGAAGCACGTGTGCTGGTTGGCGTCGCCGAAGTTGGAACCGTAGAGCACCATCGTGCGGTCGAGCATCGTCTCCTCGCCCTCGCGCACGGACTTGAGGTCGGCGATGAGGTCCGCGAGCAGCTTCATGTGCAGCTCGTCGATGGTCTTGAGCTGCGAGCGCTTCGACTCGGATTTCCCGTGGTGGGAGAGGTTGTGGTAGCCGTCGGTGATCTTCGTGTCGGGGATCTCGAGGACGGGCGTGGAGACGCTGTCGAGCATGAGCGTGACCGCGCGCGTGGAGTCGGTCTCGAAGGCGAGGCGCGCCAGATCATACATGACCTTCACCTTTTCCATGTAGGCCGCGGGGCTCGCGGGATCGACGGGCACGGGGGCCTTGACCACGGGCTTGGGCCTGCGCTCCCAGCCCTGCGACGCCTGGAGGCGCCCCTCGAGATCGCGCACGCTGGTAAAATACTGATCGAGGCGGTCGCGGTCGCGGGCCGTGACGCCGCGCTGGAGGTCCTTCGCCTGGCCCGCGACGGTGTCGAGGATGCTGCGCCCAGTGTCGAGCCGGCGCACCTGCGCCTCGACCTGCGCAGGCGAGCCTTGGAGGAAGAGCTGCTTGAACACCTCCGCGGCCTTGTCCTCCGGCGGGATCGCGACGCCGGTGCCGGTCCAGGAGAGCGAGCGTGTGCGGGTGTTGACGCCGAGGGTGAGCGACGGGAAACGCGTGAGCGTGCCGATGCGCTCGGCGATGTGCTGGTCGAGGGAAACCGTGTTGCGAAACGAGCTGCTGCCCGGATGCGGCGCGGCCGTGAGGAAACAGATGTCGGCCGGGTGGCCGCCGTCGACGTTGGGGTGCGACACGCCGCTGAACACCGTGAAGTCACCGCGATGCGGCTGCAGTTTCTGGAGGTAGGGCGACGCCTGGTAGTCGCGGCCCGCGCCCGTCGGGAAGAACTGATCGCCGAGCAGGCCGAGGTTGTTGCAGATGCCGAGCATCCGGCGGGGCTTTGCGCCCGGCGCGAGCGGCGACGAGGGCTGGGCCGCACGGGCGAAAGACGGCAGCATCGACTCGAGGAACGGCAACGAGAGCGCGATGCCCGTGCCACGGAGGAACTGCCGGCGCGAGAGCGGCCGACGGGTGGAGACAAACGGAGCGGCGGGGCGGAGAGACGACGGGCTAGGCATGGCGGGCGCGGGGTGGAGGATTGAAAATAATGGAACCGACAAAATGGGATGTTGCGAACTTTGAATCGCGACACGGGGCGACGGAATCGCCGCCGCGCCACCGCCCGTTTCTTGCAAAGACGACACCGGCGTGCGGCAAACTCACGGTTGCATTTCTCGCCGCGCACAGCAGGCTCGCCGCGTCCCCCGCTTCGCAACGTTTCCGCGCACCGCCGCACCCCCGGCCCGTGCGCTCCCGTCCGAGATGGCATTGCCCCGTCCCATGCTTTCGCCCCGCGCGTTCTCTCGCTCACGCGCGGCCGCCTTCGCGTTGCGCGATGGCTCCCGTGGTATTTCCGCCAGCAACAACAAAGTCAGCCCCGTCCTCCCATGAACGAACACGACATCGCGTCCAACCCGCCGACGACCGCGCCGGCTTCCTCCGGAAATGTCACAGGCCAGGCTCGCGTCGGACATCTCGGCGGCGAATCCCGCGCTCACACCGGCGGGAGCCAGACCCAAACCCCGTGGGGCGCCGGCGCCGAGCCCAACGGCTCGCGCCTGCCCAGCAACACGCTCCTCGGCGACGCCGTGGGCCGCGTGCTCGGCGTCGTCGCCACCCTGCTAAGCCCTGCCCGCGTGCAGGGCGCCCTCGCGCTCGCCAAGCGCGCGGGCCATTACGCCGTGCTTGCCGGCGGCGCGCTCACGCTCGCCTACGCGATCTATGCGGCCATCCAGCAGAATTCCTTCATGGTGTTCGCCGTTGGCCTCGGCCTCGTCGCCGCGCTCGCCGTCGCGCAGTTTGCCGCGATGCGCTTCCTCGACGCGGCCGACAGCCTGATCGCCCACACCCCGGGCCGTGTGTCGTCTTCGGCGTTCCTCGAGTGCGCGGGGCTGCTTGTGCTGCTGTTCGCGGCGGCGACGCTGCTCACTGGCATCGGTGCGTCCATCCGGTTGGGCAGCATCGCGCCGCTGATCCCGGTCCTGCTGGTGACGGTCGTCTGCACCGCGCTGGGCGCGATCGCGCTGCACCCGGCGCTCGCCAACACCCACCCCGGCACGGGCACCGCCGGCGAGGAGGCGGTCGGGCTGCTCTCGTTTGCGGCCAAGGCCGGGCTGAAAATCGTGCCGATCTACTTCGGCCTGCTCGCGATCACCGGCGCGCTCGCGGTGCTCTGGAGCTTCTTCTCCACCGGCAGCGCCGTTTCCGGCGCCGCGCAGGGGATGATGGACACGCTGCCCATCCCCCGCCTGCCCATCTCCGGCGGCCAGATCGGCACGACGGCGATCATCACGGCCTGCCTGATCCCGATCATCGCCTACGCCGGGTTCCTGCTCTACCACCTTTCCATCGATCTCGTGCGCGCCGTGCTGAGCCTGCCGGGCAAGCTGGACTCGCTGCGCCGCTGAGCCGCCGCCGGACTCACCCACCCAAACCAACCGCGGGCGCGAAGGCGCGACCCGCGGTTTTGCTTTCTGGCCAGGCTACTCGTCCCGCCGCCAGGCAAATATCCGCACCACTGTGCGGTCCCACCAGTCCGTGGCCTTGCACGAGCCGACCGCACCGCGCTGACTTTGTGCATGGCCAAGTTTTTCGACGCACTCACGCCCGCGCACCTCGAGTTCATCGCGGAGCAGAAAATCTACTTCATCGCCTCCGCGCCGCGCACGGGCCGCGTGAACCTCTCGCCGAAGGGCATGGACACCTTCCGCGTGCTATCGACCCGGCGCGTCGGCTACCTCGACGGCACCGGCAGCGGCAACGAGACCGCCGCGCACCTGCTCGAGAACGGCCGCGTGACGATCATGATGTGCTCGTTCACGACGGCGCCGCTCATCTTCCGCATCTATGGCCGCGGGCGCACCCTGCATCCGGGCAGCGCCGACTGGACGGAGCTGCGCCCGCTGTTCGGACCGCCGATGCCCGGCGAACGCCAGCTGATCATCGCGGACGTGGAAAGCGTGCAGACCTCGTGCGGCTTTGCGGTGCCGTTCTTCGACTACCGCGGCGAACGCGAGACGCTCATCGACTACGCGGTGAAGAAAGGCCCCGAAGCCATGGCCACCTACCGCGCGGAGAAAAACCAGCGCAGCATCGACGGCCTCCCGACGGGGCTGTTGCCGACGGTTTGATGTAGCCCGCCTCGTGAGAGGCGGGACAGGCACCGCTGCAACCACCCGTCGGTCCCTGCTCTCACGAGCAGGGCTACCGGCAAACCGTCACGGGCTTGTTGTCTTTCGGTCCTTTGGTCTCTGGTCTTTTTGGTCACTTCCTCGTCCCTTGATCTCATCACAATGATCCGCGCCCTCATCTTCGACTTCGACGGGCTGATCCTCGACACCGAGACGCCGCTCATCGACTCCTACGCCGAGGTGCATCGCGCGCATGGCGTCGGCTTTGATCGTGCGGTCTTCGTGCGCAGCGTCGGCCACGCGGACTACGCCTTCGACCCGTGGCACGGTTTCAGTCCGCACGCCGATCGCGCGGGGCTCGAGGCGGAGCGCAAAACGTGGAAAGACGCCCTGCTCCTGCGCCAGCCGATTTTGCCCGGGGTCGTCGCATTGCTCGACGCCGCGCAGACGCTCGGCCTGCGCATCGGGCTCGCCTCCAACTCCGAACACTGGTGGTGCGATTCGCACCTTCAGCGCATCGGGCTCTTCGAACGCTTCGAGTTCATCGCCTGCCGCGAGGATGCGCCTTCCCCCAAGCCCGAGCCCGATCTCTACAAACTTGTGCTGAATCGTTTCGGCCTGCGCGGCCACGAGGCGATCGCCTTCGAGGATTCGCACACCGGCTCGCTCGCCGCCAAGCGGGCCAACCTCTTCGCCGTCGCCGTGCCCAACCCCTCGACCGCACACCACGATTTCGCGCACGTCGATCTGCAGGTGGCGTCGCTGGCGGACGTGGATCTCGCGGGGCTGATGGGGCGGTTTGGGCAACGTGGCTGAGGCGTCTCGCCTCAGTGCCTTTTCCGGAGGCCGACGGCTGGGCTGACTACGGAACAAACCACGAGGCGGGACGCCTCGTCCACGAACTACCACCGCCCGCGCACGCCGAGCGTCCATACGGCGCCGTAGTAGAAATTCGTCCGCATCAGGCCGGGCTCGTTGACGTAGCTGCGGATCGGCGAGTTGAGGATGTTGCG
>JANOCA010000112.1:0-2495 GCA_031411915.1 Opitutaceae bacterium
CCCGCCGCCGCCGGAGCCGCGCAGCACTCTTTCCGCCTACCCGCGCGCCCCTCGTCAAACGCGGACCTTCAGTCCCTCTGCCACCGCGAGCTTTTTCTGATTCGCATCAAACGTCAGAAACTCCTCGGCGCCGACGACGCCGCCAAACCGTCCGCGCAGGTCCACCCGCGCGCCGCGGAGTCCGGCATGACCGGCATCGTCGCACTGCGGACCAGCCGCAAATTCCAGTGGGACCGCGCCAATCTCAACGCCAAGGGCGTGCGCGATGCGGAGCGCTGGACCCCTCTCCCGCAGCGGAAAAAAGGGCTCGCGTGAGCGGCGGCTTGCCGTCCGCGCTCAATTGCCTGAATCAAGGAGCGGAACTGCCCGCGCCTCCGCGGCGGGTTCCTCACCCCACCATGAGCCTGCCCCTGCTCCCGCGCCCGCATCGTCTCCATATTGCCTGCTTGGTTTGCGTTTCGCTGCTGCCGCGCGCGGTCGCGCAGACCGTGTCCGCTCCCGCGCCACGCCCGGCCTCGGCCGAGGTCGTCGAGCTGAGCCCATTCACGGTCGATACCTCGCGCGACGTCGGCTACGCGGCGGAAAACACCCTCGCCGGCTCCCGCCTCAACGCCCGACTGCGCGACACCGCGGGCTCGGTGTCCGTGTTCACCAAGGAATTTCTCGACGACCTCGCCATCACCGACCTCGGCGGGCTGCTCAACTTCACCGTCAACTCCGAGGTCGACACCACCGCGTGGCAGCCGGGCGCACCGGGGCAAAACCCGACCATCTCCGGCGAGAATCTGCTCACGCGCACGATGGTCCGCGGGCTCGCCGCGAGCCAGGGCATGGATTATTTCACGAGCATCACCAACATGGATCCTTATCGCGTCGGGCGTTTCGACGACACGCGCGGCGCGAATTCCCTGCTCTTCGGCGTCGGCGCTCCCGGCGGCGTGCTCAACCAATCCTCCAAGGTCGCCGCGACGCACCGCCACAGCGCCAACCTCCGCTACGGCTTCGGTTCGTTTGACCGCCACCGCTCGGAGATCGACGCCAACCGCGTGCTCGTGAAGGACCGCCTCGCGCTCTCACTCGCGGCGCTGCATCAGGAGAACGGCGGCTGGCGGCAGTTCGGCTTCGAAGACAAGCGCCGTCTCTTTGCGTCCGTCACCGCCCGCCCCGCCCGCACAATCACGCTGCAGGCCATGGGCGAGATCGGCCGCGACGAGGGCGCGGTCGCCAAGACGCTCCCCGCCGTCGACGAGGTGCTTGCGTGGCTCGACAACCGCAACGCCCGCGGCGCCGCCGCCGTCACGGTCGCGCCCACCGCCGCCGCGCCCACCGCCGCGATGATCGCGCTTGGCATCACCACGCGCAACGGCACCAGCGGCGGGCAGAACCGCCGCGCCACCTTCATCGAGAACGACGGCACGATCTTCGACGCCATCGGCACCTACCTCTCCGGCTCCTACAACAACGCCGCCGTCCGCGCGCCCGACGGCACGCCGGGCCGCACCACCTCCGCCCTCATCATCACCGATCCGCTCTTCAACCCGAAACGCGGCAACGCCGCCGGCCCCGGCTCGTTGCGCGAGCAGCGCCTGCACAACTACACCGTCTCCGCCGACTGGCAGCCCACGCGCCGCCTCAGCCTCAACCTCGCGCACCACCGCCAAAGCACGACGCTCACCACGCGCACACTCGTCGGCAACGACCCCACCCTCCGCGGCGATCCCAACCGCACGCTCGGCCTTGGCGGCCCCGCCAATCCCTTCGCCGGCCAGCTCTACGTCGACGGAAACTGGCGCGGCGACATCCACTTTGGCGAATACCGCGAGTCACGCCTCTCCGCCACCTACGCGCTCGAGCCGCGCCGCGCGTGGCTCGGCCGCCACCGCTTCGCCGCCGCCCTCGCCACCTCGGAGCAGACCGACATCAACGAACTCTCCTGGCTCTCGCTCGTCGGCAGCCCGTTCGGCGCCCTCCCGAGCAACGCCAACAACCGCGTGGCCGCGCGGAATTACCTCACCGAGGGCAGCGTCGATTCCTACCGCGCCGGCGACTGGCGGCGCCTCCCGAAAAACTTCAACTTCGGCGGCCGCACCTACGCGCTCGCCTTCGCCAACGACGCCGCCGGCGCCAACAACAGCGGGATGAGGCAGGACACCGACAGCGGCCTCATCGTCGCCCAGAGCCACTTCTGGCGCGACCGGCTCGTGACGACCTTTGGCTACCGCCTCGATCGCGTGACCGTGAACCAGTTTGGTTACTACAACGATCCCGCGATCGGCGACCGCCCCGACCGCGATCCGGCGAAGGCCACCGTCACGCACGTCGAGGCCAACACCCGCACGCTCGGCGCCGTGTTTCACGTCACCGACTGGTTTTCGCTCATCGCGAACAAGTCGTCGAACGTCGGCGTGCCGCCGCTCGCGCGCACGGTGTTTCCCCTCGGCAACCTCGCGCCGCTCTCGCACGGCCGCGGCGAGGACTACGGCATCGGCCTCGAC
>JANOCA010000113.1:0-14036 GCA_031411915.1 Opitutaceae bacterium
GCTACCTGCACTTGATCGCGTCCGGCTGGGTGGGGCTCGTGTTCGCGGGGCTGTGCGGCGGGGCGCGTTGACCGCGCGCGTGTTTGTCTTCCCCGGCCCCCGCCTCGTGAGAGGCGGGACGGCCCGCCGCTTCGACTCCCGTCGGTCCCTGCTCTCACGAGCAGGGCTACAAGCAGAGCCTGTTTCGCGATGAATTCGCTCCCGCTGCTCTCCCTGATCATCTTTGCGCCGTGGATCGGCGCAGCGTTGCTCGCGCTGCTGCGCGGCGCGAGCCCGCGCACCTGCCGCACCGTGGCGCTGCTCTTCAGCCTCTCCACGCTCGCCCTCTCCACGCTCGCCCTCACCTCGTTCGATCCGACGCGCACGACGCCGCAGTTAGTCGAGCGCCACGCGTGGATCACGGCGCTCAACGTCCACTATCACCTCGGGCTCGACGGCCTGAGCCTGGTGCTCGTGCTGCTCACGGGCATCGTCTCGCCCGCCTCGCTGCTCGCCTCGTGGCAGACGGGCCGCGCGCGGCTCTTCGGCGCGCTCTTTCTTGCGCTCCAAGGCTCGGCCCTCGGCGTCTTTCTCGCGCTCGATTTTTTCCACTGGTTCCTGTTTTGGGAGCTGAGCCTCGTGCCCGCGTTTTTTTTGATCAAACTCTGGGGCGGTGCGGGCGCGACGCGCGCAGCCTACCAGTTTGTCATCTACACGATCGGCGGCAGCGCGTTCATGCTCGTCGGCTTTGCGGCGATTTTCGCCACGACCGGCTCGCTCGATTTCCAGCAACTCGCGCAACTCGGCGCCGATGGCTCGCTCGCCGCCAAGCTCGGCGCTGGCGGCGTGCGCCTCGTGTTTCTCGGCGTGCTGCTCGGCCTCGCGGTCAAGACGCCGCTGTGGCCGCTGCACACGTGGCAGGCCCCGGCCTACGCGGAGGCCCCGACGGGCGCGTCGATGTTCCTCGCCGCCGTCATGGCGAAGATGGGCGTCTACGGCTTCCTCCGCATCCTCTGGCCGATTTTTCCGCAACCGCTTCACGACGCCGCGCCGTGGCTGCTCGCGCTGGCGCTCGGCGGTGTGGTGCTCGGCGCGTGGGCGGCGATGCGGCAGACCGACCTGAAGCGCATGCTCGCCTACTCGTCGCTCAACCACGTGAGCTACTGCCTGCTCGCGCTCTTCACGGTCGCATGCGCCACGGGCCGACCGGGCCTCACCGGCGAAGCGGCGACCGCCGCGCTCGCGGGCACGATCCTGCAGATGTTCAACCACGGGCTCTCGGCGGCCGCGCTGTTCTGCTGCATCGGCGTGCTCGAGTCCCGCGCGGTCGGTAAACGCGGCCTGAACGATTTCGGCGGCGTGCGCACGGCTGCGCCGGTCTTCGCGGGGCTCTGCGGTGTGGCGCTCTTCTCGTCACTCGGCCTGCCGGGGCTCAACGGCTTCGTCGGCGAGTTCCTGATTTTCCGCGGCGTGTTCGGCCTCAGCCCAGCCAGCGCGGCGGTCGCGTGCCTCGGCTTGCTCGGCACGGCGGTCTTTCTGCTGACGTTCTGGCAGCGGGTCTTCCACGGGCCGCTGGGTCCGGATGTGGGAGGGGCTTTACGCCCCGACTCAATACTTGGCGATCACTCGTCGGGGCCTAAGGCCCCTCCCACCAAGGCCAATTTCCCTGACCTGCGCGGCACCGAGCTCGCCGTCCTCGTGCCGCTCGCCCTGCTAATGATCGTGCTGGGCGTCGCGCCACAACTGCTGCTGCGCCTCATCAACCCGCTCGTAACCGCGTGGGCCGGACATCTCGTGCTGCCATGAGCACCCTGCCGTTCACCATCTACCTTTCGTTCGCCGGCGCGGTGCTCGCCCTGGTGGCGGGCGCGCGCTCGCCCGCGGCCGCCCGGCTCGTGGCGCTCGCCACGTCTGTCGCCGGGTTGGCCATCGCTTTTTTTGCCGGGGCCGCATTCACGCCGCAAGCCGGGCTCCAGACTCTCGTCGATCTCCCGTGGATCGCGGAGCTGGGCATCCGCTACCATCTCGCGGCGGACGGCATCAGTCTGACTCTGGTCGTGCTCACGGGCCTCGCGGCGACCGCGGGCGTTTTGTTCTCATGGAATATCCAGGAGCGGACCGGCGAGTTCTTCGCACTCTACCTGGCGCTCATCGGCGGCGTCTATGGAGTGTTCCTGAGCGCTGACGCCTTCACGCTCTTCGTCTTCTACGAGATCGCGATTGTGCCAAAGTATTTTCTCATCGCGATCTGGGGATCGACGAACCGCGAGCACGGCGCGATGAAGCTCGTGCTCTACTCGTTTGCCGGCAGCGCGCTCGTGCTCGCAGGGTTGCTATGGGTGCACGCGGCGGGCGCGGCGACGGGCTTCGGCCTCAGCGAACTCGTCATGGCCGCGGCGCGCGTGACGCCCGGCGAACAAATCGCGATGTTCGCGCTCGTGTTCCTCGGCTTCGCGGTGCTGGCCGGCCTGTTCCCATTCCACACGTGGGCGCCGACGGGCCACGTCGCGGCGCCGACGGCCGCGTCGATGCTGCTCGCCGGCGTCGTCATGAAACTCGGCGCCTACGGCTGCCTCCGCGTGGCGCTGCCGCTCTTCCCCGCCGGCTTTGCTTTTTGGCAACCGACGATCGCTTGGCTCGCCGTGGCGGGCATTCTCTACGCGGGCTTCATCGCGCTCGTGCAGGACGACTTCAAGTTCGTCATCGGCTACTCGAGCGTGAGCCACATGGGCTTCGTGCTGCTCGGCCTCGCAGCGGGCAACCCGCAGGCGGTCGCTGGCGCGGTGCTCCAGATGTTTTCGCACGGCGTGATCGCCGGCCTGCTCTTCGCGGTCGTCGGGCGCATGATCTACGAGCGCACGCACACGCGCCGGCTGGCTGATTTGCGCGGGATGCCGCTGCACCGCGCGCTGCCGTTCGCCGCGCTCGTCTTCGTGCTCGCGGGCCTCGCCTCGATGGGCATGCCAGGCTTCAGCGGCTTTCCTGCTGAATTCGCGATTCTCGTCGGCACGTGGAAAACTGCTCCGGTGTGGGCGCTGGCTGCGGGAGCGGGTGTGGTGATCGCGGCGGCGTTCACGCTGCGCGCGATCCAGGTGGCGTTCTTCGGCACGACGGACAAATCGGTCGCACGCCCGGCTGCCGCCGCGTTGCACTTGGATCCGATCACGTGGCCGGAGCGCGCGGGCGCGATGCTGCTCGTCGGCGCGACCGTCTATCTCGGCCTGAATCCCGACACCCTCCTCGACTGGATCACTCCCGCGCTGCAATCGCCTCTGATGCAGGCCGCGCTGAAGGGGGGCGCCCTGTGAACTACCGGGAGCTTTTTCACGCCCTGAGTCCGGAAGCCGCGCTCATTCTCGGCGCGCTGCTGGTGCTCGCGATCGATCTCACGATCGGGCGGAAGAAAATCGCGGAGGCTCGCTGGGATGCCTCGGTGCGCGTGGCCTTGCTCGCGATCGGGCTCGCGGGATGTTTCACGTATGCACTCGGCGCGAATGGGGCCGCGTTTGGCGGCGCGCTCATGCTCGATTCACTGGCGCGGGCGACGCGTTTCGGATTGCTCGTGCTCGCGGCGCTTTCGCTCGCACTTCTGCCCGGCACGGCGCGGATGCGTCATCCGGCGGAGTTCGTAGCCGTGGTCCTCTTCGCCGCTGCCGGGTTCACCGTGATGGCGACGGCGCAGAATCTCCTCGTGGCGTTCCTCGCCTTGGAACTCGCCAGCCTTTCGCTCTACGTGCTCGCGGGCTTCGACAAGACCAAGCCGGAGTCGGCCGAGGCGGCGCTGAAGTATTTCCTTTTCGGCGGGGTGTCGGCCGCGTTTCTCCTCTTCGGCTTCAGCCTGCTCTACGGCCTCACCGCCTCGATCGAGATCGCGGAGATTTCCCGGCAACTCGCCGCGGCACCGGCGAGCCCGCTGCTCGTGGTGGCGCTCGTGATGGTGCTGGTGGCATTCGGCTTCAAAGCCGCCGCCGCGCCGTTCCATCTCTGGGCGCCGGATGTCTATCAGGGTGCGCCCGCACCGGCGGCCGCGCTGATCGCGTCGGCGTCGAAGGTCGCGGGTTTCGCGCTGTTCGCACGCCTGCTGTGGCAGGGAGTCGGCGATGCGACCGGCCAGGCGCCGCTGTGGATGCTGACCGTCGCCATCCTCGCCGGCACTTCGTTGCTGCTCGGCAATTTCGTCGCGCTCGCGCAGCGGAATCTCCGCCGGCTCCTCGCCTACTCCGCCATCGCGCACGCCGGCGTGATGCTGCTCGGCGTGATTACCGGTGGGCGCCTCGGACCAGCAGCGCTCACCTACTACACGTTCACCTACGGCCTAGCGACCGTCGGCGCGTTTGGCGTGATCGCCATCGTGGAACGCGCCGGGCGCTGCCAGGACCTCGGTGACCTTGCGGGACTGCACCGGCGCTCACCCTTGCTCGCGGCGTGCCTGTTGGTGTTCGTGCTTTCGCTCGCCGGCATCCCTCCGCTCGCCGGATTTTTTGGGAAATTCATCCTGTTCAGCCACGCGCTTCGCCTCGGTGGCCTCGCCGGCCCGACCGGGTGGCTCGCGTTTCTGGCCATCGCGTTGAGCGCCGTCGCGCTCTACTATTATCTGATCGTGCTGAAGCAGGCCTATGTCGTCGCGCCCTCGCGCGAGGCTGAGGGCCGCATTCCCGTGCCGCTCAAGCCGGCGATCGCACTGCTGATCGCCGCGGCGTTGCTGGTGGCGCTGGGGGCATTCCCCTCGTCGGCGCTTCGCCTCATGACTTAAGTGCGGGTTCTGCTCCCGCGCAGCCCCTTGTCAGTGGGTTCATTTGTCGCATTGTTCAACCGGTTGAAACCTGTCCTCCCCCGATTCGTTTTGATCCTCGCCGTCACGGTCTCCGCCTTCGCGCAGGAGGCCGCGAAACCCGATCCGTCCGACGAGCCGTTCACGGCCAAGGAGCTCGCGCAGGGCCACAGTGATCGTTTCATCTTCGCCAAGCCGCTCGCCTTCCGCCGCGCCGAGGCCGATGGCGCGGAGCGGCGCGAGGGCCGCCGCGTGCGCCGCCAATGGGATCGCTTCGACGGACTGCGACTGCTGGAGCTGCGCGACGGCGAGACGGTCGAGGAAGCGCGCGAGCGCCTGATGGCGACGGGCCGCTACGAATTTGTCCACGCCGACACCATCCGCCGCGCGAGCGCCGTGCCCAACGATCCGAATTTTTCACGCCAATGGTCGCTCGCAAATACCGGCGCCAACAACGGCATCGTCGGCGCCGACATCAAGGCCACCGCCGCCTGGGATGTGCGCACCGACGCCTCGTCGGTCATCGTCGCCGTGATCGATTCCGGCGTCCGTCTCGACCACCCTGATATCGTCGCGAATCTCTGGCGCAATCCCCGCGAGATTGCCGGCAACGGCCTCGACGACGACGGCAACGGCTACATTGACGATATCCACGGCATCAACGCCATCGCCCGCAACGGCAACCCCTCCGACGACCAAGGTCACGGCACGCATGTCGCCGGCATCGTCGGCGCTGCCGGCAACAACGGCACCGGCATAGCGGGAGTCGCCTGGCGCGTGCAGATCATGGCGCTCAAGTTTCTACGGTCCGGCACGGGCACAGGCCTCACCTCTGACGCCGTCACCTGCATCGACTACGCGATCGCCAACGGCGCGCAGATCGTCAACGCGAGCTATGGCGCACTCGGCGGGGCCGCCAACCAGTTCAGCCCCGCGGAGCTCGCCGCCATCCGCCGCCTGCGCGACGCGGGCATCATCGTGGTTGCCGCCGCCGGCAACGAAGCCACCGACTCCGACCTGATCTCCAGCTACCCCGCAAACCACCGCGTGGAGAACGTCCTCGCTGTCGGCAATTCCGGCGGGCGCGACGAGATTTCGACGTCATCGAATTTTGGCTCCGGCTCCGTCGATCTCTTCGCACCCGGCAGCGACATCTACTCGCTCGCCTACGACAGCACCATTTACAACTCGAAGTCCGGCACCTCGATGTCCGCCCCGCACGTCACCGGCGCGCTCGCGCTCCTGAAGGCGCAGTTCCCCAACGATACCTACCGCCAGCTCATCAACCGCGTGCTCCGCAACGTCGATCAGCCCGCTGCGCTCGCCGGCAAATCCCAGACGGGCGGTCGTCTCAACCTCGACCGCGCGCTGCGCTCGACCGACAACCGGCCGTTCAACGACGACTTTGCCGCCCGCGCCCGGCTCACCGGCAGCAACCTCGCCATCCGCAACGTCAATACCGGGGCCACCACTGAGAACGGCGAGCCCGCCATCGCCGGCCAGGCCGGCACGGCCTCGCTCTGGTGGGAGTGGCGCGCGCCCACGACCGCCCTCGTGCGCCTGACCACCAGCGGCAGCGCCTACGACACGGTGCTGGGCGTCTTCACCGGGTCGACTATCGACGCCCTCACGCCTGTCGCGGGCAACGACAACGACGCCGGCACGACCACCTCGCGGCTTGAGTTTACTGCCCAAGCCGGCGTCACCTACCAGATCGCCGTCGCCGGAAAGGGCGGCGCCAGCGGACTCACGATTCTCGACCTCGGTTCGATTCCGGCCAACGACAATTTCGCCTCCGCCCAAGTCATCACCGGTCGCTCGGCGGTCGTCAAAGCCACCAATTCCCAAACGACCCTCGAGCCCGGCGAGCCGGTCATCCGCAACCGCACCGGCGGCAAATCCCTCTGGTATCGCTGGACCGCGCCGGCCAGCGGCCGCTTCCAGCTGGCCCTCTCCAGCGACGGCTTCGATCCGCTCCTCGCCGTCTACACCGGCCCTTCGCTCACCACCCTCGCGCTCGTCGCCTCGAGCGACGACGCCGACGCGGAGAACGGCGGCACTTCCACCGCCACCGATGCGCTGGTGACGCTCAATGCCATCGCCGGCACGACCTACATGATTCAGGTCGATGGCGCCAGCCGCCTCGGGACGCCCCCCACCACCGCGCGCTTTGCGCTCACGCTCAACGACTCGCTGTGGACCGGCATCGCCGCCGGCAGCATCACCAGTGCGCCCACCATCGGACCGGACGGTGCGCTTTACGTCGGCAGCACGGACGGTTTCCTCCACGGGTTCAATGCCGACGGCACCCGCCGCTGGTCCGCGATTAACCTGCAGGCGAACATGGATACCTCAGCGGCCGCCCTCGCGCCGGACGGCACGCTCTACCTCGGCACCAGCTCCACTTTCGTCCAGGCCCGCACCGCGCGGCTCCACGCGTTCAACACCGCCACCGGCGCCAAGAAGTGGGAAATCATCGTGGGCACCGGACTCAGCGCCAACAACGCCGTGGCCCTCGCCGCCGACGGCACCGTGTATGTCCATTCCGATGACGGGAGGCTCCACGCTTTCACCGACAACCAGACCAGCGTCACCGAGAAGTGGTCCGTGGCGATTCCCGGCGTCTCCTACGCCTCCGCCTCGATCGCGCCCGACGGCACAATCTACCTCGGCAACGACGATCCCAGTCTCACCAACCCGGTTCACCGGCTCCACGCGCTTAATCCCGCCGACGGCTCGACGAAGTGGACCTTTGCCGCGGACAATCCGATCTACACCTCCGCCGCCATCGATCCCGCGGGCAACGTCTATTTCGGCACACTCACCTCGGGCCGTCTTTATTCCCTTACATCCGCGGGCGTGCGGCGCTGGACCTACGCCGGTGCGAGCCTCGGCACCTCATCATCGCCTGCGCTCAGCCCGGACGGCGGAACCGTCTATTTCGCCGGCTACGATGGCTTGCTCCACGCCGTCAACACGACGACGGGCGGAGCGCGCTGGACCTTCCGCCTTGGCGACGAGGTCCGCGCCTCCTCGCCCGCAGTCGATGCCAACGGCACTGTTTACATCGGCTGCTACGACGGCCTCATCTATGCCATCGATGCCGACGGCCGCCCCGTGCGCACGTGGGCCACGGGTGGCATCGTGCGCTCCTCGCCGGCAATCGCGGGCCGCACTCTCCACGTCGGCAGCAACGACCGCCATGTCTACGCGTTCGATATCGGCATCGGCAGCTCGAACATCTGGTCGCAATACCGGCAGAACGCCCGTCGCACCGGTCGCCGCACCGAGGAAGCCCTCGCCGTGGTCACGCAGCCCCGCTCGCAGGTCGCCGTGCTTGGCCTCTCGCTCTCGCTCAGCGTCGTTGCCACCGGCGACGGACCCATCTCCTACCAGTGGCGCAAGGACGGCGTCGCCATTTCCGGCGCCACCACCTCGGTCATCACGATCGGCACCGTCAGCGCCGCCGCGGCCGGCACCTATACCGTCGCGGTCATCAGCCCGGCCAGCTCGCTCATGAGCGCGCCCGCCGTGATCGGCGTGGAGCCGCCGAATCCCGGCCGCCTCGTCAATCTCTCGGTCCGCACCACCGCCGGCTCGGGCGCGCAGACGCTCACCGTGGGTTTCGTCGTCGCCGGCACCGTCGACAAACCGGTGCTGCTGCGCGCCATCGGGCCCGCGCTCGCGGCCTTTGGCGTTACGGGCGTCCTCGCCGATCCCAAGCTGGACCTTTTCTCCGGCACCGCGCTGCTGGCGGCCAACGACAACTGGTCCGTGACCACCGCGACTGCGTTCACCAGCACCGGCGCCTTCGTGCTGCCCGCCAATTCCCTCGACGCCGCGCTCGTGCGCGAGATGCCGCCGGGCGGCTACACCGCCCAAGTGGCCGGTGCCGCCGGCTCCGGCATCGCGCTTGCCGAGATCTACGATGTCGACCCGGCCGCTGGCGCACGACTGATCAATGTTTCCGCGCGCGCCCAGGTCGGCACCGGCGGCAGCATTTTGATCGCGGGTTTCACCCTCTCGGGCAACCTGGAGAAACGGATCCTCATCCGCGGCATCGGCCCCACGCTCGGCAGCGTTTTCGGCGTCCCGGAATCTCTCGCCAACCCGCGCCTCGATCTCTTCCGCGGCGCCACCGCGCTCAGCGGCAACGACGATTGGGGCGGCACGGCGGCGCTGCGCACGGCGTTTGCGCAGGTGGGCGCTTTCACGCTCGTGGACAGCAGTCGCGATGCGGCCATGCTGCTCACGCTGCAGCCGGGCAGCTACACCGTGCAACTGACGGGCGTCAGCAGCACGACGGGCGTGGGTTTGATCGAGGTTTACGAGCTGCCCTGATCCGGCCTGAACGCGCCTCTGTCATACGCACCTTTGCGTATGGTCGGTGTGCGCGCGTGCGGGCATAGTTCGAGGTGCTTCCTCAACGCTTTCCTTCCATGCACTGCTTCCCGCTCTATCGACGTCTACTCTCCGCCGGCGCCCTGCTCGCCGTATCGCTGCTCACTCCGCTGGCGCTCCAAGCGCAGGCCCAGTTTGCCGGCACCTATATCGGCACTCTCAACACTCGCGTCACCGTGCCCGTGGTGGGCACGATTGAGTCTTCCTTCGGCCTTTATAGTGCGACTGTTTCCAGCACGGGCGTGTTCAACCTCAGCGGCGGGGGGCTCACCGGCACCGTATCGGCGAGCGGCGCTGTCACGATAACGGGTGGCACGAGTTTTGCCCTCTTCGGCATTACCTCCGCCACCATCACCGGCACGACCCTTAGTTCCGCCTACGGTCCCCCTACAGCCGCGTCCAATAATACCTCTTCATATCGGATTAATCCCAGCACTGGCTTCACGCCTGCGCCCGGAGGCGGCACCGTGCCTACCATCACGAGCGCGACCACGGCGACGGCGACAGTCGGCGTGCCCTTCACCTACCAGATCACGGCAAGCGGCAACCCGACCGCCTACGCCCAGTTCGGCGGCAACACGGGCGTAACCCTCAACGCCAGCACCGGTCTTGTTACCCATACCTTCACCGCCGCTGGCACCTTCACCTTCGGCGTCGTCGCGAACAACAGCTCCGGCAACAGCGCCACGGTCATCGTCACCGTCACGGTAACCGGCGGCGGCGGGGCCACGACGGCGCCGGTGGTGACGAGCGCGACTGGCACCGGCAACGTCGGCACGCCCTACAGCTACCAGATCGTCGCGACCAACTCGCCTACGTCCTACGCGGCCACCAGTCTGCCGACGGGCCTCACGGTCAACGCCACCACCGGCCTCATCTCCGGCACGCCCACGGTCGGCGGCACGTTTCTAGTCAACATCACCGCAACCAACGCCGCCGGCAGCAACACCGGCCGCCTCACGCTCACCGTCGGCACCGGCCCGGTCGTCAACTTCGCGGTGGCGCCGACCAACCTCGTCGGCTACCGCAACAAGGTCGGCCAGACCTTCCAGTTCACGGTGACCGGCTCGGCCGGCGGCATTGTCTGGGGCACGGATGTCTACACGGATGATTCCACCGTCGCGCGCGCCGCGGTCCACGCGGGCGTCCTCGCCATCGGCGAGACCCGCACCGTCACGATCACGATCCTCCCCGGCCAGCAGTCCTATCCCGCCTCGACGCGCAACGGCATCGCCGCCTCCTCCTGGGGCGCCTGGTCCGGCAGCTACTCGTTTGCCGGCGCGGGCGCCGTCACCGGCGTGCCCGTCGCCACCGCCGTGCCCGCGCTCGCGCCCGGCTTCGTCGCCGGCACGGGCACGCTCGCGGCCGGCGGGCGCTTCGTCTGCCCCGTCGCCGTCACCGGCGGCGGCACCTACACCTACCGCTGGTATCGCAACAATGTCCTGATCGCCGGCGCCACGGCCAACCCCTACGTCGTCGAGTCCGTCACCGCGGCCGACGGCGGCACCTACACCGCCGATGTCACCAACGCCCTCGGCACCGTGCGCCTCACCGCCGGCAGCCTCACCGTCGGCCTCGCGGGCTCGCCCGTCATCACGCTGCAGCCCATCTCCAAGATCGTCGTGCCCGGCGCCACCGTCAGCTTCGCCACCAGCGTCACCGGCGCCGGCGTCGCGTATCAGTGGTTCCGTAACAACGTCGCCCTCGCCGGCGAGACCGGCGCGATCCTCCTCCGCAACAACGTCAACGCCGCCGATGCCGGCACCTACAGCGTGCGCGTGAGCAACGGCGCCGGCACCGTCACCAGCGCGGGCGGCGTGCTCACCCTCTCGCCCAACGCCTCGCGGCCGGCCAACATCTCCGTCCGCACCAACTCCGCCACCGGCGCCCTCGTGACCCCCGGCTTCGTCCTCCAGGGCAGCGGCACCAAGCGCGTGCTCATCCGCGCCGTCGGCCCCGGCCTCACCCAGTTCGGCCTCGGCGGCGTCATGGCGGACCCGAAGTTCACCGTCTTCCAAGGCCAGACCCAGATCGCCACCAACGACGACTGGAACGCCGCCAACATCGGCCAGGCCTTTGTCGCCACCGGCGCGTTTGGCATCACCCCCGGCTCCAAGGACGCCGCGCTCGTCACCGACCTCGCCGCCGGCCGCGACTACACCGTGCAAGTCACCAACGCCACCGGCACCGGCGGCATCGTGCTCATCGAGGTATATGACGCCGATGCCCTCACCGGCACCAGCACGAGCAAACTCGTCAACGTCTCCGTCCGCGGCCAGACCGCGCCTGGCGACGACGTGCTCACCCTCGGCCTCGTGATCGGCGGCACCGGCCAGCGCACGCTGCTCGTCCGCGGCATCGGCCCCGGCCTCGCCGCCTTCGGCGTCCCCGGCACCGTCGTCGATCCGCGCCTCCAAATCTACGACAGCCAGCAGCGCGCCATCCTCGCCAACGACGACTGGGCCAGCGCGGACTTCGTGAGCGAGCTCGGCGTGGCGACGACCTATGTCGGCGCCTTCGCCCTGACGGCCGGCAGCCGCGACGCCGCAACCCTGAGCCTCGTCGACCCCGGCGCCTACACGATCCAAGTGAGCGGCGCCACCGCCTCGCCAACCGGCGAGGCCTTGGTTGAGGTCTACGAAGTGCCGTGAGGCACGCGCAAGTCTTGTAGGGCCTGAGCTTGCTCAGGCCTCGGCGCAAGAACACCCGCCGGCCTCAGCAAGCTGAGGCCCTGCGAAAGACCGGAGCAATAAAGGCCCGCCGTCACCGGCGGGCCTTTTCGTTTTCGAGAAAATCCTTCCCACTCCGCGCGCCACCCGTCACAAACCCCCGCGGTGCCCACCGCCAACTCCATCGGTCCCGACGCGATTGAGGCCGCCATCGAGCGGCTGGCCGCCGGCATTCGCACCCGCCACCCCTCGCCCGGAAAACTGCTGTTGCTCGGCATCGCCAACGGCGGCGTCGAGCTGGCCCGGCGGCTCTCCCGGCGCCTCGGCGCGCGCGCCGGCACGCTGGACATTTCCTTCCATCGCGACGACATCGGCCGCCATCCCATCCCCAAGGAATTCGCGCCCACGCAGATTCCCGCGGATGTCCATGGCGCCACCGTCGTGCTCGTGGACGATGTGCTCTTCTCCGGTCGCACCGTGAAAGCGGCGCTCGATGAACTGTTCGACCACGGACGTCCCACCAAGGTCGAGCTCGCCGTCCTCGTCGATCGCGGCGGCCGCCTCATGCCCGTGGCGGCCGACTACATCGGCCTCGTGCTCGACGCCCACGCGCAGAAAAAGGTCGTGGTCCGGCTCGACCCGCAGGATTCCCGCCGCGACACGATCCGCGTGGAGCCCGCGAAGTCCGCGCCCAAATCATCAATCGCAACTCTGAAATCGTAAATTCCCCGTGCCCTGGACCCGCCGCCACCTCCTGACCGTCGAGGAACTCTCGCTCGCCGAGATCGACCAGATCCACGCGACCGCGAGCGCCTTCAAGCGCACGCTCTCGCGCAGCGTGAAGAAGGTCCCCGCCCTCCGCGGCAAGACCATCGTCAATCTTTTCCTCGAGCCCAGCACGCGCACGCGCATGGCCTTCGACATGGCGGCGAAGCGCCTCAGCGCCGATGTCATTTCCCTCGATGGCTCGAGCAGCAGCACCACCAAGGGCGAGACGCTCCGCGACACCGCCGAGAACATCCAGGCGCTCCAGGCCGACATGATCGTGATCCGGCACGCCGCCGCCGGCTCGCCGCTCTACCTCTCGCGCATCCTTCAGATCCCCGTGATCAACGCCGGTGATGGCGCGCACGAGCATCCCACGCAGGGCCTCCTCGACACCTTCACGATGAAGGAGCACCTCGGGTCGGTGAAAGGCCGCAAGGTCGTGATCCTTGGCGACATTTTGTTCAGCCGCGTCGCGCGCTCCAACATCCACGCGCTCGTGAAAATGGGCGCGGCCGTCACGCTCGTCGGTCCCTCGACGCTCGTGCCCGACTGGTTCACCGACATGGGCGTGAGCGTCTCGCACGATCTGCGCAGCGCGCTGGCGGACGCCGAGGTCGTGATGCTGCTGCGCATCCAGCACGAGCGCCAGGCCGCCGGGTTGTTTCCCTCGCTCGGCGAATACACGAGCATGTTCGGCCTCAACAAGGCCCGCGCGAGCTGGCTCAACCCCAAGGCCATCATCATGCACCCCGGCCCCATCAACCGCGGCGTCGAGATCGACAGCGAGCTCGCCGACGGCGATCGCAGCGTCATCCTTGAGCAGGTGACCAACGGCATCGCCGTCCGCATGGCGGTCCTCTACCTCTGCGCCGGCGGCCAACCCGAGCTCGTCACCCCTGTCGAATAATTTCCGCGCCATGCCGACCCTTTGGATCAAAAACGCCCGCGTCATCGACCCCGCCGCCAAGCGCGATGCGGTGGGCGATGTGTTTGTGCGCGACGCTAAGTTCGTCGCCTCGCTCTCCACGGCCGACAAGAAGCGCGCCAAGGTGATCGACGCCCGCGGCCTCGTCGCCTGCCCGGGGCTCGTCGATATCCACGTCCATTTCCGCGAGCCCGGCCAGACGCACAAGGAGTCGATCGGCACCGGCTCCCACGCCGCGGCTGCGGGCGGCTTCACGACGGTGGTGATGATGCCCAACACCTCGCCCGTCGCCGACAACGCCGGCACCATCCAGCTGATGAAGGATGTCGTCGCGCGCGACGCCGTCATCCGCGTCCATCCCACCGGCTGCATCACCGTCGGAATGAAGGGGCAGGCGCTGGCGCCCATTGGTTCGCTGAAACGTGCCGGCGTCGTCGCCATCACCGACGACGGCGACTGCGTGCAGTCCAACGACCTCATGCGCCGCGCCGTCGAATACGCGAAGATGTTCGACCTGCCGGTC
>JANOCA010000114.1:0-13620 GCA_031411915.1 Opitutaceae bacterium
GCGCGGCAGTTCGACCACGCGTTCATGGGCGAGAAAATCTTCGGCCGGAAATTCACGATCAAGTCGGTGGCGCCCGACGCCCTGCCGGCCGCCACCGAGACCAGCCTGCCCATGGGCCGGCACCTCGAGGGCTGCCGCATCGGCTTCGATCTCGGCGGCAGTGATCGCAAGGCCGCCGCGCTCATCGACGGCAAGGTCATCTTCTCCGAGGAGATCGCGTGGGATCCTTATTTCCAATCCGACCCCGCCTACCATCTCGAGGGCGTGCACGATTCCATCAAGCGCGCCGCCGCGCACCTGCCGCGCGTCGATGCGATCGGTGGCAGCGCCGCGGGTGTCTACGTGAACAACGAGGTGCGCGCTGCATCGCTCTTTCGCGGCGTGCCGGCGGGGCTGTTCGATTCGCACGTGAAGCGGATGTTCTTCACGTTGCAGGAGCGCTGGGGCGGCGTGCCGTTCGAGGTCGTCAACGACGGCGAGGTCACCGCGCTCGCGGGCTCGATGGCGATGGACGACAACGCCGTGCTCGGCGTCGCCATGGGCACGAGCCAGGCCGGCGGCTACGTCACGCCGTCCGGCAACATCACCGCGTGGCTGAACGAGCTCGCCTTCGCGCCCATCGATTACCGCGAGGACGCGCCGCGCGACGAATGGTCGGGCGACCTCGGCTGCGGCGTGCAGTATTTTTCGCAGCAGGGAGTGGGGCGCCTCGCCACGCGGGCGGGCTTCGATTTTACGGCCGAGACGGGGCTGCCCGAGCGCCTGATCGCCGTGCAGAAGGCGATGAAGGCCGGCGATGATCGCGCGCGCGCCGTCTACGAATCGATCGGCGTGTGCTTCGGCTACGCCATCGCGCACTACGCGGAATTCTACGACATCCGGAACCTGCTCGTGCTCGGCCGCGTGACCTCCGGCGAGGGCGGCGAGATCATCCTCAGGCGCGCGGAGGAGGTGCTGGAGGACGAGTTCCCCGAACTCGCTGACAAGGTGCGGCTGCGCACCCTCGACGAGGCGGCCAAGCGTCACGGGCAGGCGACCGCCGCCGCGAGCCTGCCCGCGCTGCGGAAGTGAGCCCGCGGCATTTTAGGCGTGGTGCCTTCGCCCCGCGTTCGGCGTCCAGCGGGGTGAGGGCACCCCGCCTACATTGTTTCGGCCCGTCGGCCTCGAAAAATAGTCGCGTGTCGTAGCGA
Organism: Opitutaceae bacterium; assembly: GCA_031411915.1. Taxonomy (GTDB): domain Bacteria; phylum Verrucomicrobiota; class Verrucomicrobiia; order Opitutales; family Opitutaceae; genus ER46. The sequence continues at coordinate 1,191 of JANOCA010000114.1, forward strand.
GGTCCGCGAAGCGCGCCGTGGCTCCTCGCGATCGGGGCTTCCGCGTTTCGCTTCTCGCAATGACCGCATCGGTCCGCCGCAGGAAACCGGCGCTCGTCGCGGAAAACCCGCGCTTCGTCGCAGGCGAGGGTTTCCCGCTTGAACCAGGCGCGCGGGCGGCGGATGAACGCGACCGTCATGCGCAACCGCTGGATCCGATATGCCGTCGTCGCCGCCGGCTGGGCGTTTCTCGGCTGCCTGCTGTCGCTCGAGCTCTACTTCAACTACCGGGCGGGCATGGCGGGCAAGCCGGGGCACGAGCCGGATCTCTTCGATGTCGCGATGCCGCAGTTTGTGCGCGCGGCGATGTGGGCCTTGCTGGCGCCGCTGATTTTGCAGATGCGCGAGAAGGTGCCGCTCGGCCGCGGGCGCTGGTGGGGCGGCGTGGGTTTCCACCTCGGGATGAGCTTCGTGGTGATGGCGACCTACTACCTCGGGCGCATTTTCGCCTACATGCTGTTCTTCGAGAAACTCTCCGAGGATTTCTGGGAGCATGCGCTGGCCGGTTTCTATGGGCGCAACCTCATCGACATGGCGTTCTACTGGGGGGTGCTGGCGTTTGGCCACGGCCTGGAGCTGCACCAACGCTACAAGAATGAGGAGCTGAAGGCCGCGCAGCTCGAGGCGCGGCTCGTCGAGGCCGAACTCAAGGTCCTGCGCGAGCAGCTGCACCCGCACTTTTTCTTCAACACCCTCAACACCGTCTCCGTGCTCGTCCGCGAGCAGAAGAACGCCGAGGCCGTCACGCTCATCGCGCGCCTCAGCTCGCTCCTCCGCCTCTCGCTCGACCGCACGCGGATGCACGAGGTGACGTTGCGGCAAGAAATGGAGTTCCTGGCCTGCTACCTCGACATCCAGAAGGCCCGTTTCTCCGATCGACTCGAGGTCGGCATCTCGATCGAGCCTGCGGCGCTCGATGCGCGCATCCCCCATCTCCTCCTCCAGCCGCTCGTCGAGAACGCCATCCTTCACGGCGTCGCGCCCAAGTCCGGTCCGGGCCGGGTGGACGTGATTGGCCGCATCGCCGACGGTTGCCTGCACCTGGAGGTCCGCGACGACGGCCCCGGCCTGCGCGAGGGCCATGCGTCCACCAAGGAAGGCGTGGGCCTCGGCAACACCCGCGAGCGCCTCGCCAAGATTTACGGCGACCACGGCAAGTTCTCGCTCCACAGCACGCCCGGGTGCGGCCTCGCCGTCCTCATCTCGCTGCCGTGCCGCACATGAGCCTGCTCGCCGGAAAATATCGGGCACCTTTCGTTGCCGCCGTCTGTAACTTTTGCGCCGCCCGCCGGGTTGTGACTGCGCCATGCTCTCTTCCATGCCCCCTCCGATGAACGCTGCGCCTGAGACCGCCACCCACGCCCCCATCCGCACCCTCATTGTCGACGACGAGCCTACCGCCCGCCGCGGCGTGCGCCTGCTCCTCGCCCGCGATCCCTCCATCGAGATCGTCGGCGAGGCCGCGACCGGCGCCGAGGCCGCCGCGCTCATCGGCCGCCTGAAACCCGATCTCGCGTTCCTCGATGTGCAGATGCCCGACTCCGACGGCTTCGCCGCGCTCGCCGGCCTCGCGCCCGCCGCCGCCCCCGCGGTCGTCTTCGTGACGGCCTACGACGAGCACGCGCTCCGTGCCTTCGAGGTCAACGCCGTCGACTACCTGCTCAAGCCCTACGACGACGCGCGCTTCTCCGCCGCCCTGCAGCGCGCCAAGGCCGAGGTCCGGCACCGGGCCCACGACCGCGTGGGCTCGCGCCTCGCGCAGATCATGGCGCTCCTCCAGCGCGGCGCCGAGCCCGCCGGCGATGCGGCCGGCGATCGCATCCTCTTGAAATCCTCCGGCGAGATTTTTTTCCTCAAGGCCGAGGAGATCGACTGGATCGAGGCGGAGGGCGACTACATGAAATTCCACGTCGGCCCGCGCGCGCACCTGATGCGCGAGACCATGGCCCGCCTCGAGGCCAAGCTCGACGCCCGCCGCTTCGTGCGCATCCACCGCTCGACGATCGTGAACATCGATCGTGTGCGGAAGCTGAGCCCGTCCTTCGGCGGCGAGTATGCCGTGATCCTCGCCGACGGCACCAAGCTCCGCCTCAGCCGCGGCTACCAGGAACGGATCGCGGCGCTGCTGAAGCAGGCGCTGTGATAGTCTGGACGTGGGTCCGCGCTAGTCGCGGGCGCGGGTCTCGGTGTTTGTTGTTATCAGAGCCAAGATTTTTTTGGTCTGAAGGGTCAGCATGAACGAGGCTGCAAGCGAGAGCCCGTTTGAGACCGCGTCGGGAAAGACCTTCGCCGCGTCCAAGCGCGTGTTGCCCGTTTCCAAAGCGATGATCTCAAAGATCGTCGCGACGGCCGGCCCGATTGTTGTCGTGAAGAGATAGACACCGATGGCGCGCAGCAGCAGGCGAAGATTAGCGTCGGTGTCGACGGCGCGTAGCTCGATAGTTGCCCGGGTATCGGGACCGAGCAGCGCCGTCGCAATTGCGCGGCCAAATCCAAGGCAGCCGAAGGCCAGCAGCAGTGGAAGTGTTGCGTAGGCCAGGACGCCTGACATAAGCTTGTTGGCGGGGTCGAACGGATCAGAAATTCCGAGGTGGGTGTAGTAGGCGAATTGCATGATCCCGGCTGCTGCGGAGTTTATTCCAATGGCGTAGATGGCCAGGCGAAGCAGGAGGTGTGGCGTCATGATCGGTGGGCATTCGATTGGTCCTAGGCCGAAGTAGGCGAGCGCAGAGCTTTGGCGTCGAGCATGGACGGTCCGTCCACGAAGGTGCCGCCGCTTTGGCGGGGCGCTTAGTCGCAAAATCTCCGCCGCTCGTCGCATTCCTGAAACTCCGCGCGGTCTACGGCGCTTATGGGGGCGTGCTGCGACGTTTCGTTTTCCTCCTCGGTCTCGTGCTCTTCACGGCGCTGCTCCGTGCGGCGACTCCGCTCGAGAATGCGCGCCGTGCCCAAGCGCTGCTCGGCGACGGCGTGTGGTCGCAGGTGATCGAAATCGAGAACGCCAAGGGCGGCGCGAGCTACCCGGCGACGGTGCATGCGCTCGTGTTCGAGTTTGAGGGCATCCTCTGGTTCTACACCGACGCCGATGGCACGCAGAGTTTCTCGCTGCATCGCGGCCGCCTCGCGGCGGAGAAGGCCGACTTCGCGCCGCTGCTGCGCGAGATTGAGCCGGGCTTCGGGCGATGGACGGTGCTGCCATCGCTCGCCCCGGTGACGACGGTGTCGGCGGGGGCGACCACGGAGCCGCTCAGGAACGGCTGCTTCATCGAGAGCGTCGCGGCGTGGCGCGTGCGCTTGGCCGAGGGGCGGCCGATTCGCGCGGCGCGGCTGCTCTCGTATTACATCAACGACCGCACCGGTCGTATCGGCCACACGGTGCTGGCCTACGAGGCGGAGGGCCGGGTGGAGATTTTCGATCCGGGCCGGCCGGGGGCTCGGTTCTCGTTTCCGCTGCGCGCGGCGCGCGAGCCGCTCGCGCTCGCGCAGGCGCTGGAGCGGCAGCCGATCGCGCATGCGCGTTTTCTTGCATTGGAGTCCCTGGTGGTGCCGGGGTAGGCCGCGCCACTTTTTTCGTCCGATGACTCCGTTCGCCGCACTTTCCCGCCCATCCATCCAGAATCGCTGTAACTTTCCGCGAGCGGAGGTGTTTTGGTTTCGTGTCCGCTGCTTCCTTTTCTCGCGTCTCGATCTCCGCCGCGCCGGTTTTTGCGTTCGTCGCAAACCCGGGGCGGTTGGTCGCAAACGCGTTCCCTTACGAGCGGGCGGGCCGTTGTCTCCCGTCCGTTCGTAGTAGTCAGTTGTGTTGTGTGGCCGGCTCGTTGTGGGGCCGGCCACACTTTTTGCGGACCACGCCGGGCAACAGCCCGCTTGCGTAGGGGGTGGTGATACTTTCCCGTATGCAGCTCCCGCTCTCGACCGTCTCCGCATGAATCCTGCCTCCTCTCCCTCATCCGCTGAGCCTCCGCGCCGCCGCTCCAAGGCCCCGTGGATCATTCTTCTGCTGGTCCTCGTCGTAGGCGGGCTCGGCACCGCCGCTTATTTCCGCCAGAAGGGCAAGTCCGCGGTCGTGAAGGTCACGACCGAGAAGGCCATCGTGAAGACCATCACCCAGACGGTGTCCGCCACCGGCAAGGTCCAGCCCGAGGTCGAGGTGAAGATCGCCCCCGAGGTCTCGGGCGAGGTCGTGAAGCTCGGTTTCCGCGAGGGCGCGGTCGTGAAGCAGGGCGACCTTCTTCTCGCCATCAAGCCCGACTTCTATGAGGCGCAGGTCGAGCAGCAGGAGGCCAACCTGGCCGCCGCCAAGGCCACCGCCCTCCAGAGCAAGGCCCAGCTCCTCAAGTCGCAGGATGATCTTCGCCGCAGCGAGGATCTCTTCTCGAAGAAGCTCATCTCCGATTCCGAGAATGCGGCCCTGCGCACCGCGCTCGAGGTCGCGCAGGCCAACGTCGAGAACGCGCAGGCCCAGATCCGCCGCACCGAGGGCTCGCTCAACCAGTCGCGCGACCAGCTCACCAAGACCGTCATCTACTCGCCCATCGCCGGCAAAATCACCTCCCTCGCCACGGAAGTCGGCGAACGCATCGCCGGCACCGGCTCCTATGGCGGCGCCGAGGTCATGCGCGTGGCCGACCTCGCCAACATGGAGGTCCGCGTGAACGTCAACGAGAACGACATCGTCAACGTGAAGGTCGGCGACAAGGCGCGCATCACGATCGACGCCGTGCCCAACCGCAAATTCCAGGGCGAGGTGAAGGAGATCGGCGCCGCCGCCCGCGTGACCGGCATGAATACCCAGGACGAGGTCACCAACTTCCTCGTGAAGATCCGCATCCTCGACAAGGATGTGCCCCTCCGCCCCAGCATGAGCGCCAACGCCGACATCGAGACCAAGACCGTCGAGAACGCGGTCGCCGTCCCCATCCAGAGCGTGACGGTGCGGTCCAAGCAGGGCGCCAAGACAATCGACGATCAGGCGAAGGACCGGGAGAAGAAATCCGCCGAGAACAAGGGCGAGGGTTCCGTCGCCGCCGTGAACGAGAAACAGCAGCGCCAGGCCGTGGCCAACGACCGCGACAATCTCGACCGCGTGGTGTTCGTGCGCGACGGCTCCACCGTGAAAATGGTCAAGGTCGAGACCGGCGTTCAGGACATTTCCCACCTTGAGATCAAATCGGGCCTCAAGGAAGGTGACGAGGTTGTCAGCGGCAGTTTCAGCGTGATCACCCGCACCCTCAAGGATGGCATGACGGTCACGGTCGAGAAGCCCAAGACGGACCAGAAAAAATAAGCCCGATGATTCCGCCCTCCGCCCCGGCTCACGCCGGCCCCCGCGTCACCCGTCCCCCCGGCGCCCTCGTCATCGAGATCGAGGGCGTGACCAAGCTCTACAAGATGGGCGCCGAGACGATCCACGCGCTCCGCGGGGTGACCCTGAAGATCCACCGCAACGAATACCTCGCCATCATGGGGCCCTCGGGCTCCGGCAAGTCGACGCTCATGAACATGCTCGGCTGCCTCGATACGCCGACGGACGGCCGCTACGAGTTCAACCGCAAGAACGTCGCCACCATGGTCGACGACGAGCTGGCCGACATCCGGAACCGCGAGATCGGTTTCGTCTTCCAGACCTTCAACCTACTCCCGCGCTCCGATGCGCTGCACAACGTCGAGCTGCCCCTCATCTACGCGGGCCTCGGCAAGAGCGGGCGCATGGAGAAGGCCCGCCGCGCGCTCGTGAACGTCGGACTCGGCGAGCGCATGGGTCACAAGCCGAACGAACTCTCCGGCGGCCAGCGCCAGCGCGTCGCCATCGCGCGCGCCCTCGTCAACGATCCCTCGATCATCCTCGCCGACGAGCCGACGGGCAACCTCGACTCCAAGACCGGCGAGGAGATTATGGCGCTCTTCGAGCAGCTCTACGCGCAGGGCAACACGATCATCGTGGTGACGCACGAGGAGGACATCGCCCGCCACGCCCGCCGCATCGTCCGCCTCCGCGACGGCCTGATCGAGAGCGATCGGGCCGTGGTGGACTGAACGCCCATGCGCGGCCGGTGGATCTTTGGCGTGCTGTGGCCTGTGGGCCTGATCGTCGCTGCGCTCGCCAGCGGCGGTTGGCTCGTCGGCTGGTTGGCAAAGGCCGATCCGTGGCTCGTCTCGCTGCTCGGCTGGACCGGCCTCGGGGCGTTTGCCGGCGCGCTGCTGTTTGGCATTCTTGACTACGGCTGGGGCGTCTTCTGGCCGGAGCTGGGCGAATCGCTTGCAATCTCGGCCGCGCAGGTGCGCGCGAACAAGATGCGCTCTTCGCTCACGGCGCTCGGCGTGATTATCGGCATCGTCGCCGTCACGCTCATGGGCACGGCCATCCTGGGCATCGACGCCGGTGTCGAGCAGAGCCTAGCCGGCTTCGGCGACGACGTGCTCTACGTTTCCAAGTGGCCGTGGCGAAACGTGCAGGACTGGTGGAATTTCCGGAACCGCCGCGACATCAAGGTCGACTACGCCGACGCGGTGAACGCGATGATCGCCGAGCGCCCCGAGGGGCCGCTCACGGTCGCCGTGCCCTCGGTCAACTGGAGCGCGACCGTCCTCCGCGGCGAATACCGCGTGAGCAACGTCAGCATCCTCGGCACCGGCTCCGAGCTGCCGCGACTCGTGAAGTCCGACATGAAGGAAGGCCGCTTCTTCACGGAGGTTGAAGCGCGCGGCGCGCGCAACGCCGTCGTCATCGGCTTCGACATCGCCGATGCGCTCTTCCCGAACGAGTCGCCCCTCGACAAGACGATCCGCATTCGCAACCAGCAATACACCGTCGTGGGCGTCGCCGCGCGGCAGGGCTCCTTCCTCGGGATGTTCAGCTGGGATTCCGTCGTGATCATGCCGATCGATTCGTTTGCCCGGTCGTTTCCGATCCGGTGGGCGGACCCGATGATTCGCGTGCAGGTGGACCTGGCGCGGCTCGACGAGGCGAAGGAGGAAATCCGCAGCACCATGCGCCGCGTGCGCGGCCTCGGCCCGGAGCAGAAGGACGACTTTGAAATCAACAGCCAGCAGGTCATCCGCGACCAAATCGATCCCATCAAGGCCAACATCGCGATCGGCGGCTTCTTCATCACGGGCCTCGCGCTCTTCGTCGGCGCGATCGGCATCATGAACATCACCTACGTGAGCGTGAAGGAGCGCACCAAGGAGATCGGCACGCGCAAGGCGCTCGGCGCGCGGCGGCGCACGATCCTGCTGCAATTCCTGATCGAGGCCGTGAGCATCTGCGTGCTCGGCGGGGTCGGCGGGCTCACGCTCGCGTGGGCGCTTTCCGCGGGCGTCGGCGCGCTGTTCCCCTCGTTCCCGGTCGTGTTCTCCGCCGCGCTCGTGGTGCTCGGCCTCACGATCTCGGTGGTCACGGGAGTGCTCAGCGGGTTCATGCCGGCGCTCCAGGCCAGCAAGCTCGATCCCGTCGTCGCGCTCCGCTACGAGTGACCCGCACCATGCTCACCACCGAGATCTTCCGCCTGGCCTTCGCCTCGCTCACGGCGAACAAGCTCCGCTCGAGCCTCACCGTGCTCGGTATCGCGGTCGGCGTGTTCTCGGTGATCGGCGTGATGACCTTCATCAACGGCATGCGCGGCTCGATCGAGACGGGCCTGAACGTCCTCGGCGCGAACAGTTTTCAGATCAGCAAGTTCCCGCCGATCAATTTTTCCGATCCGTGGACGCGGTTCCGCAATCGCCGCGACATCAACTATCCCATGGCCCATCGCTTCAAGGAGCTGATGACCGAGCACGCCAAGGTGAACCTGCAGATCAACCGGGGCGGGTTGACCGTGAACGTGCGCGATCGGAAGACGAATCCCAACGTGCGCCTCCTCGGCACGGACGAGAATTACATCACCGCCTTCAATTTCGACATGGCGGCCGGCCGCAACCTCGGCGCGGACGACGTCGAGTTCGGCCGGCCCGTGTGCCTGCTCGGCTCCGATGTGGTCACCAAGGTCTTTCCCGACGAGGAGCCGCTCGGAAAACTGGTGCGCATCAACAGCCAGAACTACACCGTCGTGGGCGTGCTGGCGCCGAAGGGTTCGTCCTTCGGCGGCAATCCCGACAACGTCGTCGTCACGCCCATCACCCGGTTCCTGATGGTCTACGGCCGCAGCTTTCGATCGATCGGCATCAACGTGCAGGCGCCCAGCCAGGCGGAGCTCGCCGCCACGCAGGAGCGTGCGATCGGCGCGATGCGCCTGGTGCGCGCGCTCGCGCCGGAGGACTCGAACGACTTCGAGACTTTCTCCAACGAATCGCTCATCGAGGCGTTCAACAGCATCGCCGACATCGTCGCGGCGGGCGCGCTCGTCATCAGTGCGATCGCGCTCCTCGCGTCGGGCGTGGGCGTGATGAACATCATGCTCGTGAGCGTGACGGAGCGCACCAAGGAGATCGGCATCCGCAAGAGCATCGGCGCGAAGAAGCGCAACATCCTCATGCAATTTCTCTCCGAGGCCGTGGCGCTCTCATTGATCGGTGGCGTGGCGGGCGTGGCGATCGGCGTGACCGGGGGCAACGCCGCGGCGTTCCTCATGAACACGGACATCACGTTCCCGTGGCTGTGGGCCGGGATCGGCCTCGCCGTGTGCGGTGGAATCGGAATCACGTTCGGCCTCTACCCGGCGTGGAAAGCCGCGTCGCTCGATCCGATCGAGGCGTTGAGATACGAGTGATGGAATTTTCGATTTTAGAATTTCGATTTTCGATTGTTGCGGAGCAACGTCTGGCGTGACGCGACCATGATAGCGGTCAGCTCGCCTGCCTCCTTGCCCAGGGCCGCAATCTTCCTTTCGGGCACGAGGCCAAGCTCGGAAATGATTTCGAGCCAGAACGCACTCTCATCCGCCTCTTCCTCGACGATGGAGAGTTTGGCTACCATGTCGGGCGCTGATTTGGCCCGACACGCCGCTCGGTAGTTCGCGCCGACTGATGTTCCCGAACGTCCCAGTTGGTTGGCAATGACGCGGCCGGAACGAGTTTCAGGCAGGGCCTCAATCAGATTGAGCACACGAATGGCGAACGCCTTCGTGCGGGCTTTCATTTCGGTTTCGTTCATGGAGAAATCGAAAATCGAAAATCCCAAATCGAAAATCCACTACCCGCGCCTGATTTCCGATCCTTGGAAACGGATCTGGATGCGGAAGACCTTCTTCACGCGGCAAGTGATGTGGCCGGTCGCGGGATCAAATTTCTCGGGCACTTCGATGCGGTGCAGATCCACGGCGGCGTGGTAGCCGCGCTCGGAGAAGACATCGATCACCATCGCGAGGGCGAGCGGATCGTCGAGCACGGCATCCTCGGTGTTGATGAGCGCCACGCCCGAGATCGCGTGGCGGATCACGATCGGGATCATCTTTTTCTCGATGAAGAGGGTCACGCGCGTGAAGAGCTCGCCGTGCTCCAGCATGTAGCTGTCGAGGCGCTTCACGAGCTGCTGGCGGGCACCCACGATGATCACGCTCGCCACCGGGATGCCGCGGAGGCGGTCCACGGTGCGCGGGTCGAGCTCCAGCGTGCTCTGGTATTCGAGTTCGCGGAGGATGTTCTGCTCGACCTCCTCGAAGGAGCCCTGGGCGTTGATGAAGTGGTAGTGGAAGATTTCCTTCAGCGACTGGAGGGCATCCCAAGTCTGCTCCTTGAACACGCGGTAGCGGCGCTGGGCGAGGTGGGCATCGTGGTCGGTGGGCCGATCCTCCCGCAGCTCGCCGATGCCGGAGCGCCGGACCTCCTCGTTGTGGGCGAGCGTCTCGCGGCCGCGCTTGAGCTGGCGGCGCACGGATTCCCGCTCGTCGATGAAGAGCACCATGATGTGGATCGTGGGCTGCCGGAAATGGAGGCTCAGCGGGGTGTCGTAGAATTCGCGGCGGAGCGCCTGCATCCGATCGAAGAGGAGCTTGAGGCACTCGACCTGAACCTTGGTGCGCGGAAAACCGTCGAGGATGACGCCGTCGCGGTATTCGGCGCGTAGCAGGGCGCGGAGGAGGAGCCCGACGACCTCGCGATCGCCGACCATGTTGCCGGCATTCTTGAGGGCCCGGGCCTCCGAGGAGTCGAGCAGGGCGCTGACGACAATCGGGGCGCAGGTGAGGCCGCGGCTCTGGGTGATGAAGGCGGTGTTGGTGCCTTTGCCCGCGCCCGGCGCGCCGCCGAGGAGGATGATCTCCTTGGGGAAGCGGAGGTTCTCGCGGCCGAAGTCCGCCTCAAGTTCCTGCCACACGGCGCTGAAAATCAGATGGGCGTCCTTGATTTCGAGATCGGAGACCTTGGCGGGGCCGCTCGCGGCGAGAGGCGGGGCGGTGACGGGGGTCGGCATGGAGTTGATGGGAAAGGGTTAGGTGGTTTTCGGCCCGAACTCGACACTAGAAAAACCGGGGGGTGCGGGGCTGTATTTTTTGACCAACGAAAAAAGAAAGGTGGGGAACCTGCATATGCGTGTTGGGTCAAAATGGGCCAACAGTTCGTGTGGGCTCAGCCCACGGGGCTGTTGAGTTGAAGCTGGACCTGGCGGGGTCGCGCAAGCGACCCCGCCTTGGCTTTTTTAGAGGGCTAGACCTTGCGCGTGATGACGCGGGGCGCGGTTTCCATCTGACCCCGGGTGACCCCGAGTTGGTTGAGCAGCTTGAGCTCGCGCCAGAGGTCGGCGCCGGTGATTTCACCGCGCAGCAGGCGGGCGTAGCGCGAGAGCGTGCGGGCGACTTCCTCGGCGCTTTCGTTGACAAACTCGACGCGGAAGCTGCGGGCGCCGAGTTCGAGCAGGCGCGCGACGTATTCGGCGCCGGTCTGGGCGCGGTTGTTGAAGACGGTGTTGCGACAGCCGGCGTCGGCTCTTAGCGGCAGATCCGCGCCCACCCGATCGCGGAGGGCGACACGATGGGTGTCACACGGACGGCCGCAGTCGCGGTAGTCCTTGCCCTTGGAGAGAAACGCGCAGAACACGCAGTGCTCCATGTGAAACATGGGCATATGCTGGTGAATCGTGAGATCGAACCATGCGCCGGGGGCCGATTGCAGGAGGGCCTCGAGCTGGGTGATGTTGAGATCGTAGCTGGCGGTGACGCGCTCAAGGCCGTGCTCGCGGATGAAGTAGTCGGCGGTGACGGGGTTGGCGACGTTGAGCGAAAAATCGCCGCGACGTCGATCGTCGGCAAAAAAGGCGAGGTGATCGTAGTTGCGGCAGAGGTAGCCGTCGGCCTCGCAGGAACGGACTTGTTTCAGGATCCACTCCTCGCCGGGTTTGAAGATGCGGGGCGGGGCAACCCAGATACTGGGAAGAAGCGGAGAGCCAGGAGTCGAGAGCTGAGAGCCGGAAACCTGAAGCTCGCGAAAGCGACCGACCGTGTCGCGGTAGTGCTTCGGGTTCTCAAACTCGCAGTAGATGGTGCGGACGCCGGCGGTCCAGGCGGCGTCGAGCTGCTCGGGCAGGCGGATGACGGCGATCAGCTCTGGCGGAGCAGAAGGCGGAGCCGTTTGAAGCTGGAAGTGGGGTTGCGAAGACGGGGTGGAGTCACAGAGCTGCCAGCGCTTCGGCGCGGCGCGGAGAGTGTCGAGCGCGTTGGCGATCTCGCGGCGGAGGCGGTTGAGCTCGCTGACGGGGAGAATCACATCGCCCTCGAGCAGGGAACGAAGTTCACCGAGCTTGAAAGGCGTGCCGCCGAGGCGGCCAAGCTGCTCGCGGAGCCGTTCGGGGGTGAGCGGGGTTGTCTCGGCGGCGGCGAGTGGGACGGAGGAGTCGAGCTGCACGACGTGGCCGACGCCGTCTTTGGCGATGAGCGTGAGCGGCGTGCCGGCGCGACCGTGGACTTCGAAGGCGATGGGGCGTTGGAAGCGGATCTTGTCGCCCTCGAAGGTCGTGCGCACCTCGCGGTCGAGCGCGGGGTCGTTGGTTTTCCAAAGGAGCTGGCCCGGGCGCACGCGGCGCCAGTCGATGTCACCGCGGCCGAAATGGAGCGCGACTTCGGTGTCGGTCGCGGCCTCGCGCGGATCGACTTGGTAAACGCGGCCGCCTTCCTCGCGCTCGGCGGGATTGCTGGCGTCGAAGACCACGCCGTCGCCGGGCTTGAGCGGGGAGGCGAGGCGGAGTGAGACCGTCTCGTTTTGCACGCGCGTGATCTCGCCGAGGAACACGCCGCGCTTGGTGCCGAAGCGCGCGTGCGCGAGTTCCTGGTTGTTGATGCCGCGAAACCAGCCGGGATAGAGGCCGCGGGAAAAGCTCATCTCAAGTTCGTAGCGGGCGGTCTTCGGCTCGAACTTCGGGGCGGCGAGCCCGGTGAGAGCGGCCATTACCTCGTCGAGCGCCTGGCGATAGACGCGTGTGATGCTCGCGACGTATTCCGGCGACTTGAGGCGGCCCTCG
>JANOCA010000115.1:0-2294 GCA_031411915.1 Opitutaceae bacterium
CCGCTCGCCCGCCACTCCATCGAGGCGTTTCGCACGCTGGGCCGCGCCCCGGTCATCTGCCTCGTCGGCTACAAGCACGACGAGGTCGCGGGCGCGCTCGGCGCCGACAACATCTACGTGCGCTCCGACAACCCCGCCGGCGGCACGGCCTACGCGGCGTTCGAGGCGTTCAGCGTTCCCGAGCTGCTCGAGACCAATCCGCTCCTCGTGATCACGATGGGCGATCGCATCGTGACGCCCTCGGTCTACCGGCGGCTTTGCGAAACCCACCGCGCCGGCGGTCGCGAGGCCGACCTCACGATGCTCACGGCCGATTACGAGCCGCCGAAGAACCACGGCAAGGGCCGCGTGGTCCGCGGTGCCAAAGGCCGCGTCACGAGCCTCATCGAGCAACGCGACATCGACGCCATCGGGGATTCCGCCGCCCGCCGCGCCCTCGACGATCTCACGGAGGGCAACTGCCCGCTCTACGCCATCCGCGCCGCCACGCTGCACCGCCACCTCGCGGCGCTCACCGACGACAATGCCCAGCGGCAATTCTATCTCACCGACATCATCGCCGCGCTTCACGCGCAGGGCGGCGATCTCCGCACCATCACCCTCACGCTCGCGGACCCGGAGTATGATCTCCTCTGCTCGGATGTCACCCGGCCCGCCGATCTCGCGCTGCTGGAGAGCGTCGTCGCCAACGCCGGCGCGACGCTGCTTGCCGGCGGCTCTGATCTCGAGCGCGCCGCGCGCGCCATCGCAGCCGATCGACCCGCGGTTCAGACCGCGTCGATCGCGCGCCAGCTCGAGGAACTCGTCGCGGCCGCCACGACGGAAAAGCTCGGCTTCAAGCCCGATGCTCCGGTCGCGCTGGGCATTTCGGGCGGCCGTTTCCGAATCGCGTTCATGCACCCGGACATGGGCCGCTTCTTCGGCCCGGCCTGGCAGATGCCCATCGGCGCGGGCACCGCGGCAGGCGACGAGCAGATCGTCGTCGCGACGCAGGCCTCCGGCGATCGGCAGATCCATTTGTTTCCCACCAACCCGCGCTTCCGGGAAAACGTGAACACCGTCGCGGCCGACAGCTCGACGATGTTCCCCGGCGAGGAGATCTCCGACTGGAACACTTACGAGGAATTCGGCACGCGCATGAGCGAGAGCCTGCTGCTCGCGCTCGGCTACTTTAGCGACGAGGAGCTGCAACAGCGTCGCACGCGCGGGCATCCGCTGCCGCCCGCGTCGCTGTGGGTGACGAGCAACATGCGCCGGCCGTTCTCGCTCGTCGGTAACGCCATCGCCTCGCTCCGCACGCTGCGCAAGGGCCGCCTCGGCGCCGAGGTGCAGCTCCATCTCGGGCGCGATGGTTTTCAAGGCCTCCGCCCCATCACCACCGGCAATGTGCCCAAGGGCGGGTTCTCCAGCTCGTCGGCGGTCACGGTCGCGACGAAGAACTCCCTCAACGCGCTCTACGGCCTCGGCATCCCGCCCGACCTGCTCGTGCATCTTGCGTGTCAGGCGGAATACGGCACCGGCGTCCGCGCCGGCTCGCTCGATCAGGCGACCGAGCAAAAAGGCCGCGCGGAATGCGGCACGCTCATCTCGTCGAACCCGCGCGAGAATTTCCGCATCATCGGCACCTATCCCGTGCCCGCGGATCGCTTCCAGGTGATCTTTCCTTACACGATCGATCGCGATCGCGAGGCGTGGAAATGGTCGGGCGGCGCCTACGCGGAGAGCACCTCAGGCCCCCGGCTCACGACGAGCGAGATCCGCAAGCTCACCGGCAAGGTCGCGGAGATCGCCGCGCTGCTCATCCGCCTCCCGCTCGAGACGGATTTCTTCAAGGTGATCGAGGACGACCTCGTGGCCGACGGCGCGCTTGGCCGGGAGAGCCGCGTGTGGATCGCGAGCGTCCTGCGCCAACTCCCGTTGCTCGTGACGCGCGAGGAGCTGCGGGTTAAGCTCGCCGAGAATCGCGCATGGTTCATCGCGCAGTTGACCGACGGTGGCGCCGATGCGCAGGGCGCCACGCAGAAAGCCGACGCGACGCTCACCGCGCTCTTCGCCGGCTGGCGCGATCCCGTGCTGCGGCGCGCGATGGCGACGGGCGCGGTCGTCGAGGAAACCGGCGTGCCGCTGCGCGCGATAGTCGCGTATCTGTTCGCCGAGGTCGCGCGCAACTTCCACCTCATCCACCATCCCGAGGATTGGATTGCCTCGGTCGCGTGGTCGCAGCGCGGCGATCGCTCGTTCACGATCGATCCGGCGCGGCTGCCGGCGCGCGAGGAGATGGAGCGGGCGCTGGA
>JANOCA010000116.1:0-11725 GCA_031411915.1 Opitutaceae bacterium
GGCGTTGAGGGCGGCGGCGAGGCGCTCGATGGTCGGCGGCTCATTGATGATCTGGAAACCGCCCTTGGCCTCGTTGATGTCGGTCTTGGTGCTCTGCGCGGCGGCGGTCTGCCCGCCGCTGAAGGCGTTGGGCTGGCTGATGCCGACGTTTGAGCTGACGCTAATCGTGAGCGAGCCGTGGGAGATGGCGACCTGCGAGAGCCGGACGGTCGAGGTGGCGACGATGGTGCCCGTGCGCTCGTTGACGACGATGCGGGCGAGCGTATCGGGCGACGCCTCGATCTGGCCGAGCTCGGCGATAAAGGCGACGTCGCGGCCGCGATAGGTGGCGGGGAGCGCAACCGAGATGGTGGCGGAGTCGACCGCGATGGCGGAGGCTTCCCACTTCAGGTTGATGGCATCGGCCATGCGGGCCGCGGAGGTAAAGTCCGGGTTGTGCAGGAGGAGGCGGAGGGTGTTGTCGCGCACGAAGGTCGCCGGGATCTCGCGCTCAACGATCGCGCCGCTGGAGATGTTGCCGACGGTCGGGTGATTTTTCTGCACCGAGGAGCCGCCGGCCCCGCCGGCGCCGCCGGAGAATCCGCCGATGGCGACCGGACCCTGCGCGACGGCATAGACGCGGCCATCGGCGCCGATCAGCGGCGTCTGGAGCAGCACGGCGCCCTGGAGGCTCTTGGCGTCGCCCATGGAGGCGACGTTCACATCGATGCGCGCGCCGGGCTTCATGAACGGACCGATCTCGGTCGTGATCATGACGGCGGCGGCATTCTTCGCCTTGAGATCGGTGGCG
This sequence comes from Opitutaceae bacterium, assembly GCA_031411915.1. Taxonomy (GTDB): domain Bacteria; phylum Verrucomicrobiota; class Verrucomicrobiia; order Opitutales; family Opitutaceae; genus ER46. Next base: position 791 of record JANOCA010000116.1, read on the forward strand.
CTGACGGTGATGCCGTAGCGCTGGAGCAGGTTGGCCACGCTGCGCAGGGTCGCGATCGCGTTGCTGTCGCCGTCGCCGGCGAGGCCGACGACGAGGCCGTAACCGACAAGCTGATTCTCACGGCCACCCTCGACCAGAGTGAGGTCCTTGAGGCGCGAGGCGTGCGCCGCGGAGGCGAGACCCAGCGCGAGAGCGACAGCCAAGGGGCCGCGGCCGGCGATTTTTTTGAAGAGCGTGAACATCATGTTCGGTGGAATCCGTTCCAAATCCTGAGGATAATTTCCGGATCAGAGGGGGCGGAGTTTTTCGTAGACCTTGGCGAGCCAGCCGCGCTTCTGCGCCTCGGTGAGGGTGCCCTCGGAGTGAAACTCGACGCGGGCATCGGCGATATTGGTGGAGACGACGCTATTTTCGCGGGAGATATCGTCGTGGCGGACGATGCCGCGGAGCACGACGTATTGGGTCTCGCCGGAGAAGGTCACGACGCGGACGCCCTCGACCACGAGGTTGCCGTTGGGCAGCACATCGGTGACCTGCACGGCAGCGCGGGCGGAGAGGCTCTGGGTGTTGCTCACGTCGCCGCCACCGGAGTAGCTGGCTTTGCCGGTGCCGCTCGTGCCGGGGAGCTGGCCCTTTTGCGCCGTGGCGAGGCCGGCATAAACGAAACGGGAGATGGCGTCCTCGAGCGAGGACTCGCGGTTGGAGGACTTGTTCTGCGAACTCTGCGCCACGGCGGACTCCGCCACCACGATGGTGAGGATGTCGCCCTTCAGGGCGGCCTTGCGGTCGGCGAACATGCTGCGCGACGGCTGGCCACCGCTGTTCCACAGCGAATCGGCGCGGAGGATGGGCGCGAGCGCAGTGAACAGCACGGCCGCCGCCGCGCCCACGAGCAGCGGGCTGACCGTGCGGGCCACGGACAGGGAGCGGAAAGGATGGACGATGCGGGAATTTTTCACGGGATTAGAAGCGGACTTGGACACGGTTCTCGTCGACGACGAGGGCGGAGAAGTTCCGGCGGGATTCGGGATTGCGCACCGTGACCGTCTCGCCCTGCGCGCCGTTTTCCAAAGCCAGCGCCTTCATCGTGACGACGAGCTGGCCCTCGGCTGCGGACACTTCCACGACATCGCCCTTGCGGACGAGCGGGCGGCGCGCGACATCGCGCCAAGTGAGCATGCGGCCCGCGCCGACGGCCCGCGCAAAAACATAGGAACGATCACCGACGGTGGCGGGCAACGCCTCGCGATCACGCAGCGAGTCGACCCGACGGGCTTCGAGTGCGGACGAGTCGAAGATGCTGCCGTTGACCACGGGCAGGCGGGCGGTCCAGGCATCGCGCCAGAGCTGGGCGCGGACGAGAAGATTGGTCTCCGGCAGTTGCACGCCATCAGCGATGATCCGGCACCGGAACATCATCGTGGAGGTGGCGGCTGAAGGATACTCGATCACCTCGAGATCCCAGGAAAGCGCGGTGCGGCTCGGGGCGACCCAAGGACGGAGCAGCTCGAGCTGGAGGTCGCCCTCGAGATTGAAACGGGAGGAGACCGCACGGGTCAGCGCCGCGAGCGCTTGCTCGCGGGAAAAGGTCGAGGCGCCGGCCTCGGCGGAAGCGGGGACCACAGCGGGCGCGGCCACCGGATCGGCGCGCAGCCACGTGAGGCCCGCGAGGGAAACCGCGGCGCACGCGGAGAGAACGATCGAGCAGGATTGGCGGGTGTGCGTCGTCATCAGCGTTTCATGTTCGCGATGTTCTGGAGCATCTCGTCCGAGGTCTGGATCGACTTGGAATTAATCTCGTAGGCGCGCTGGGCGACGATGAGGTTCACCATCTCCTCGACGATGTTCACGTTGGAGGCCTCGATGTAACCCTGCACGGTGCGGCCGTAGCCTTGCTCGCCGGGCTTACCGACCTCGGGCGTGCCGGAGGCGGCAGTCTCCTCATACAAATTGCCACCGAGACTGCGAAGGCCGGCGGGATTGGCAAAGCGAGCGAGCGTGATCGCGAAGCGCTGCGTGCCGGTGGCGGTCTGCACGCTTACCTGGCCATCTTCGGAAACCCCGACGCTCGTGGCCCCGGGGGGGATCGGTTGGAAACCGCTCAGGATCGGCAGGCCATCGACGGTGACGACCTGGCCTTGCGCACTGAGCTTGAAGGAGCCGGCGCGGGTGAAACCAACCGTGCCATCGGGGCGCTGAACTTCGAAAAAGCCGTCGCCCTGGATGGCGATGTCGAGCTTCTCGCCCGTATTGGTGAGCTGGCCCTGCGTGAAAACCTTCGAGGTCGCGGCGACACGAGAGCCGTTGCCGACCTCGACGCCCGTGGGCACGAGGTTGCCGGCGCCCGAATCCGTGCCGGAGGCGCGCGGGGATTGGTAGAGCAGATCCTGAAACTCGATCTTGCTGCGCTTGAAGCCGGGGGTGTTCACGTTCGCGAGGTTGTTCGCGATCGTGTTCAGGTTGAGCTGCTGCGCCTCCATGCCCGTGGCGGCTGAATACAGGGAGAGATTCATGATCGTGGAGGGAGGAGCGGTTAACCGAGAGCCTGGAGGGTCTTGCCCATCTGTTCGTCGACGGCCTTGATGACCTTGTCGTTGGCCTCGTAGGCCCGGGAGATGAGGACGAGGTCCACCATCTCGCGCAGCGCGCTGACGTTGCTCGACTCGAGATAACCCTGCATCAGCTCCGGCTGCTCGACGCGCGTGGGCGCACCGGCATTGCCCGGGAGAAAGCATCCACCCGGCTGGTGCTGAAGCAGGTTGTTGTTCGCAAACTTCTGCACCGAGATGCGGCCGAGCGACGTGTCGCCTTGGACCACGGTGCCGTCGGGATTGATGACGATGTTGCCGCCACCGAGGATCGTCGTGATGGGCGAGCCGGCATCGGTGAGCACCGCCGCGCCGTCACCCGTGACGAGCGTGCGGTCGGATTTCAGGGCAAATGAGCCGCTGCGCGTATAGGCGCGGGAGCCATCCTCACGCTGCACCTCGAAGAAGCCGTCGCCCGGGATCGCCACATCGAGGTCGCGGCGCGTGGCCTGCGTCTCGCCCGGCTTGAAGCTCAGGCTCTGCTCAACGCGGGGGAAAGCCATCTGCATCGCCGTCTCGCCACCGGCGCGACCGCCACCGCGCTCGGTGAGGATCTCGCCGCCCATCTCCGCCGCGAAGTTCACGACGCGCTTGCGATAGCCGGTCGTCTGGCTGGCGGTGATGTTTTGGGAAACGGACTCCTGCCAACGCTCAAGCGCCGAGAGGGCGGAAGCCGATTGGTAGATGCCGATATTCATGGTTGCCGGCACTATTGCTAACCGCGTGCCCGGCATCCCACACGTCCTCCAAACCATTGGAAAGACGCGTCTTAAAATTTTAGAAATAGGCAGATCATTTCAGCCGTTCACTTCTTTCCACCCCGCATCGCGCGACCGGCAGGATTTGCCTGCCCTGGCCCTCGCCGACGGAAACCCGGCGGCGTGAGGCCGCCCGGATCAACGACCCGCGGAATACAGGCACTCGATCTCGATGCGCTCGCCGCAGGCGCAGTTCACGACGAGCCGGACCACTTTGTCTCCTTCTTTGACCACTTCGACGTTTGAACCCAGCTCCGCCGAGGCCAGCGACGCGAATTGCGGCAATCTCAGGGTAGCCGCCACACCATGCGGGTGATCGACTACCTGCCGAGCCAAGGGCCGAAGCGATTCCGAAGCCAGCGCCCGCTTGCCCTGCATGAAGGACATCATGGCGACGACCCCTCTCCCGGCAGGATGGGCACCTTCTTGTCCACCAGCCTGCCGTCCTTGGGTTTGTCTTGCGCTGAAAGGGTGAGGTGGAGGGTCACGCGGTCGTTGGAATCCGAAGCCGGCGGTTCGTCGGGCACCGGCTTGGTGGAGCCGTAGCCGGTCACCCGCTCGATCTGGGCAGGGGCCACGGCGTAATGCACCAGCGTGCGGCGGGCGGAGTTCGCGCGATCAGCGGAGAGTTCCCAGATGGTGTAATTGGGCTTGGCGACGGCGGCCTCGGGGCGGGCATGGCCGTCGATGGTGACCTTGAAGCGGTGCCGCTCGATGGTCCACGCCATGTTCTGGAGGACGAAGGTCCCCCACTCCGTGAATTCCGTCGTGCCCGGCACAAACAAGGGGCGATTCGCCCGATCGAAGAGGCTCACGCGCAGGCCGTCGGTCGTCACCTGGATGTCGATGGGCTTGCCCTCGAGCGACTCATCAAGGTGCAGCAGGCGGTAGAAATCCGCCGCGACCGAGTTGAGGAAAGTCATGTTGATCTGCTTGTCCTTCTCCTGGTCCTTCTCGGCCCCCTTGCCCTGGCTCTGCGTGGTCTTGTTGCTGTTGAAGGGCATCACGCCCGACGTCGCCTCGAGCGGCGAACGGAACGGGCTCTGAAAATACTGCGAGGTGGAGATCAGGATTTCCTTATCTTGCGCGGAAATCCACAGCACCATGAACAGCGCCATCATCGCGGTCACAAAGTCCGCGTAAGCCACCTTCCATGCACCTCCGCCCATGGTCGTGGTTCCTTATTTCGCGGGCAGCGCCTTGAGCGCGGCCTCGAGTTCGGCGGAGCCGGGCTGGACGTTGCTGTCGAGCGAGCGGCGCGCGACCTCGACCGCGGTGAGCGGGGCGAGGCCCTTGGCAAAGCCGGCGATCGCCTGCTTGATGCACTTGAGGAATTGCTCGTCGCTCTGGTTGTTGAATTCGATGCGGTTCGCCAGCGGGTTCACGAAGCCGTAGGCCACGAAGATTCCGAGCAGCGTGCCGGTGAGCGCGGCGGCGACCTTTTCGCCGACCTTCTCGGGGCCTTCGGCGATGGCGTTCATCGTATTGATGATGCCGAGCACGGCCGCGACGATGCCGATGCCGGGCAACGAATCACCGACGAGATGGAGAATGTGGATGGGGTGATGCGCCTCGGCGGTCTTGGTCTTGAGCTCGGCGTCCATCAGCTCCTCGAGCTGGTCCGGCTTGATCTTGCCGTCGATGACGGGCTTGAGCCCATTGCAGATGAATTCGAGCCGCTCGTGGTGCCCGAGCACCGAGGCGTAGCGCTGGAAAATCGGGCTCTTCTTCGGGTCCATCACGTGCTCCTCGAGCGCAATCAGGCCGTTGCGACGGCCGACCATGAAAATCTCATACAGGAGCTTGAGCAGGTCGCTGAACTCCTTTTGACCGGGCGCCTTTCCGGCCAGGGCGTCCTTAATCTTGTGGATGATCTCCTTGATGACGTGGCCCGGGCTCGCGATGACGAGCACGCCCGCGGCGACGCCGAGGATGACCACGAATTCCGAGACGTGCAGCAGCACGACCGGGTTGCCACCCGCGATCATGAAGCCCCCGATGGTGGATACCATCACGATGACTGAGCCGACGATGATCAGCATGCGATGAAAGGTGAGTTTCGGTGCGACCGGCGCGCCCTATGCCCAGCGGGAATCGGGAGCGGTGCGGTCACGGCGTTTAACGATCGCGCATGCGCTGCAGCCAGCCGCGCAGGCCGAGGATGGTCTGGGCGTGAATCTGGCAGATGCGCGATTCCGTCAGGTGAAACACCTGGGCGATCTCGGCCAGCCGCATGTTTTCGAAGTAATACATCGCAAGGATCTTCTTCGGTATATCGGGCAGCTCGGCGATTCGTTGAGTGAGAAGTTGGAGCATCTCGGCCTTCTCCAGGTTATCGCGACCGGTTTTATCACACTCGTCGGCAAGAAGTTCATGCAGGGAAGCGCCGGGGCCGTCGTCATTTTCCGACTGCTGGTCAATGGCGATGAACGTCACCGGTTTCGCCTCCTCGACCCACTTTTCATATTCCTTGGGACCGATGTTGAGCACCTCGCAGACCTCGGCCGGGGTGGCGGCGCGACCATGCTTCTGCTCGGCCTCGATGATGGCGCACTTGAGCTTGCGCGAGCGGGCGCGGGCGCGGCGCGGGCACCAGTCCATGCGACGGAGCTCGTCGAGAATCGCGCCGCGGATGCGCATCGCGGCGTAGCTGGCGAAAGTGGCGCCCTGGTTGGGATCGAATTTGCGGACCGCCGCGATGAGGCCGGTGATGCCCACGCTGTAGAGGTCGTCGGCGTCCACGTGCGCGGGCACGTTGAGCTTGATGCGATCCACGACATTGCGGACGAGGGGCAGGTAACGTTCGATGAGTTCCTTCTCATCGACGGCTCGGGCGGACACTCCTTGGTAAGCGCGCCAGATGTTGGCGGTGGATGAGGCATCCGTGCCGGGAGCCATGGGTGGGAGGGTGGTGACTGTGGCGGTGTTCATGTGGTGTGGAGGAAAGTGTTACTTGGTCTTGGCGATGGGTGTGGTGGCTGCCGCAGCGGCGGCATGGGCGCGTGAGATCTGGGAATCGCGGACGCCGTGAAGCAGCACGGTCCAGAACCACCGGAAGAGATGCGCGCCGACGAGGCAGCCGACCGCGGCGTCGAGGAACGTGCGGTTGCCCTCGTGCCCGGCCCAGAGGCTGCAGGCGCCGGCGATGAGGAATCCGGCGAATCCGCCGATGAGGAATACGAAACGCATGGGAGTCAGGCGGCGGGGGGTTGGTCGTCGTCGGGCAGCGTGCGGCGCATGATCGCACCGGGGACGTCTTCCTCGCAGTCGCCGGTGAGCGACGGGCCGGTGGCCAAAAACAGTGGCTCGACTTCCTCATCGAAAAGGTAGTCCCAGAGCTTGCCCCACTGCGGCACTTCATCGAGGTGCGTGAAAACGAGGTGCGTGGCCCCGAGATCGCGGCCCGCGGCGTAGGCGTCGCGGAGCGAGGCGCGATCGTAGGCGGCGTTGAGCACGAGCACGCGCTCGGTGATCTTCTCGCGCTCGAGGAAAAACTCGATCGAGGCGTTGTCCGACGGGCGGCGCACCGAGAGGCCCGGCAGATCGAAATACACGAAGCCGCCGGCCACCGCGGGTTCCGTCCCGCAGGGGAAATGCGCCAGCGGCACGCCGAGCGCCTCGCTGAAAACCGGCAGCGGCCCGAGGGCGTTGGGCCGGTCAAACTCCACGCTCACGACATGGCCCGTGCGCGCCCGACGGAAAGTCTCGCGCGCGATCCACTTGCAGAGGGCGGTGGTCCGCCCCACCCCGGCGGAGCCGAGGAAGGCGGCGCGTGAGAGCGGCGCGCGCATCGTCCGGCCCTCGACCTGGGAGCGCAACAGGCTCGCGGTCTCCGCGAGCGCGCGGTGCAGCGGCAAGGCGTTGAGCTCGGACCAATTCGGCCCGGCCTGCAGGCGCTGCAACGCGGTCTCCGAAATTCCAGTGCGGCGCAGCAATCCGGTGAGGCCGATCGTCGAGGGGAACGGCGCCAGGCGCGCCCGCGCGGTGGCCGGTTGTTCGGTGCCAAAATCCGGCAGCGCCGGTTCATCCGAGGTCTCGTCCATCGTCGCGGCCTCGGGCGTCTCGGCGTCCACTTGCGCGATGACCTCGAGGCGCGGCGCGGCGAAGAATTTTTTCAGACCGGGCGCGGCGGCGTTGCGCACCGAGAGCACGCGCGCGCCGGGCCCGAGTTTCTCGCGGATGAGCGACACGGCCTCGTCGGTCGAGCGCACCGTGAACTTGTAGGTGCCGGGGGCGAAGAATTGGGCGACGGCGGACATGGGTTAGGCGGCGGCCTTGAGTGGCAACTCGGCGCGGGCCACGTGCGCCGGCGCGGCGATGATGCCGGCGTTTTCGATTTCCGTGGCCGACGGCAGCTCCTGGTAGGAGAGCACGGTCACGCGGGGGAACGATGACTCGAAGAAACGTTTCAGCGGCAGACGGATCTCCGCGGACACGACGATCACGGCGGGCTGGCCCTGCTGGATCATCTCGGCGGTGTGCCGCGTGATCTGCTCCAGCATGTGGCGGCCCGTGGCCGGATCCAGCACGAGGCCGACCTCGGTCGGCGAGCGGTGGATCTTGGACGCGAGCCACTGCTCGAGACGCGGATCGATTGTGATCGCGCGGACGACGCCGGGGCGGCACTCGAACTCGGGCACGAAATACAACCCGAGCCGGCGGCGGACGAGTTCGCTCAAGTCGTCCGGGTTCTTCGAGAGCGAGGCAAAGTCCGCGATGCCTTCGAGGATGAGCGGCTGGTTGGTGATCGCGACGTTCTCGCGGAGCAGATTCTGGAAGACGCGCTGGATGATGCCGAGCGTCACGAGATCGGGCAGCAGCTCCGAAACGAGCGCCGGCTGGTTCACCTTGATGTGATCGACGATGTGCTGGACTTCCTGGCGGCCGAGGAGGTGGTGCGCATTCAGCTTCAGCGTCTCGGAAAGATGCGTGATCAAGACCGAAGCCGGATCGACGACGGTGAAGCCGTTGAGCTCGGCCGTCTTCTTCTCCGTCTCGTCGATCCATGTGGCGTCGAGCTGGAAGACCGGCTCGCGCGTCTGCGTGCCCTTGAGGCGAACCTTGCTGCCGGAGACGTTCATCGCGAGCCAGCGGCCGGGCATGAGGGAGCCACGGGCGACGGCCTTGCCGCGCAGCAGGAAACGGTAGTCGTTGAGGTCGAGCTCGAGGTTGTCGCGCACCGAGATCGGCGGCACCACGATGCCCTTCTCCCGGGCGAGGGTCTTGCGCACGCCAGTCACTCGGGCGAGCAGTTCGCCGCCCGACTTGGCGTCGGCCAGGCCGAGCAACCCGGCGCCAATCTCGATGGCGAAGATATCAACATCGATCAACTTGCGCACGTCCTCGGGCGCGCCGGGCTTGGCCTCCGCGCCGGAAGCACTGGGCGCTCCGGGCCCGCCCGGCTTCGCGTTCTTCGCGGGCGCAGGCCTGGCGGCGGCGGCGGCTTCTGCGCCGAGCGGGTGGCCCGTCTGAGTTTCCTGATCGCCGAGGATTTTTCCGAGGAAACCGGCGATGCCACCGAGCACGAGGAAGGGCATCAGCGGCATCCCGGGCATCAGGCCAAACGCGATGAGCATGCCCGCGGAGATCTTCATCGCCTGCGGATAACGAAAGAGCTGGCCGGCGAGCTGCGTGCCGAGGTTGGTGTTGTCGGAGGCGCGCGTGACGAGGATACCGGCGCCGACCGAGAGGATGAGCGCGGGGATCTGCGAGACGAGGCCGTCACCGATCGAGAGCAGCGTGAACTTCTGCAGCGACTCGCCGAGCGAGAGACCCATCTGCATGACGCCGATGGCGAAGCCGCCGACGATGTTGATGAGAGTGATGATGATGCCGGCGATCGCATCGCCGCGCACAAACTTCGAGGCGCCGTCCATCGCGCCGTAGAAATCCGCCTCCTTCTGCACCTTCACGCGGCGCGCCGTGGCGGTGACCTCATCGATAATCCCGGCGTTCAACTCCGCATCGATCGCCATCTGCTTGCCGGGGAGCGCATCGAGGGTGAAGCGCGCACTCACCTCGGCGATGCGGCCCGCGCCCTTGGTGATGACGACGAAGTTGATGACGACGAGGATCAGGAACACCACGGCGCCGACGACGTAGTTGCCGCGGATCACGAAGTGGCCGAAGGCCTCGATCACCTCGCCCGCGTAGCCATTCACGAGCACCTGGCGCGTCGTGCTGATGTTGAGCGCAAGGCGGAAAAGCGTGAGCGCAAGGAGCAGCGTCGGGAAACTCGAGAACTCCGGCGGGTCCTTCACGTAGACGATCGCGAGGAGCACCAGGAGCGAGAGCCCGAGGTTCAGCGCGAGGAACGCGTCCAGCATCAACGCCGGGATCGGCATGATGAGCAGGAGCACCGTCAGGAACAGGCCGCAGGTGAAAAGCAGGTCGGCCCGCTTCAGCAGCATCGAGATCGGGTTGCCCACAGGGCCGACGGCGACGGCACTCATGCGCTGGCGGTGGCCTCCACCCGGCGGGACTTAAGGCGGTGGAAGTAGTAGCGGTGCGTGCGATAAACGACCGCGAGAATCTCAGCGACGGCCTGGTAGAGCTCGGCGGGGATGGTCTCGCCGACCTTGCCCATCGCAAAGAGCATGCGGGCGACGGGCTTGTTCTCCACGGTCGGCACACCGTGCTCGGCTGCGAGGGCCTTGATGCGCTGCGCAAAGCGATTCTCGCCCTTGGCGAGCACGACGGGCGCTTGATCGATGCCGCGCTCGTATTTCAGCGCGACGGCAAAGTGGGTCGGGTTGGTCACGATGACGTCCGCAGTTTGCACTGCCTCCAGCATCTGCTTCTGCATCAGACGGCGCGCCATTCGTCGCATGGCGGCCTTGGTGCCAGCATCGCCTTCAGCCTGCTTGCGCTCGTCCTTCACCTCGGTGCGCGTCATCATCAGATCGCGCGAGGTCTTGAATTTTTCGTAGCCGAAACTGATCGCGGCGACGATCGCCAGGGCGAAAAGCAGGCGCGTGAGGAACAGCAGCGTCGCGCTATTGAGGAACTGCCCGAGATAGGCCGTCTCCACCGGCGAGCTGAACAGCGGGTCGCTGATCAGGCCCTTGGCGCCGAGCCACAGGGCCAGGCCGATCGAGATGAGCTTGAGGATGTCTATCCCGGCGCGGACGAAGACCGACTTAGAGAAAATGCGCTGAAAGCCGGCCACGGGGTTGAGATTCTCGAATTTGATCCCGACAGCCTTCGGCGAGAGCTGGAATCCGCTCTGCACACCACCCGCGAGCACCACCGCGACGGCGACCGCAACCAGCAGCGGCGCGATGACGCCGCCAAACACCATCATCGCCTCGCCCAACTGCGGCACGATCGTGTTGGCCTCGACCGGCGTGAACGCGAAGCGCGAGAACATGCCGATGGAATACTCCGCGACACTGCGGGAGGCCGCCGGGGCCGTCAGCGTCAACACGCCAAGGGCCGCCGCGAGCGGGAAGAGCACCGTGACCTCATGCGACTTCGCGAACTGGCCGCGCTCCATCGCCTCGGAGAGTTTTTTCTCGGAAGCCTGCTCGGTTTTTTGGTCTTGGTCTTGGTCGGCCATGCAGTCGTGCGCGAACTTTAGCAACGCCGGT
>JANOCA010000117.1:0-1600 GCA_031411915.1 Opitutaceae bacterium
CATCCAGCCGATCGCCGGCACCCCGCTCGCCCGCCACTCCATCGAGGCGTTTCGCACGCTGGGCCGCGCCCCGGTCATCTGCCTCGTCGGCTACAAGCACGACGAGGTCGCGGGCGCGCTCGGCGCCGACAACATCTACGTCCGTTCCGACAACCCCGCCGGCGGCACGGCCTACGCGGCGTTCGAGGCGTTCAGCGTGCCCGAGCTGCTCGAGACCACTCCGCTCCTCGTGATCACGATGGGCGATCGCATCGTGACGCCCTCAGTCTACCGGCGGCTTTGCGAAACCCACCGCGCCGGCGGGCGCGAGGCCGACCTCACGATGCTCACGGCCGACTACGAGCCGCCGAAGAACCACGGCAAGGGCCGCGTCGTCCGCGGTGCCAACGGCCGCGTCACGAGCCTCATTGAGCAACGCGACATCGACGCCATCGGGGATTCCGCCGCCCGCCGCGCGCTCGACGATCTCACGGAGGGCAACTGCCCGCTCTACGCCATCCGCGCCGCTACGCTGCACCGCCACCTCGCCGCGCTCACCGACGACAACGCGCAGCACCAGTTCTACCTCACCGACATCATCGCCGCGCTTCATGCGCAGGGCGGCGATCTTCGCACCATCACGCTCACCCTCGCGGACCCCGAGTATGATCTGCTCTGCTCCGATGTCACCCGGCCCGCCGATCTCGCGCTGCTGGAAAGCGTCGTCGCCAACGCCGGCGCGACGCTGCTTGCCGGCGGCTCCGATCTCGAGCGGGCCGCACGCGCCATCTCGGCTGAACGACCCGCGGCCCAGACCGCCTCAATCGCGCGCCAGCTCGAGGAATTGATCACGGCCGCCGCGACGGAGAAGCTCGGCTTCAAGCCCGATGCGCCCGTCGCGCTCGGCATCTCGGGCGGTCGCTTCCGAATCGCCTTCATGCACCCGGACATGGGCCGCTTCTTCGGCCCCGCCTGGCAGATGCCCATCGGCGCAGGCACCGCGGAGGGCGACGAGCAGATCGTCGTCGCCACGCAGGCCTCGGGCGATCGGCAGATCCATCTGTTTCCCACTAACCCGCGCTTCCGCGAAAACGTGAACGCCGTCTCGGCCGACAGCTCGTCGATGTTTCCCGGCGAGGAGATTTCCGATTGGAACACCTACGAGGAATTCGGCACGCGCATGAGCGAGAGCCTGCTGCTCGCGCTCGGCTACTTCAGCGACGAGGAACTGCAACATCGCCGCACGCGCGGTCATCCGCTGCCACCCGCGTCGCTGTGGGTGACGAGCAACATGCGCCGGCCGTTCTCGCTCGTCGGCAACGCCATCGCCTCGCTCCGCACGCTACGGAAGGGCCGGCTCGGCGCCGAAGTGCAGCTCCACCTTGGCCGCGATGGCTTCCGGGGTCTGCGCCTCATCACCACGGGCAACGTGCCCAAGGGAGGCTTCTCCAGTTCGTCGGCTGTCACGGTCGCGACGAAGAACTCCCTCAACGCGCTCTACGGCCTCGGCATCCCGCCCGATCTGCTCGTGCATCTTGCGTGTCAGGCGGAATACGGCACCGGCGTCCGCGCCGGCTCGCTCGATCAGGCGACCGAGCAAAAAGGCCGCGCGGAATGCGGC
>JANOCA010000118.1:0-9004 GCA_031411915.1 Opitutaceae bacterium
GGGGGGGGCCGCCCCCCCCGGCGGTTTGTGGATCTCCAAAAACCGGGGGGGGGCGCGCCCCCCCGCCGCTACACATCGCCCGCAAGCGGGCTCCTACCTTCTCGCTACGCGCCCGCGCGCGATCGGATCGCGAGCTCGACACCGACGACGGTGATCGCGCCGGCGCCGCCGTTCTCGACCACGATTTCGTTCCAGCCGTCGCGCGCGAGGGTGATGGGGAAGGTGAAGTTGCAGCCGGTGTTCGCCGCCACGTGGTGCGTGAGCGTGCCGCAGGGAAAGAGCAGCCGGTCGCTCCGGGTGTGGACGCGCGTGGGCCAGCAGCCGTTGAATGACACATGGAGCAGCTCGCTCGGGTCGGCGGCGCGCAGCACGATTTGAACCGCGAGCTCAAGGCCTCGGTCCGCGGGCTCCGCGCACATTGGCAGGCGGAAAGCCTGATGCCAGCCGCGTTCCAACACGGCGGAGACCTGCGGGCTGTTCTCGAACGGGATTTGCTGGAACAGGCCGAGCTTGTCGGAAAACGAGTAATGCTTGGGCTGGCCGCGCAGCCAATCGAGGCGGTGCAGATCGCGCATGCCGGCGTAGTCGGAGATGAGGCCAGGGAGGTTCGCCTGATCGGTGCAGACGAAGTTATACCACTCGAGGCCGTCGGCGCCGAGGACCAGCTTGCCGGCGGCGTTGCCGCGCATCAGCTCGCGGCTCGACGACGTGTAGCGCATGTCGCGCACGAGGCTGGAGTCGGCGGAGCGCGTCGGCATCCAGTTCACGCCGTCCTCGATGCCGCCGTAGATCGCGACGCGGTCGCCGAGCTCGCGGCGCAGCTCGTCGTGCGGCATGTCCCAGGCCGTGCGTCAGAAATGCGAGGCGACGACGAAGTCCAGCGTGCCCTCGCGGCAGAGCGTGGCGCCGTCGAGGCCGATGCTCTTCAACGGGCCGAGCCGGCCGGGCATGCGGAAACCAAACGCATATGGCCGCCCGGTGCGCTGCGCCCGGCGCTGCGTGAGCGCGCGGATGGAGCGGAACCAGTCGTTCATCATCGCGACCGTCTCGGCGGATGCGCCGGGCTCGCAGCAGAGGGCGTTGCGCCACCAGTCGAGCTCGAGGCCGTCGAAGTCGTAGTCCTCCACGACCTCCTTGATTTGCGCGAACATCTGCGCGCGGACCTCCGCGCGCTCGTAGTTGAGGCCGCCGCGGTAGTCGGGGATCCACTGTGTGGGCGAGTAGGCGCTGCGGTGGAGCCGCATCTCGGGGCGCGCCATCAGCGGCAAATTGAAATAGCTGCCGGCGTAGTTCCTGTGCCCGTGCATGTCGTTCATGCGGATGCTCACCCACGGCGCGACGCCGCGGCGGCGGCACGCGACCGCGGTCTCGGCGAGCCAGTCGACGCCGGCCTCCTTGAGATCGAGGTAGCGGTTCAGGAACACGACGGAGTCGTCGAGGAATTTTTCCACCGCGACGGGATCGGCGAGGTTGACGTTGGCGCAGATCGCGTGGCCGCGGCAGTATTCGCGGTCACCGCGACGGTAGCCGTCGATGATCGTGGGGATGACCTTGCTGGGATACCACGCGCGCGAGGCGTTGGCGTTAATCGCGAATGTGTCGATGCCGCTGTCGGCCAGCGTGTCGACGAAGCGGTGGATCGCCTTCGCCGTGTAGGGCCCGCCCTCGGGCAGCCACTTCTCGGGGTTGTAGAAATAGGTGCACGTGTCGCCATCGAAGATCTGGCGGTGGCGGGCGCTGATTTTCTCCGGTGGCGGTGCAGACGCGGGCGCGGCAGCAGCAGCGGACGTGGAAACCGGCAGCGCGGCGGCGGCCGTCGCCCCGGCTGCGACGCGGCACAGGAATTCTCGGCGGGAACTCATCACAGCAACGTCCGCGTCCGCCTCAGTCCGCCACCATCTCGGTGATCAGCTTACGATAGGTCACCCGCGCGTGCTCGTAGGCGGCGCGGGCGTCGGCGAGCTCGGCCGGCTTGATGAACCGCTCCTTCTGCGACCAGCATTGATCCACGCCGGCGAGACACCACTCGGCGCTGCGCTTGGAGGCGCGAATCGGCTGATCGCCCACAAGCACGAAGATCGGATTGGTGTGCGACGACGGCAGCACGCGCACCGCGATCCAGCTGCTGCGGGCAATCTCGGCGTCGAACTCCACGTCGCGCAGCGTGCCGTCGGCGACGACGTTTTTCTTCGCGACGGGATAGCCGTTCACGAGCAGCTCGACGGGCACCTCGCGGGTGGTGCCGAGGCGAGCGCGCTCGACGTCCCAGTAAGGTTTGGCGTTCACCGGGCGTTTCTTGATCTCGAGGTCAGGCTCGACGGGCAGGTAGGCGGCGACGCGCACGCGGGTGCGGATTTTTCCGGGCGCGGCCAGGCGCAGCTCGCTCTCGCCCTCGCCCATCGTCGCGGCGAGCGCGCCGTGCCGCGCCGTGAAGTCCAGCAGGTGGCTCTTGCCGTCGCCGACGTAGTTGCGGCCGGCACGGATGCCCTCGCACCAATCCTCATAGGTCCATTTCTCGGGCAGCTTCACGTAGCTGCGGCCGAGGCCGACGCGTTCGCCGTAGATGCAGGGGAAATCCGTCTCGCCGCTGATGCGCGTGCGGAAGCCGACATTGTGCGTGTGATACCAGATGTTGAGTTCCCAGAGGTAGGGTGTGTCCACAGTCGAGATGAAATCGACCGCGGGCACGAGCTTGCCGTCCGGGCCCGGCACGCGATGAGTGACATCGACGATGTATTCGTTCGCGCCGATGCCGTTGAAGGGCGGCACGACATAGTTGGGCAGATCCGTGGTCGCCATGCGGAGGTCGCCGGAGTTCTTGCTGTTGGCGGCATCGCGGCTGCCCTGCGCAATCGGCTGGAGGCCCCAGCCGGAGTGCGCGGGGCCGACGAGCGCGCCCTGCGCCTTCGCCCAACGCAGCGTGTTGAGACCGAGCGAAGGCCAGTGCGCCATCGAGTCGCCGCCGGGATACATCTGGTCCTTGAGACGCAGCAGGCAGAGGTGCCCGCTTTGGTGCGAGCCAAAGCCGCTCACCTCGATGTCGTAGCGCAGCACGTAGGGAAACGTGGAGACCTTGTCGTCCACGCCGGTGAAAAACTGCTTCTGGTAATCGAAGCACGGGCCCCACGTGAGGTTGGCCCCGACCTTGAGATCCTCGCCAAGGCAGTGCCGCATCATGTCGGGCGCATGCACGCCCTCGGTGGGATTGGTGTAATGCGCGCAGCCCGCGGCGTGAATGTGGTGATCGCCGGAAATCCAGCCGAGTGCGGCGGCATCGATCCAGCGCCGGACCTGCAAACTCCACTCACGCGTCGCGCCGTCCACGGTGAGCGCGTGGCGCTGCGGGATCGACTCGGGACCGCGCTGGAATTCGACCGTGTAGCGGCCCTCCGGGAGCCGGATCGTCTCGCCGTCGGCGCGGTAGACCTGCGGGTGAAATGCGAAGTCCGGCGCGAGCCGCTTCGCCTGCGAGGGATAGACGCGCCCCTGCTGATCGCGAATCACGAACGCGGCGGTCGTGGGCCGGCCGTGCTCGTCGCGCACGCGCAGCGCGACCTCGCGCGCGGGTTCGCAGCGGAAGAGCACATCGATCTCCGCGCGATAGCCGAGGTCCTGCGTCCCCTGCCCCACGTCGAAGGAGAACTTCGCCTCGCGGCGGCCCGCGTCGCGGCTGTGGAGCTGGATGATGCGATACTCGACCCCGAGGCCGCTCAGCGTCGAACGCAGCGGCTGCGCATCGAACATCTGCAATTCAAGCCAGCGGTCAGGCACCTCGGCGGCGGGCGAGTTGAAAAGCCGCTGGGCGTTGGGACTCGAGGCCCGGAGCGCGGCCGTGGCGCCGGACTCGTTGCGGACCTTCACGAGAAATTGCCGCCAGCCCTGTTCGATGAGAACGGCGGCGGCGGGCCCGGCGGAGACCTTCACGCGCATCTCGGGATTGATCGTGACGAGGAACAGGCAGTGCGGGTCGAGCAGCGCCTGCACACGCGCGGCGGCCTCGGGCGTGTCGGCGCGGAGGGCGTCGAGCGCGCGCCGCTCGGCTTCGGGCAGCGGGCCGCCGGTATAGGCGAGCGCCTCGGCGACGCGCTTCGCTTGCGCGAGCAAGGGCTGGGCCTCGACCTCGGAGAAAACGGGCAGCGGCTCGGCGCCGCGGACAGAAACCGCCAGGAACAGGCCGGCGAAGAAAACAGATCGTGAGGCATTCATGGGGCACCTCCACGCTTGGGCGAAAAGCACGCGCGCGGCGAACGCATTTTCCGGCACCGGTCGGGACCGCCAGAACAACGCGTCGGCTGGCGAACGCTGCGGGGACAATCGCAGCGATCCGCATCCCGGGCCAAATGCGCTGCGCCCCCAGCAGGGAGATGCGCCCACTCGCAGCGCAGCTCGCCGCGGGACTCCAGCCCGGCCAAGACCTCCGGATCAAAACGAGCCCTTGATACCCGCGGCGAGCAGCACACCCGTATTCGTATCGGAGGTGCGGCGCGCGTAGGGCGGCGTGGTGTCGCCGAAGCGCTCCACCTTGTCCGACACGGCGAACACGTTCTGGGCGTTGGCGAAAAGCGAGAGCTTCGGGCTCACGCGGAACTCGGTGTTCAGGTCCATGATGGTCCGGGGAATCGTGTAAACCCCGCCGTTCGGGTTGAGGGCGGCGACCACGGAGTCGAGCCGCTGGCCGCGATGGTTCCATCGTGCGACCACCTTGAAGCGCTTCTGGTTGTAGGTGACGCCCCAGCTCAAGGTGCCGCGGACGAAGCCACCGAAGTCGGAGCGCTGGCTGCCGTAGAGCTTGAGCTTGGTGCCGTTGAGAAACACCTGAAACGGCCGTCCCCAGGCGCCGAGGGGCTGCAAGGAGTGCTGGGCGTTGAACTCGACGCCGTCCACACGCGCGTTGCCGCCGTTGGTGGTGCTGTTGATTTCCCAGCCGAGGTATTGGGGATCGAGATCGAAATTCTCAAGGTCCTGCGCCGTGGCGATGATCGTCGAGGTGCCGAAGAAATCGCGGATCGTCTTGCGAAACACGCCCGCGCTGAAGAGTCCGCCCTGCGGCGTGTAGTATTCGAGCGAGAGATCGTAGTTTTTCGCCGACCACGGTTTCAGGCCGGGGTTGCGCACGCTGATCCGGCCGTCGAGCGCGTTGGGATCGTTGTTGATGTCGAGCTCGGTGATTGAGGTGTTGGGGATGACGTTCGTGAAATCGGGCCGGCCGTAGGTCTCGGCATACGAGGCGCGGGCGATCAGGTTGGCGCTGTAATTGTAGTTGAGGTGGAGGCTGGGATAGTTGCCGGCGTAGAGGCGGTTGGCGCGGAAGCCGCGCGCCTTGCGCGTGAGCGCGAGTTCCTGGAGAGAGCCGACGGCACCGGCCTCGGGTTTCCGAATTCGCGCGCCCGCGCTCGTCCGCGCGAAACTCCCGTCGGCACTGCGCACCCACACGGCGGTGGGATCGAAGATGGGCCCGAGTCCGTCGACGGAGGTCTGCTCGCGGCGCACACCGCCCAATATCGTGAGTTGCTGAAACGGCCGCAGCTCCACCATCGCGTAGGAAGCCGACACCCGCTCGCGCACATATTCCGAGTTGGTGATCTTGAATTGCTCGGTGGCGACGATCTGCGCGGGCGTCTGGGTGAAGAGCGCGGGATTCGCCTGCCACGCCGACCACGCCTTGACCACCGAGGGCCACTGCATGTCGCGGAAACGCGGGTCGGCCCGCGTTCGGTAGTCGGTGTGGGCCATGAACGAGACGTCGGCCGGGCCGGTGTAGGTCCACACGGGATTGTAGCGGCGGATGTCGCGCTCCTGTGTGCGCGTCAGCGCGCCCACCTGCACGGAGGCGGGAAACTTGAGGAACGTGAGCTGCCGGCGGACGTCGAGTTTGCCGCTTTCGAGCGTGTCGGTGAAATCGCGATAGGTGCTCTGTGCGGTCGCGAGGCGGAAATTGCGCAGGTCGAACTTGCTCACTTCGCGGTCGTTGTTGTCGAAGAGCCGGATCGTGTTCGGCGAGACGTCGCCCATGTTGGAAAATTCGACGCGCATCGGTGTCGCGTAGCTGAACGCCATGCCGCGGAAACGCGGCGGCGAGGCGTTGCTGTCGCGCACCGCGCCGATGGAGATGGAGTAGTCGACGCCGGCCTCGATGCGCCAGGCGCCGTTGTCGAAACGGTAGCGCACATTCCCGGCCCGGGTGCGACCCGGCTGCTGGAAATCCGCCCCGCCCATGAGTGTCATGCTCCCGCGGCCGGTCGCGCCGCTGGTGAAATCGGGCCCGAAGGTGAGCGGCCGGCCGCCCGCGATGGTCGGCGTCGCGTTCGCGCCGACGTTGATCACGGTTTCCACCGGCGAACGCTGGTTGAGAAACGCGCTCGTCTGGAAGCTGGCCGAAAGGACCGAGTAGGTGGCGACGCGCCAGTCGGCCTTCACGGCGAGCGAGCGGCGGTAGGCGAGGCGCGGGCCCTCGAGGAAACGAATCGACTGCAAATACGGGTTCGCATTCGTCGCTCCGGCGATCCCAGTGCCAAACGTCTTCGTGTTGAGCGCCTGATCCGTGTGGCGGTCGATGCTCTGGCCGGTGACGACAATGCCGAAATCGCGGTTCACCGGCAGCGTGTAGTCGAACGTCACGCCCGGTTTGATTTTGTAAACCTGCGCGTCGTTGACGAATGCCTCGCGTTGCAGGCTGAGGTTCTGGCTGCTGCCGGTGAGGCTCAGGCTGTAGTTGAATTGGGCGGTCTTCCGCTCGAACGCGCTTTTGCTGACCATGTTGACGGAACCCGCCAAAGTGTCGGCCGGCGTCGCGGGCGTGGGTGCCTTGGTGACCTCGATACGCGCGATGTTGTTGGCGGAGACCTGGCTGAAATAAAACGTCCGGATGTTGCCCTGCGCGCTCCCGGTGTTGGCCAGCTGGGCGCCGTCGCTGGAAACGCGTGTCATGCCCGAGCTGAAGCCGCGCACGGAAATCGTCGTGACGGTGCCACCCTCGTTCACATCGGTGTCGGTCGTGATGCCGGGAAGGAATTTCAGGAACTCGCCGACGTTGCCGTCGGTGACGTCGCCGAACGCGTCGGTGTTGACGACGTTTTTCAGATTCGGTGCGAAGCGCTGCTCGTTGACGGCGATCGAGCTGGCGTTGGTGTCGCGGCCGGTGGAGACGACAAACGCGTCGAGCTTCACGGTGCCCTGGTTTTTTCCGTAGAGGGCGGCGTTGGTGAGGCTGACATCCTGCACCACGGTCCCACCGCCGGCGATGCGGACGGCAATCTCCTCCGGATCGAGGCCGGTATAGAACACTTGCAGCAAAGCGGGCCCCGCCGGCACCTGGGCGATTCGGTAGGTGCCGGACTCGTCGGTGAGATCGGAGAGCGTCGTGCCTTTGATCGAAACGCGGGCGTTGTTGAGATACTGGCCGGTCACGACATTCTGCACGCGGCCGTTGATCGTGCCGTAGGCAGCCGCGGTCTCGGCGGCGGGGAGTGCGGCGGGAGCGAGGGCAAGCCACGCGGCCGCGATGATTCCGATCGGGAGTGTTCGCTTCATGTCTGGGGTGTTTGATCCCCGGGATAGCCGGATGATCAGGGGGATTGCGCTGGGATGCACCTGAACGTCGTCGATTTCAACGGTCTTCTTGGTCCCTTGATCGCGTCAAAGGCTCGGCGACCCGCACGGGTTTCCGTCGCGGTCCGCGATGAGTGGATCATCGCCCGCGCGACGGGAGTGCTTGGCCGCCAGCTCACGGCATTGACGCGAAGCTCAGCGCGCAACTGGGCGGAAACATGGCCGGCAAATATGCTGACGTCTCAGTCTTTGGCGTTCTGGCGTTTCTTCTTTCCGCCTGCGCCGGGTTCGGGGCCGTCGTTGTCGCCGCTCGATCCAGCGCCCCACAGCGGTTTCACGTTGGACTTGTTCCACTCGTCCCAGAGGGACTGGAGTTCCTTGAGCTTGGCGGGATTGGTGGCGGCGAGGGCGCGGTCTTCGTGGATGTCGGCGGCGAGGTTGTAGAGCTTGGCGGCAGAGACGGGCTGGCCGCGGCCGCCGGTGTTGGTGTCGGCGTTGGTGTCGTAGCCGACGAGCTTCCAGTCGCCGCGGCGGACGGCCATCTGCTCGCCGAAGCGCCAGAAGAGCGCCTCGTGCGTGCCGGTGGGCAGCGCGGGGAATGTGTAGCGGCCCGTGTGGTCGGAGAGCGTGGCGAGGCTGAGCGCGGGAATCTCGACGCGCCCGCCTTCGAGCAGATCGCGCGTGGCGAGGTTGGAGATGCTGCCGCTGAGGGTGGCTGCGCGGAGAGCGGTCAGAAACGAGAGCAGCGCGCAGAAGGCGAACGCGCGCGCGAACAACGGGCGGAGGTGGGTTTGCATGGGGCGGGGAGCGCGCCGCGGGGCCGCGGCGCCGCAGGACAACTGCCGGGCCGACTCAGTTTTTGTTCTTCTTGGCGGCGGAGGGCAAGGCCGGGAGTCCCGCGTGCCAAGCGCCCCACTGGTCGCGGAGCGTCCTCACGCGCGCGGGTTGAGCGGCGGCGAGGTCGCGCGACTCGGCGAAGTCGTCCGCGAGATTGAAGAGCTGGGGGGCGGCGCCGGGCGGGAGGACAAGTTTCCAGTCGCCGCTGCGGATCGCGCCGATGCCGCTGATGCTGAAGAATAGCGCGTCGTGCGGGGAGGTCGGATTCGCAGCGGTGAGATGAGGAAGGAGATTCACGCCGTCGAGGTTCGCGGGCGGCGTGACGCCGGTCAACGCGGCGACGGTCGGAAAAATGTCGAGCGAGCTGACCGGATGATCAAAGGCGAGCCCCGCGGGGAACACGCCGGGGAACGTCGCGAGAAAGGGCACGCGGATGCCGCCCTCGTAGAGCGACCACTTGTAGTCGCGCAGCGGGAGACTCTCGCTGCGGTTCTCGGGATGGCCGCCGTTGTCGCCGAAGAAAAACACGGCGGTGCGACGGTCGAGGCCGTTCGCGGCGAGGGCATCGAGGATGCGGCCGACCGCCTCGTCGAGCGCGGCGATGGTCGCGACGGTGTCG
>JANOCA010000119.1:0-14380 GCA_031411915.1 Opitutaceae bacterium
ATAATGTCGGGCAAAAAGCCCGGCCTTCGTTTTCTTCAGCTCCACGAAGGGCGGCTTGACGAGGGCCAGATTCAACGTCGTTCCGCGGATGTCCACCGCGAGCGGTTGCGCCGCCGCGGCGCTCCTCACGAGCGCCGACCCGATCGCTTCGTTGAGGATGGGCGAGAGTGTGCCGGAGAGCACGCGGCCGACGGTCACGTCAGTGGCGTCGAGCACCGGTGTGTCGGGGCGCACGATGCGACGATCGCCGGTCTTGAAGAACACGACCTTGTTCGCGCCGCCGTTTTGTTTTTCGGCGAGCAGCGCGGCGCGGCCGACGAAGTCGGCGCCCTTGTCGAGCTTCACGGTCCAGCCGAGGCCGGCGGTCAGCGGCGAAATCTCCGCCGTGATCTCGTGACCGTAGAGCGGATAGCCAGCCTCGAGGCGCAGGCTGTCGCGGGCACCTAGGCCCGCGAGTTCCAGGCCGTGCGGCTGGCCGGCGGCGAGCAGCGCCTCTGCAAGCGCGGGTGCGTCGCCCGCGGCGTGGTAGAGTTCAAAGCCATCCTCGCCCGTGTAGCCTGTGCGGCTCGCGAGACAGTGGATGCCGGCGACGGTCGCCTCGGTGAAGTGGTAGTATTTCACGAGCCCGAGCTTCGCGCCCGTGAGCGACTGCACGATCGCCGCGGCGCGCGGGCCCTGCACGGCGAGCAGCGCGTAGTCGTCGCACCGGTCGGTGATCGTGACATTGAACTTCGCGGCCCGACCGCGGATCCATGCGAGGTCCTTGGCGATGTTGCCCGCGTTGATGCACAGGAAAAAATCCTCCGCGCCGCGCATGTAAACGAGCAGATCGTCGACCACGCCGCCCTCGGGATAGCACATCGGCGAGTAGAGCACGCGGCCGGGAAAGAGTTTCGCGACATCGTTTGTCACGAGGTGATTCAGGAAGCGCGCCGCGTCGGGGCCGCGCACATCGACCTCGCCCATGTGGCTCACGTCGAAGAGGCCCGCGGTGCGGCGCACGGCCTTGTGCTCCTCGAGGATGCTGCGGTATTGGACGGGCATCTCCCAGCCGGCGAAGTCCACGAGGCGGGCACCGTGCGCGGCATGGAAGTCGCGGAGCGGCGTGCGTTTCAGTTCACTCATGCGCGCAGCATAGCGAGGCGCAGCGTGCTACCCGCAAGGCTCTTTTGCCGGCGCGGATGCATCGAAGTAGGGCGGGGCTCTGACCCGCCCTCGAACACTCAACGCGTGAAAGGGCGGGTCACAGACCCGCCCTACTCGCACCGCATTCGGCATTGCCGGCATGGGCGCGCGAGCGCCACGTTTCCCCCATGCAGCTCGCGCACTGGGTCCACGACTGGAGTCCGTTTCTCATCCGCTTCTCGGATGATTTCGGAATCCG
The DNA here is from genome assembly GCA_031411915.1 of Opitutaceae bacterium. Classification (GTDB taxonomy): domain Bacteria; phylum Verrucomicrobiota; class Verrucomicrobiia; order Opitutales; family Opitutaceae; genus ER46. The sequence continues at coordinate 1,385 of JANOCA010000119.1, forward strand.
ATACTACGGCCTCGCGTATCTCGCGGCCTTTGCCGCGGGCGTAGCGCTGCTGTGGCTCTACTGGAAAAAGGGCCGTTCGCCGTTTGGCCCCGCCGCCATCTCCGATCTCATCACGGTGCTCATCGTGGGCGTGCTGGTCGGCGGGCGGCTCGGGTATTTCCTGCTCTACCAACTCGACTCGGTGTTCGCCGATCCGCTCGTGCTCATTCGCGTGTGGGAAGGCGGCATGGCGAGCCACGGCGGCTTCGTCGGCGTGCTCATCGCGATGATTTGGTGGGCGCGACACCGTCAAGTGCCGTTCTTTCAGGTCGCCGATCTCATCGTGACGACCACGTCGGCGGGATTTTTTTTCGGCCGGATTGCGAACTTCATCAACGCCGAGCTCGTCGGCAAGGCCTCCAACGTGGCGTGGGCGGTGATCTTCCGGAACAACGAAATCGATCGCGCGCTCGGCCAGGCCGCGGTGCCGCGCCATCCCTCGCAGCTCTACGCCGCGGCGCTGGAAGGCGCGCTCGTGCTCGCGCTGATGCAATGGCGCTTCTGGAAAACCAACGCGTATCGCGACCAGCCCGGCCGCTTGAGCGGCGAATATCTGATCGCGTATGCGATCGCCCGCATGATCGGCGAACTGTTCCGCGAGCCGGACGCGTCGCTGCTCCTCGGGCTGAGCCGGGGGACGTTCTATTCGCTTTTCATGGTGGGCGCGGGCGTGGTGCTGATCGCGCGGGCAAGGAATCACACCCCATTGCCGCAATAAACGCTCGGCGACCAAGGCCCGCTCTCCGAGCGGGCCTTGGTCGCATGGCGGCGATTGGCCCACCGAAGCTCAGGCCGGCTCGGAGAGCCGGCCCCACCTCAAGGCTTGAGCCTCACACCACCGTGCCCGACGGCAGCACGGCGTTCTTCGGCACCACGAGCACGCCGTCGCGCACGATCACCAGGCCGCCGCAGTAGGAGCCGTCGGGCTTGCCATCGACCACGAGCACGCAGCCGTCCCCAATGCGGGTGTTCTTGTCGATGATGGCGCCCTTGATGCGGCAGTTTTTCCCGACGCCGAGATTGGGGCGGCCCAAGGCGGCGTTTTCCGCCAGCTGCGCCTCTGTCTCATAAACATCCGAGCCCATCACAATCGTGTCCTCTAAGTGGCTGCCTTCGCCGATGAACGAGCGGATACCGAGCACGCAGTGGCGCAGCGAGGAATCGGTGAGGATGGAGCCGTCCCCGATCACGACGTGATCGATGGCGCACTTGTTGAGCTTCGACGCCGGGAGGTAGCGGTCCTGCGTGTAGATCGGCGCGCTCGGTTCGAAGAAATTAAACGGCGGCAAAGGCTGCGCGAGCGCGAGGTTGGCGTCGAAGAATGCACGCACCGTCCCGATGTCCTCCCAATAGCCCTCGAAGATGTGCGCCATGAGTTTCTTTTTCCCGAGCAGGCCCGGAATGATCTCCTTGCCGAAGTCGGTCATGCTGTTGTCGAGGGCATCGGTCAGCACATCGCGGTTGAAGACATAGATGCCCATCGAGGCGAGGCACTGCTTCTCCGCGGACTTGGTCTGAAGCGTGGCCTCGAGCTTTGGGCTCAGCGTGAGGCTGTTGATGACCGCGGGATCCTTCGGCTTCTCGACGAAGCGCGCGATCGTCTGGTCGTCGTTGACCTGCATGAGGCCCAGGCCCGCGACCTTGGAAACGGGAAACGGAATCGCGGCAATCGAGACGTCAGCCTTGCTGACCGTGTGCTCCTCGATGATGCGCCGGAAATCCATCTTGTAGAGCTGATCGCCCGAAAGAATCAGGACGAGGTCGTGGGGGAAATTCCGGAAGTGCAGGAGATTTCGACGGACCGCATCGGCCGTGCCTTGATACCAATCGGAGCCCTTCTCCGTCTGTTCCGCGGCGAGGATGTCCACGAAGCCCCCGCCAAACGGGTCGAAGCGGTAGGTGCTCTGCACGTGGCGGTGCAGCGACGCGGTCTGGAACTGCGTGAGCAGAAACATCCGGTTGATGTCGCTGTTGAGGCAATTCGAGATCGGGATGTCGACGAGCCGGTATTTGCCGGCGAGGGGCACGGCGGGCTTGCAGCGCTCGAGCGTCAGCGGTTGCAGACGCGTGCCGCGGCCGCCGCCCATGATGACGGCGAGCACGCGCTTCTGGGTCGTGATGAGATTTTTTCGCATGAGGGGAATCTGGGTTGAAAGCGGGGAGTCAAAACTTTGCGGCCGGCCCTTCATTCGCCAGCAATTTCTCCGAAATATCACAATTGGAGCCGCCGGCCGTGGAACCGCCACCGCGTCCGGGGACTCAAGCACCCGGGGGAAGCGTCGATTACCTTGGGTTCCGGGGGAAACCGACGCGGGCGGACGGCATAATACACGCTGGATGCTCGCCGTCCCCGGCAAAAATCCATTCTCACCATTCCATGTGCGGCATCGTCGGCTACGTCGGTAAACAAAAAGCGGCTCCTCTGATCATGGAGGGCCTCAAGCGCCTTGAGTATCGCGGCTACGACTCCGCGGGCGTCGCCGTGCTGCAGGACGGTCGCTTCGAGGTCGCGAAAAAAATCGGCCGTGTCGCCAACCTCGAGGTCGAGGCCGCGAAGCACAAGCTCAATGGCACCCACGGCATCGGCCACACGCGCTGGGCCACGCACGGCGGCGTGACCGACGCCAACGCCCACCCGCACGTCAGCAGCGACGGCCGGATTGCGCTCATCCACAACGGCGTGATCGAGAACTACGCCCAGATGAAGAAATTCCTCCTGGCGAAGGGCTACACCTTCAAGTCGGAGACCGACACTGAGGTGCTCTGCAATCTCGTCGCCTACCACTACGCCAAGGAGCCCGCGGCCACCAACGGCGACAGCCGCTTCGTCGAGAGCGTGCGCAAGACCCTGCACCACGCCGAGGGCACCTATGGCATCGTGATCATGGCGCTCGACGCGCCGGGCGAGCTCGTCACCGCCCGCAAGGGCTCGCCGCTCATCCTCGGCCTCGGCGACGGCGAGAGCCTCGTCGCGAGCGACGTCTCCGCGATCGTGAGCCGCACGCAGAACGTCGTCTACCTGAAGGATGGCGAGATCGCGCACCTCACGCCCACGACCTGCGCGATCACGACGCTTTCCTCCGGCACAGTCGAGCCCGTGATCGACAAGGTCACGTGGTCGATTGCGGACTCCGAAATGGGCGCGCACGCGCACTTCATGGAGAAGGAAATCTTCGAGCAGCCCACCGCGCTCGAGAACGCCATGCGCGGCCGCTTCTCCGAGGATGGCAGCACGGCGAAGTTCGGCGGCCTCAACATCTCCGCCAGCGAGTTCCGCGGCGTGGATCGCTTCATGTTCTGCGCGTGCGGCACGGCGCTGCATGCGTGCATGGTCACGGAGCACCTCATCGAGCGATTCGCGCGCGTGCCCGTCGAGTGCGACTACGCTTCGGAGTTCCGCTACCGCAACTCTCCCCTCTTCCGCAATTCGCTCTTCTTCGTGATGAGCCAGTCGGGCGAGACGATCGACACGCTCGCCGCGATGCGCGAGGCGAAGCGCAAGGGCTACAAGGTGCTCGCGATTAACAACGTCGTCGGCTCCACCATCGCCCGCGAGGCCGACGGCGGCATCTACCAGCACGTCGGCCCGGAGGTCGGCGTCGCGTCCACGAAGGCCTTCACCTCGCAGCTCCTCATCGGCGCGATGCTCGCGCTCTACATCGGCCGCATGCGCGACCTGAGCTTCACCGAAGGCGTGCAGATGGTGGAGGCGCTCAAAGGCGCACCCGACCTCGTGCGCAAGGCGCTGGAGCAGGCCCCCCACATCAAGGCGATCGCGAAGCGCTTCGCCAAGGCGACGGACATGCTTTTCCTCGGCCGTCTCTCGCTCTTCCCCATCGCGCTCGAGGGCGCGCTCAAGCTGAAGGAAATTTCCTACATCCACGCGGAGGGCTATCCCGCCGCCGAGATGAAGCATGGTCCCATCGCGCTGATCAGCGAGGATTGCCCGAGCGTGTTCTTCGCGCCCAACAACGAGATCTTCAACAAGGTCGTCTCCTCCATGCAGGAGATCAAGGCGCGCAAGGGCCCGATCATCGCGATCGTCACCGACAGCGCCGAGCTGCCGGAGGGCCTGGCCGACGAAGTCATCCGCATCCCCGACTGCCACGAGGCGGTGCTCCCCATCGTCGCCACGATCCCGATTCAGCTCCTCAGCTACTACATCGCCGTCGAGCGAGGCTGCGATGTGGACAAGCCGCGCAACTTGGCGAAGTCGGTCACGGTGGAGTAAGGTGGTGGCTCGGCGTGACGGCGGCCCGGCCGCACCGCTCGGAACAGCGGCCGGCTTGGTCTCGCACCGCAGTCCGGCGTCTCCTTCGGCCGGTTCGAGCCGGCAACAGTCGCGACGAAAAACCACCGCCACAGCCGGTGTCTTCCGCCTTGCGGGCTCCGGCGGCGGCGCGCATTAACGCTCGCTTCGACGATGAACATCCACCCGACCAAGGAAGCGTTCGCGGCCCTCGCCGCGCAGGGCAACGTGATCCCGGTCTATGCCGACTTGATGGCGGACTTTGAGACGCCCGTCTCCGCCTACGCCAAGCTGAAGAACGCGGGGCCGTCCTACTTGTTCGAGTCGGTCGAGGGTGGTGAAAACCTCGCCCGCTACAGCTTCATCGGCTGCCGGCCGCGGAAAATCTTCATCTGCGGCCCGGAGACAACCGAGGTCCGCGCGCCCGGCCGCCCCGCGCAAACCATCCCCACGCCGGCGGATCCGCTCACGCTGATCGAGGAGGAGATGCGCGGCCACAAGCCGGTCGCGGTGCCGGGACTGCCGCGTTTCACGGGCGGCGCGGTCGGCTTCATCGCTTACGAATACGTCACGCGCGTCGAGCCCACGGTGCCCGCCGCCGCCAAGGACGAGCTGGGCACGCCCCTCCTTTATTTCATGCTGTCCGATTCGCTGCTGATCTTTGATCGCGCGAAGCAGACGCTGCGGCTCTGCGTCAACGCCCACGTCCAGGACTCCGTCGGAGCCGCCTACGACGCCGCGGTGGCGGAGCTGCACGAACTCTTCGCGATGCTGCGCCAGCCGCGCGAGCTCGCGCCCGCCCCGCTGGTCGACGTGCCGAGGATCACGGTGCCGCCGGGCAATTTCACGCAGGCGGCCTTCGAGCAGGTCGTGGACGACGGCAAGGAGTTCATCCGCGCCGGCGACATCATCCAGTTTGTGCCGTCGCAGCGTTTCACGAAACCGTTCACGAAGTCCCCGCTCGATCTCTATCGCGCGCTGCGGACCGTGAACCCGTCGCCCTACATGTTCATCCTCGAGGCGGGCGACTTCTCGATCGTCGGCGCCTCGCCCGAGGTCCACGTGCGGTTGACCGACGGCCTCGTCGAGATCCGCCCCATCGCCGGCACGCGCAAACGCGGCGCCACGCCCGCCGAGGATCTCGCGCTCGAAAAAGACCTGCTCGCCGACGAGAAGGAGCGGGCCGAGCACCTCATGCTCGTGGACCTCGCGCGCAACGACATCGGGCGCGTCTGCCGCTACGGCTCCGTGAAGGTGCCGGAGATGATGGTCATCGAGCGCTACTCGCACGTGATGCACATCGTGTCGCAGGTGGAGGGCCGGATCGCGCCGGACAAGACCGCCTACGATCTGATGCGCGCGACCTTCCCCGCCGGCACCGTCAGCGGCGCCCCCAAGATTCGCGCCATGCAGATCATCGCGCAATACGAGCCGTCGCAGCGCGGCTTCTACGCGGGCGCGCTCGGCTATGTCGGCTACGATGGCAACATGGACACCTGCATCATGCTGCGCACCGCCCTGCTGAAGGACGGGCAGATTCACATCCAGTCGGGCGCCGGTATCGTCGCGGACTCGGTGCCCGCCTCGGAGTATCAGGAGACGGTGAGCAAGGCCTCGGCGCTGCTGAAGGCCGTGGCGATGGCCGAGCAGTTCTGAGCGGACGTTCAAAAATAATCCGCGAATCCGTGTCGCGGGGCACCCGGTCGACTGTGACCGGGTTGTTACCGTTTTGGCATCGGTGGCACAGGGGAGTGCGCCACTCTTGCGCAAACAAATCGGGCGTGCGTGCGTCTTTCCCCGTGCGCCATGCGTAATGGAATATGGAACAGAATCCGCTAACTGGCGGGAACAACCCATCTCCTCACTCCTCTCACTTCCACGAGGTTTATATCATGCCTGCAAAAGCCAAGTCGGTCCGCACATCACACGGCTCTGACGATCGGGCCCCCACTGAGGCCACGACCGCCACGCTCACCGCCGCTCCACTCGACGCTCCGCCGTCGTTTCTCGAAAAGAATGATCGCATGGCCCCCGAGGCCCCGATTCCCCATGGTGAGCGCAGCAACCTGCAGCTCTACCTCCAGGAAATCGGCAAGACGCCCCTGCTGACGATCGCCGAGGAGGTCACTCTCGCCCGGCGCATCCGCCGCGGCGACAAGGCTGCCCGCGATCATATGATCTCCGCCAATCTCCGGCTCGTCGTGAAAATCGCGATGGACTACAAGGACTTCGGCCTGCCGCTGCTCGACCTCATCAGCGAGGGCAACATCGGCCTGATCAAGGCCGTCGAGCGCTTCGATCCGCGCAAGGGCGGCAAGCTCTCCACCTACGCCGCCTGGTGGATCAAGCAGTCGATCAAGCGCGCCCTCGCCAACCAATCCAAGACGATCCGCCTGCCCGTCCATCTCGTGGACAAGATCTCCAAGATGCGCCGCACCGCCATGCAGCTCACCGAGCAGCTCGGCCGCGAGCCCACGGACGAGGAGTTGGCGATCGAGCTTCAGATCCCCACCGCCAAGGTGGCGCACCTGAAGTCCGTGAGCGTCCGTCCCGCCTCGCTCGATGCACCCATCGGCGAAGCCGGCGACTCCTCGACGTTCGGTGAAATCGTCGGCGACGAGAATGCCGTGAGTCCCTACGAGGGCCTCCGCGAGAAGAACCTCAGCCAAGACCTCAGCGAGATGGTCAACTCCCTCGACCAGCGCGAGGCGGAGATCATCAAGTTCCGCTTCGGGCTCGAGGGCCGCGACGAACTCACGCTCGAGGAAGTCGGCCGCAAATTCCACGTCACCCGCGAACGCATCCGCCAGCTCGAATACCTCGCGCTGAACAAAATGCGCCGCGCCATGGCGAAGAACGAGGCCGTCCGCACCGTCGAGGAAATCGATGACGAACGCCGCCAGCGCGAGCGCATGGCGGTCATCCGCGAATTCGTCGAGAGCAAGGCTCGCAAGCAGGGCAAGGCCGGCCGGAACTAGCTTGCAGCTTTTCTAGGGGGAGCGCGTTGAAGACGACGCGCTCCACCTACGGCAGCCACGGATACTTCCGGGCGTCCGGTTTCCGCTTCTCGCGCTGGGCGGTCATGAATTCCTTCGCCTCGTCACTCATGTAATAGAGCATCGTGGCGTTGCCCGCGAGTTCCTGAATCCCGGCCTGCCCGTCGAGTTCGGCGTTGAACGCGCTCTTCAGCATCCGGATCGCCAAAGGACTCTTGTCGAGAACCTCGTTCGCCCACTTCACCCCCTCCGCTTCAAGCTGCGCAACCGGCACAACGGCATTAACGAGGCCCATGTCGAGCGCCTCCTGGGCGCCATACTGCCGGCAAAGAAACCAAATCTCGCGCGCCTTTTTCTGGCCGACGACCCGCGCGAGGTAGCTTGAACCGAAACCACCATCAAAACTCCCCATCTTTGGACCGACCTGCCCGCAGATGGCGTTGTCGGCCGCGATGCTAAGATCGCACACGACGTGCAGCACATGGCCGCCGCCGATCGCGTAGCCTGCGACGAGCGCGATCACGACCTTGGGCATGGAGCGGATGAGCTTCTGGAGATCGAGGACGTTCAGGCGCGGCACGCCCGCCTCGTCGATGTAGCCCGCATGGCCGCGGACACTCTGGTCCCCTCCGGCACAGAAGGCATACTTGCCGTCCGTGTGTGGCCCGGCGCCGGTGAGCAGGACGACGCCGATTCTCGGATCCTCACGGGCATCCGAAAAGGCATCGAACATCTCGGCCACCGTCAGCGGCCGGAAGGCGTTGCGCTTCGCCGGACGGTTGATCGTCACCTTGGCGATGCCGCCGGCCTTGTGGTAGAGGATATCGGTGTAGGTCTTGGCGACCTGCCAGTCAGGAGTCATGGCGCCGGAGCGTGGGGTGACGCGTGCCGGTTGTCCACCAGCCTTCGCCCGCCGCGCGGCGCGGGTGGAGGGTGGCGCGCCGCAGCTCAGCCCAATGAGCGAAGGCGGACTCGTTCGGTCGGGCTAGGGCTCGGCCAGCCGGCCTCCGCCGCGAACACGTGACACCGAAAGCAAGCTGTTTTCCGGTCGCACACGAAACTGCTTGGACCAGTCCTTCGCTTCCCGAACACTCACCCTCGTATAATGAGTCAGGACACCAACCCCTCGCCCAAGTCCGCCGCGCAGCTCGCGCTGGGTCTCGGCGCGCTCGGAGTGGTGTTTGGCGACATCGGCACCAGCCCGCTCTACACCATCCGCGAGTGCCTCGCCGTCCTGCCGGCCTCGGAGCACAAGTCGGCGGTCCTCGGCGTGCTCTCCCTCATCTTCTGGTCGCTCGTCATGGTGGTCAGCGTGAAATACACGATTGTCGTGCTGCGCGCCGACAACCGGGGCGAGGGCGGCATCTTCGCCTTGATGGCCCTCGGCCAGATCGATCGCGGTTCGAAGCACGCGTTGAGCGCCGGGGTGGTGATTGTGCTCCTCGGCGCCGCCATGCTGTGCGGCGAGGCCATCATCACGCCAGCCATGACGGTCCTGAGCGCCGTGGAAGGCGTGAAGCTCATCTGGCCCGAGGTCGAAACCACGCACATCGTCTGGACCTCGTGCGCGATCCTCGGCCTGCTCTTCGCGTTTCAATACCGCGGCTCGAAATTCATGGGCGGCATCTTCGGCCCGGTGATGCTGCTCTGGTTCCTGGTCCTGGGCGGACTCGGCCTCTGGCGCATCATCGAGAACCCCATCGTGCTGCAGGCGCTCAACCCGATACACGGCCTGCGCCTGCTGATGACGCATGACGTCTACGAGCTGTCGCTGCTCCTCGGTTCCGTGGTGCTGGCCTTCACGGGCGTCGAGGCCCTCTACGCCGACATGGGCCACTTCGGCCGTCGCGCGATCACGATCGCCTGGTATGCCGTCGTGCTGCCGGGGCTGACGCTGAACTATTTCGGCCAGGGCGCCCATTTCCTCGCGGGCAAAGGCTCGACCGAAAACCCGTTTCTCGCCCTCGCCCCGGAAGGTCCGGCGCGGATTGCCCTGCTCGCGCTCTCGATGGCCGCGGCCATCATCGCCAGCCAGGCCCTCATCTCGGGCGCCTACTCGCTGATCCGGCAGGCGATCCAGCTCGGGTATTTCCCGCGCCTCACGGTCCGCCACACCAACGCCGCCCAGCGCGGCCAGATTTACCTGCCATTGGTCAACTCCAGCCTGGCCATCGGCGCCATCGCCACGGTCATCGGCTTCAAGTCCAGCGCGGCGCTGGCGGCCGCCTACGGCATCGCCGTCACCGGCACGATGATGGTCACGACCATCGCGCTGGCCTTCGTGATGCGGCGCGCGTGGCGCTGGACGCTCCGTCGCGTGCTCGTGATCTGCGCGGTATTCTTCGCGGTCGATACCGTCTTTTTCGCGGCCAACCTCCACAAGTTCACCGATGGCGGCTGGCTGCCCATCAGCATCGCCCTCGGCATCCTCGCCATCATGGCGACGTGGAAGACGGGCAAGTTTGAGATTTTCCGCCGCGTCTATGGCAACGAGGTCACCGAGGACGAACTTTGCCGCATCGCCTCCAGCAGCCACATCGTCCGCGTGCGCGGCACCGGCGTCTTCATGGCGGGCAACCCCCACGGCACCCCGCTCGTGCTGCTCCATCACGTGAAGGCGAACAAAGTGCTCCAGGAAACCGTCGTGCTGCTGAGCATCATCACGCAGGAAGTCCCCTACGTGCCCGAAAGCGAACGCCTGCAGGTGCGCGAACTCGGCGAAGGCGTGTGGCGGGCCCTGGCGCATTACGGCTACATGGAGTCGCCCGATGTGACGGCGCTCGCCGAGCAGATCGGCCAACGCGGCGTGCCGCTCAAGACGGCCGAGGCCACCTACTACTTCAATCGCGAGATGATCATCACGGGCGGCGACACCAAGATGTGGGAGTGGCAAAAGCGCTTCTACGCGTTCCTCAGCCGCAACGCCCGCCAGGCGCGCGACTATTACCACCTCCCGCCCTCGCAGATCATCGAGGTCGGCATGCCGCTGCAGTTGTAATTCCGGTAGCCCGCCTCGTGAGAGGCGGGACGACGGGAGTTGCAGGTGGAGTGTCCCGCCTCTTCCGAGAGGGGCTACGGTGAACCACCTGCTACGCCAGCCCCGCCGCCAGCTCCGCGAACCACGTCTTCCGCGCCGCCGCGTCGAGCTTCCGATCGGTGCGCACTTCGAGCACGCGGATGCCTTCCGTGGGCAACTCGCCGATCAACGCGCGGAACTGCGGCCAATCCTTCACCAAAACGTGTTCGACCCCGTGCGCCGCGCACAGCTTGGCGAAGTCCGTCTCCTGCGGCGTCGCGAAATAATCCTCGAACGGCGGCTCGAAGCCCGCGATCGGCAGGTGCTCGAAGATCCCGCCGCCGCGGTTGTTCACCAGCACGATGGTGAGCGCGCCGCGGAACCGCGGCCGGAGCAAGAACCCGTTGCTGTCGTGCAGCAGCGCCAGATCACCCGTGAGCAACATCGCCGCTTGGTCCGCGCCGTGTGCGACGCCCAGCGCGGTCGAGAGCGTGCCGTCGATGCCGTTGGCGCCACGGTTGGAATACGGCTTCACCGCGCGATCGTTCGGCGGCCAGACATACTCGACATCGCGCGCCGGCATCGAGTTGGCGACAAACAGCGGCGTGTGCGGCGACAGGTGCCGCGCCAGCAGCCACGCAATCTTCGGCTCGAAAAACGTCTTCTCGGCGAGGAACCGCGCATCGATCGCGGGCCGCACCTTCTCCTCGTAGCGCGCCCACATGCGCTGGTAGCCGTTGCCTTCGCTCGTCGTCGGCAGCGTCGCGGCCAGCGCGGTCAACGACGCGCCGAGGCGCCGCGTGCGGCCGTGCAAGGCGTCGCGGTTGTCGGGCCGCTCGTCCGCCATCCAGATTCGCGCGCCGCTGCGCTCGATCCAGGCGCGCAGCACCTTGCTCGTCGGCCAGCCGCCGAGGCAAAGCACGCTTTCCGGCTTCAGCCGTTCCGCCGCCGCTTCGTTGCGCAGCACGATGTCGTAGGTCGTCACCAGATTCTGCACCTCGAGCGAACGACAGCGCACCGGCGAAAGCCCGTCCGCCAACACCGGCCAGCCCAGCCGGCGCGCAATCTCCGCCACCGCCGTGATCGCCGCCTCGCGCTCGCCGGGCAACTGCGGCCCCACGAGAATCACGCCGTGCGAGTCCGGGACGACGCGGGGCGGTTCGCCCGCCACCAGCCGGCTCTCCGGCGGCGCGAGCTGCGAGAAAAAGACCGGCCATTCGATCCCCGTTGCAAACGCCGCCGCCTCGCCACCATCGGCCACCGGCGCCAACGGATCGCGGAAAGGCACATTGAGATGCACTGCGCCCCCCGCCGGCCAGAGGGCGCGCTCGACCGCATGCGCCACCGCCTGCCGCAGATAGCGGAACAACTCAGCCGTGAGCCCTGGCAGCGCGAGTTCGTGGTAAAAGTTCACCGCATCGCCGTAGATCTTTTGCTGATCGATCGTCTGGCCGGACCCGCACGCCCGTAGTTCGGGCGGCCGATCCGCGGTGAGCACGAGCAACGGCGTCGCGCTCTCGCGGGCCTCGACGATCGCTGGGAGAAAATTCGCCGCCGCCGTCCCGCTCGTGCAGAGCAGCACCACCGGCCGGCCCGAGCGCTTCGCAACCCCCAACGCGAAGAACGCCGCCGACCGTTCGTCCAGCACCGGCACCGCCTCGATCTCCGGATGCGCCGCGAACGCCGTCGTCAACGGCGCCGACCGCGATCCAGGCGAAATCACCGCTGTCGTCACCCCGCACCGCGCGAGCGTCTCGGCGAGCACCGAGGCCCAGAGGGAATTCAGGTTGCGGGAGTCGGGGGATGTTTCGGGCGACATGGCGTCTCGGCTAGGCGAAGGCTTCGAGCATGGCCTTAAACTTCAGCTCGGTTTCGGCAAACTCCTTCTCCGGCGTCGAGCCCGCCACGATGCCGGCGCCGGCGTAGACGCGCGCGCTGGCCCCGTGAATCAGGGCCGAGCGGATGCCGACGAAGAATTCGCCGCCGCCCCGGGCGTTGAGCCAGCCGAGCGCGCCGGCATAGAGGCCGCGTGGGAAACCTTCCAATTCGCGAATGCGCGCCACCGCCGCATCGCGCGGGCTGCCGCCGACGGCGGGCGTCGGGTGCATCGCCGCAAGCACGTCGAGCAGCCGCACGCTTTCCGGCAGCACCGCGTGCAAGGGCGTGTCGAGGTGCTGCACATTGGCGAGGCGCCGCACCTGCGGCTGCGCGGGAAAATCCGGTTTCAGCCCGAGCGGGGCCAGCCGCGCGAGGATGTCGTCAAGCACGTCACGATGTTCGCGGCAGTCCTTCTCGCTGCGCAGCAGCGCCGCACCGAGCGCGGCATCCTCACTCGCGCTTGCGCCGCGGCGGATGGAGCCCGCCAGCGCCTCGGTCTGGAGCCGCCCCTGGCTGACGCGCACCAGCCGCTCCGGACTCGCCCCGATGAAGCTCGGGCCGCGGCCCTGCGTGAAGGAAAACGAATAGCAGTCGGGAAAGCGCTGCCGCAGGCCGTTGAGCATCCGCAGCGGATGCAGCGGCGCGGTGGCCGTGAGGTCCTTGGCGCGCGCGAGCACGATCTTCTTGAAGTCGCCCGCGGCAATCCGCTCGAGCGCGCGCGCCACTGCGGCGCGGTAGTCACCGGCCTCCGTGCTTTCGAATGTAGGTGGGGTGGCCGCACCCCCCGGCCCAGCCGCGCGGGGGGGGGGGCCCCCCCC
>JANOCA010000120.1:0-18877 GCA_031411915.1 Opitutaceae bacterium
CAACGCCTCCTTCGGCTACGGCCTGCGGCAGTCCGGCTACGGCGTCGCCAACATCCGCGCCGGCTGGCGCTCGCCCAAGGGAAAATGGGAAATCACCGCGCGCGCCGAGAATCTTTTCGACAAGCAATACCTGATCGACGCCGGCAACACAGGCGGCTCGTTCGGCATCCCCACCTTCGTCGCCGGCGATCCGCGCCGCCTCGGCGTGCAGGCGACACTGCGGTGGTGAGGCCGCGCGACCGGCGCTACGCCTTCCCGTTATCGCACAACCAATCCGGCCACAGCTCGAGCGCGTAGCGCCGCGCCTCCTCGAGCACGAGCCGGATGAGCGGCGTCGCCTCGCCCTGCCACATGATCGCCACCTCCACTGGATCGAAGCCCTCGAGCGGCAGGGTGCGCACCCCCGGATGCCGCACAATCTCGGGCAGCGCCACGCTCACGCCCAGCCCGTAGCCGCGCTCCACATAGCGCGCGACGAGCTCCAGCGAGCTCGCCTCGATCGCCGGCGGCCAGACGACCCGCCGGCGCTGCAGGCCCTTCCGGAAAATGCGGCTGATCGCCTCGGTGGGCGGCACGCTCACCAGCGGCTCCGCGATTTCCTTTCGCGACCAAAGCTCGTCCGCCGACTTCAGCTTCGAATCGCGCGGCACCACGAGCACCAGCGGCATCCGCAGCATCCGCACGCAATTCAGCCGCGCCGGCGGGCGCCCCTCGAGCGGCGTGATCGCCAGATCGATCTCGCCCGCCCGCAGCCAGGACTCGAGCTCCACCGTGAAGCCGGAGCGCAGCGCGAGCTTCATCTGCGGATGGTGGGCCCGCAGGCGATCGACGACCGAGTGCAGGTGCTCGCGGATGATCAGCTCCGCCGCGCCGACGCGCAGCCGCGGGGCCGCTGCCTCGCGGATCCGATCCGCCACTGCGTCGATGCCATCGAAGAAAGGCTGCACATGGGCGAAAAGCCGCGCGCCCGCCGGCGTGAGCTTGAACGGGCTCCGCTCGAACAGTTTTACGCCCGCATCCTCCTCAAGTTTTCCCATCTGCCCGCTCACCGCGGGCTGCTGGATGCCGTAGGGGATGGCGCGCACCGCGGCGCTGATGCCGCCGTGCTTCGCCACGTAATAGAAAAGCTCGAGGTGGTGGACGTTCATGGCGCCGCCTCCCCCAGCCACGGCGGCTGGTCCGCGCATTTCCACTCAGGATACGTGGCGTCTGAGTAGGATTTCAGCTCCTCGATGGCCGCGCGCACGTGCGGCGCCGGCTCGCCGCTCCACACCGCGGCCATCATGATGGGCTCAAATCCATCGAGCGGCAGCGCCCGCACGTCGCGATTTTTCAGGTGCGCGAGCACCGCGCGGTTCACGACGCCGAAGCCGTCGCCGTTGGCGACGTAGCGGACCACGAGCTCGACCGACGTGGCCTCGAGCGCCTGCGGCCAAGTAACGCGGCGACGTTTCAGATCGCGCTGGAAATTCTGCATCACGCTGGTCGTCGCCGGCTGGCCGACGAGCGGCTCCGGGATTCTTTTTTGCGCGAGCAAATCCTCCGCGTTTTTCCACGGTGAGGTGCGGTGCACGAGCAGCACGAGCGGGATGCGGGCGAGCGGGAGATGCCGCAGCTTCACCGCCGGCCGCGCGCTCGCCGATGTCACCGCAAGATCGAGTTCGCCCTCGCGCAGCCAGTTTTCCACCTGCGCCTGATGGCCCGTGTGGAGGCTGAGCCGCAGCTGCGGAAAACGTTTCCGGACGCGCGGCATCACCGCCGGGATGTGGTCGCGCAGCACGAGCTCGGAGCCGCCGATGCGCAGCGCGGGCTTCGACTCCGCGCGCAGATCGGCGCCGAGCGCGCCGAGATTCTCGAAAAACGGCTGCACGTGCGCGAAGAGCGCCTCGCCCGCCGGAGTGAGGCGAAACGGCGTGCGCTCGAAGAGCTTCGCACCCGCGTCCTCCTCCAGTTTCCCCATCTGCCCGCTCACCGCCGGCTGCTGGATGCCATAAGGAATTTTGCGCACGGCTGCGCTGATCCCGCCGTGTTTAGCGACGTAGTAGAAGAGCTCGAGATGGTGGACATTCATCAGGGAGCGCACGGAGAGAAAGCGTCCGCTCGCGGCGCAAGCAACAAACTTTCCTCGGGCTGGAAACGACCGACCTTGTGCGTGGAAACGTCACCGACGCTCCGAATCGGACGTGAGGACCAAGCCCCTCCCTATTATACCGCACGATGGTTTGCTTCAGATTTGTCAACTTGTCGCCGCGGTCGCACCGGTGCGGTTCGAGCAGCAGCTCCGCGAAAGGCTCACGTCCGAGCTGAAGCAAAGAACTTCGCGCACGACACTCGACGCCTCGCCGCGCGTGCGCGACCGCTTCCTCGCCGCGAGCGTCTTCTGGCTCAAGGGATCGGGCGCGGCCGACAACCCGCTGGTCGCGCGGTCGCGGGCCGCGCTGTGAGCGGCGCGGCGCCCGCTATCCTTCGCGATTTTTCGCCACGAGGATCTCCGTCGCCTTGGATTCGTCGATCGCGCCCTCCCATTTCGCGATCACGAGGGTCGCGACGGCGTTGCCGATGAGGTTGGTGAGCCCGCGGATTTCCGACATGAACCGATCGATGCCAAAGATCACCGCGAGCGCGGCCGGCGGGATGTTGCCCATCGTCGAGATCGTGGCGGCGAGCACGATGAAGCCGCTGCCGGTGATGCCCGCCGCGCCCTTCGAGGTGAGCAGCATCACGGCGAGCAGGCCGATTTGATCCATGAGCGTCATCGGCGTGTCGGTCGCCTGCGCGAGGAAGAGCGCGGCGCACGTGAGGTAGATGCAGGTGCCGTCGAGATTGAACGAGTAGCCGGCGGGCACGACGACGCCCACGACGGGCTTGGCGCAGCCCACGCGCTCGAGCTTTTCCATCAGCCCGGGCATCGCCGCCTCGGAGGACGACGTGCCGAGCTGGATGAAGATCTCCTCCTTGATGTGCCGCAGCAGCCGCCAGAACCGGAAGCCCGCCGCCCGCGCCACGCCGCCGAGCACGAGCACGATGAACAACGCGCACGTGATATAGACCGTCAGCAGCAGTTGCCCGAGTTCCCAGAGCGACTCGATGCCGAACTTTCCGATCGTGAACGCCATCGCGCCAAACGCCCCGATCGGCGCAAGCCGCGTGATGAACCACACGATGCCGAACATCACCCGCGCGATTTCGTTGAGCAGGTTCATCACCGGCCGGCCGTGCTCGCCGATGCGCGCCAGCGCAAAGCCGAACAGCAGCGCGAGCAGCAGCACCTGCAGAATCTCGCCCTCCGAAAACGCACTCACGAAGGTCTTGGGGATGATGTTCAGGAAAAACCCCACCGTGCTCTGCGCCTTGCCCTGCGTGATGTAGGACTCGACCTGCTTGGTATCGAGCTTGGAGGCATCGATGTGCATGCCGTCGCCCGGCCGCACGACATTGGCGACGACGAGCCCGATCACCAGCGCGACGGTCGTGAGGGTGACAAAGTAGGCCAGCGCCCGCAGCCCCACGCTGCCGAGGCGCTTGAGATCGCCCATGCCAGCGATACCCGCCACCACCGTGCAAAAGATGATCGGCGCGATGATCATCTTGATGAGCTTGATGAAGCCGTCGCCCAGCGGCTGAAGCGCGATGCCCCACTGTGGCTTCAGCCAGCCGATGAAGATGCCCAGCGCGATCGCGACCACGACTTGGAGATAGAGAGTATCGCGCTTTTTTGACGGCGCGGCGTTGCCGGGGGCGGGGTGCATGGCGCGCGAAATTGGGCAGACGCACGGACGGCGTCAAAGCCTGTTAACTCCACGGCATTGCGTCCCGATGACCGGAGGGCCTAGTAGTGCTCCTACCCTGGCCCATAAAAACCCCTGAAACCGGCCCTCTTACCCGGCGTCTCCTCGACCTGAACTTACCCCGCATCGTCCAACGAATAACTTCCCAAATCCCATGTCATCGCCCTTCGATCTCTCCGGCCATCACGATCATCCCTGCTGCGGCGTCTCGACCGATGTCGCGGACTATTTCATGACGCGCCGCCAGATGCTCAGCCGCATGGGCATGGGCCTCGGCGCCCTCTCGCTCGCCAATCTCCTCGACCCCAGCGACCTCGTCGCCGCCCCCGCCACGAAACCCGTCGCCACCGGCCCGCTCGCGCCGCGGCCGTCGCACTTCCCCGGAAAGGCCAAGGCCGTCATCCACATCTTCGCGCAGGGCGCGCCGTCGCACCTCGACACGTGGGATCCCAAGCCCTCGCTCGTGAAGATGAACGGCAAGAGCATTCCCGGCGGCGAAATCGCGCTCGGCTCGTCGTTCAAGTTTTCCCCTTACGGCCAGAGCGGCCTCGAGGTCAGCGAAGTGTTCGCCAAGACCGCGGCGCACGCCGACGACCTCGCTGTCATCCGCTCGATGTGGACCGACATCCCGGCGCACGAAGTCGCGACGGTGTTCATGAACACCGGCTCGCTCCGCCTCGCCAAGCCCAGCATGGGCTCGTGGCTGGTCTACGGCCTCGGCTCGATGAACCAGAATCTCCCCGGTTTCATCGCCCTCCGCGGCGGCGGCCTGCCCCCGGGCGGCGCAGCCAACTACCAGGCGGCCTTCCTCCCCGGCGTCTACCAAGGCACGAGCATCAACACGCAGGCGCCGTCGGTGCCGCAGATGATCCAGAACATCCGCAACACCTACGTCTCGAAGACCGAGCAGCGCCGGCAGATGGACTTTGTCCACCAGCTCAACGAGCTCCATGCGCAGAACCTCCAGCGCGACGCCGCGCTCGAGACCCGCCTCGAGAGCTACGAGATCGCCTTCCGCATGCAGGCCGAGTCGCTCGACGCCTTTGACATCATGAAGGAGTCGGAGGCCACGCGCGCCGCCTACGGCGTCACCGCGGGCGGCCGCAACGAGCAGGGCAAGCAGCTCCTGATCGCCCGCCGCCTCATCGAGCGTGGCGTGCGCATGGTCCAAGTCTGGCACACCGGCTGGGATCACCACCAGGACATCGACACCCGCATGCGCGCCAAGGCCGGCGAGATCGACGGCCCGCTCGCCGCGCTTCTCTCCGACCTCAAGCAACGCGGCCTCCTCGACTCGACCCTCGTCGTCTGGGGCGGCGAGTTCGGCCGCAAGCCCACGCGTGATCGCAACAGCGCGGACTCCGACAAGGCCGGCCGCGACCACAACGCCAAGGCGTTTTCCGCCGTGCTGGCCGGCGGGGGCATCAAGGGCGGCACGGTTTACGGCGCGACCGATGAGTTCGGCGGCGCCGCGGTAAAGGACAAGGTCCACCCGCACGACCTCCACGCCACGATCCTCCAGTGCATGGGCCTCGATCACACGAAGCTCACCTATCGTTTCAACGGCCGCGATTTCCGGCTCACCGATGTCGCCGGCAACGTCGTCAAGCCCATCCTCGCCTAAGCGCCATGAGCTTCAACCCCGCCGCTTCCGGTGTAGCCCGCCTCGTGAGAGGCGGGACCGCAGTCCTTTCGTTTCTCGCCCTGGTTTCGCTCGCCCGGGCCGCCGACATGCCGGCCAATCATCCGCCGATGACCAAGATCTCGGCCACCGACCTTCAGTTCTTCGAGACCAAGATCCGCCCTTCCTCTCGGACAAGTGCTACAACTGCCACAGCAAGGCCGGCGACAAGATCCGCGGCGGACTCCTCCTCGATTCGCGCGAGGCCATGCTCCAAGGCGGCAACACCGGCCCCGCCCTCGTGCCCGGCAAGCCCGACCAGTCCCTCCTCATCCAAGCCATCCGCTACAAGGATGAGGATCTCCAGATGCCGCCCAAGGGCGAGAAGCTCACCGATCAGCAAATCGCCGATCTCACGGAGTGGGTCCGCCGCGGCGCACCCGATCCCCGCACGGTCGCGGTCAAAGGCAGCTCCGTCGCCTACAGCGGCGTCGGCAAGAACCACTGGGCGTTCCAGCCGGTGAAGAAACCCGCCCTGCCCGAGGTGCAGAACAAGGCTTGGGTGCAAAACCCGGTCGATAATTTCGTCCTCGCGAAGCTCGAGGCCAACGGGATGACGCCCAACCAGCCCGCCGACAAGGCGACGCTCATCCGCCGCATCTACTTCGACCTCATCGGGCTGCCGCCGCATCCGGCCGAGGTGCAGGCGTTCGTGAAGGACACGTCCCCCGACGCCTACGCCAAGCTCGTCGACAAGCTCCTCGCCACTCCGCAATACGGCGAGCACTGGGCGCGCTACTGGCTCGATGTCGCGCGCTACTCCGACACCAAGGGCGACGCCCGCGGGCAGGAAGACAACCGCTACCCCCACGCGTGGACCTACCGCGACTGGGTCATCAACGCCTTCAACGCCGACCTGCCTTACGACACGTTCATCCTAGCCCAGGTCGCCGGCGACTATCTTTCCGATCATTTGGAGCGGCAGTCACAGTCCAAGGCGAAGAGCCCCTCGTCGAAGTCCACCGCGGTCGCCAAGCCGGCCGCGGGTGCGGACGATGCCGTGCAGATGCCCACGGTCGAAGTCACGGCCAGCCGCAATTTCGACACCCGTTGGCCGCTCGCCGCGCAGGGTTTCCTCACCCTCGGCAACCAGTTCAACGGCCGCCGCGACGACATCATCGGCGACCAGATCGACGTCACGACCAAGGCCTTCCTCGGCCTCACCGTCTCGTGCGCCCGCTGCCACGACCACAAGTTCGACCCGATCCCGACCAAGGACTACTATTCCCTCTACGGCGTCTTCGCCAACAGCCTCCCGCCCGCGGAGCTGCCGACCCTGATCGCCAAGCTGCCGCAGACCCCGGAGCTGCTCGAGTATGCCACCAAGTCCGCCGAGCTGGAGGCGAAGCGCGTGGAGCTGAACAAGGACCAGCAGGAATTCCGCCGCATGATCGGCGGCAAGGGCAAGGCCAAGGCCGCGACCATGGACGTGAACCGCCGCGACAAGCAGCGCGAACTCCAGCGCCGCGAGCGTGAGCTAGCGCGCGACATCGCTGACCTCGAGTCCAAGCACAACGGCGCGCCCTCGCGGGCCAACGCCCTCTATGATGTCTCCCGCGTCACGCCGGGCCGGCGCTCGGTGGATCATCCCGTCCTGATTCGCGGCGAGGTCGGCAACCGCGGCGACATCGTCCCGCGCCGTTTCCTCGAAATCCTCTCGTCCGATCCCAAGAAGCGCCCCGAGTGGCGCGAGGGCTCCGGCCGTCTCCAGCTCGCCAAGGCCATCGCCGATCCGAAGAACCCGCTCACAGCCCGCGTGATGGTCAACCGCATGTGGCAGCAGCATTGGGGCGCCGGCTTCGTCGAGACGCCCGACGATCTCGGCAACATGTCCTCCGCGCCCACGCACCCCGAGCTGCTCGACTGGCTCTCCGCAACCTTCGTGGAAAACAAGTGGTCCCTCAAATCCCTCCACCGCACGATCGTGCTCAGCGCCGCTTACCAGCAGAGCAGCCTGAACAATCCGAAATACGCCGAGCAGGACCCCAACAACAAGCTGCTCTGGCGCTATAATCTTCGCCGGATGGATTTCGAGGAGCTGCACGACTCGCTGCTCGCCATCACCGGCAACCTCGACCTCACCTACGGCGGCCGCCCGATCGCGATCAGCAGCGAGGGCTTCGCCCACCGCCGCGCCGTCTACACCCTCATCGATCGCACGAATCCGCCGGAGCTCCTCACGCAGTTCGACTTTCCGAGTCCCGATGTCGCCTCCGGCCGCCGCTACGAGACGCTCGTGCCGCAACAGGCGCTGTTCCTGATGAACAGCCCCATGGTGATCGAGACCGCGCGCAAGCTCGTCGACCGCCCCGCATTCGCCGAACTCAAAAACGATCAGGAGCGCGTCACGATCCTCTACCTCGCGATCTTCCAGCGCTGGCCCACGAAACAGGAAGTCGAGCTCGGGCTGAAATACGTGAAGTCCAATCCCGGCGGCACCGAGGTCGCGGTGGCCGGCGAGACTCGCGCGCCGCAGTCCAACCCGCGCGAGATGGCCCGCATCGCCGCGAAGAAGAAAGCCAGCGACATGGCCGCCAAGAAGCAGCAGGGCCGCTTCAATACCCAAGTCGGCGGCGTCTATGAGAACTCCGCGCCGCTTGATGCGTGGACCAAGCTCGCCCACGCGCTCTTCCAGTCCAACGAGGCGATCTTCTACAACTGAGCCTGTGTTTGCTCGGTAGCCCGGCTCGTGAGAGCCGGGAACGGCGGTAGTTTCAGCTGCTGCCCGTCCCGCCTCTCACGAGGCGGGCTACTCTCGGAATAAAATCAAAAGGCCGGCCCCATCCATGGGGCCGGCCTTGTTTTTTCCGAATAGGAATTCGTCACTGCTCAGAAAGCTTCGAGGCCTCGGCATCGTCCAGCCCGCTGGTGACCGGCTCGATCGACTCGATGAAGCGCAGCCCGTCCTTGAAGGTCCACAGCCAGCAGGCGCCGTCGCGCCGATCATGCACGAGCACGAAATCCGGGGTCTTCTCCGGGCCTGCGCCGACGATGCTGTATTTGCCCTGCGTCAGCGGATCGAGCAGGCCGGGCAGGAGCGAGACCGGGCGGCGATTATCCAGCGTCACCGTCCAGCTGCCCGCGACGCCCACCGGCGTGCCGCCTTGGAAATAGTAGCCGAAGAAGCGCGGCGGCGCATAGTGACCGGTGGCGCACAGGCGGCGCAGTTGCAGGTCCACGGCCTCCACCAGACCCACCCGCCACGGGTAGTCCTCTGGCAACCGGAAACCTGGCAGAGGGATCAAGACGTTCTCGCGCATGTCGGGATTTGCCTATCCTAACGGCTTGTTTTCCACGCTCTGAACCCGCTGCATCGGGGGACTTGCCGCACCCCTCCGCCTGCGCATTTTCACCCTGTGACTCTCACTGAAAAACTGGCGCATCTGGCCGACGAACTCTCCGTTCTGCCTGATGCTCAGGAGCGTCTCGCCACCATCGTGGATCGGGCGAAACGCCAGCCCTCGCTCCCGGCGGACGAGAGAATCGAGGCGCACCGCGTGGCCGGCTGCGTATCGGTCGTCTGGGTGGCGGGGGAACTACGCAACGGCCGCTGCCATTTTCGCTGCGACGCCGAGTCGCCGCTCGTGCGCGGGCTCGTGACGTTCGTTTGCGAGTTTTTCACCGCCGCCACTCCCGCGGAGATCCTCGCCGACGAGCTTGATCCGCTCGAGACCCTCGGCCTCGCAAAAAACCTCTCCCCCACCCGCCGCAACGGCCTCGCCGCCGTGCGCCGGGCGATCTTCTCGTTCGCCCGCGCCGCGGCGCCGTGACCGCCATGTTGTGCGACGCTCACAACCATTTCCACTTCGCCGCGCTTTCGCCCCACCGCGATCGCATCGTGGCCGATCTCCGGTTGATCGGGCTCCACCGCGCGGTAGTCAACGGCACCTGCGAGGACGAATGGCCACTCGTGTCCGCGCTCGCTCGCGAGCACGACTGGATCATCCCGAGCTACGGCCTTCATCCGTGGGATGCGGGCAACCGCTCGCCTGATTGGCTGGCTGCTCTTCGCGCCCGCCTTGTCGCCGAGCCGCAGAGCCACGTCGGAGAAATCGGCCTCGATCGCTGGATTCTCGACGGCCTGCGGCCCGACGATCCGCGGCTCGCGGGCCTGCGGCTCGCGCCCATCGAGGAACAGGCGGAGGTGTTCGCGGCCCAGCTCGCGCTCGCAACCGAGCTGGGCCGAGCCGCTTCCATCCACTGCCTGCGCGCCATCGGACCGCTGCACGAAATCCTCCGCGCGGCCAAGCTTCCCGCGCGTGGCTTCCTGCTCCACGCCTACAGCGGTCCGCTCGAGCTGGTCCGCCCGCTCGCCGAACTCGGCGCGTATTTTTCCTACAACGGCTACTTCCTCCGCGCGCGCCACGAGGCCAAGTCCCGCGTCTTCGCCACGGTGCCCGCCGAACGCCTGCTCGTGGAAACCGACGCGCCGGCCATGGAACTGGCCGCGCCTCACGTCCGTTTCCCCCTGCCGGATGCGGCCGACGGCACCCGGGTAAACCATCCCGCAAATCTCACGGCCACCTACTCCGCCCTCGCCGCGCTTCGCAGCGTGCCGCTGGAAGAACTCACCGCGCAGGTCGCGCGGAATTTTGCGCGGCTATTCGGCGAATGATTCCTGTAGGCGGGGTGCCCTCACCCCGCGACGCAACCCGCCTGCAGCAAATCCGGATCAGAACAGCTCGCGCTGCTGCAGCGCCGCGCGCTTCTCTGGATCGAGCGTGCTGAGCGCGAGCAATTGCATGGTCGAGAGGGCCGCGATCTGCGGATCGCGGGCGAGCGCGGCGAGCAGCAGCGCACCGGCGAGCGCATCATAGAGCGCGGCGTGGTAGTGGCGCCGCTCCGGCGGGCAGTGCCCGGCCGCGTGCGCGTCGAGCTCGGGCTGCACGCCGGCGGCGGCGACGAGCGACTCGAGTTTCCCCGAATCAAAGTGCGGCAGCAGCTGCGCGTAGAGCCGCGCCGTGTCGATCCACGGGCCCCAGTCGGCGGTGCGCGCCCCGGGCCGCGCGAAATCCGGCACGCTGCGCGGATAGGGCCACACCGCTTTCAGCAGACCGTTCTCCACCCCCGCGTAGTGCGCCGCGAGCGGCCCCAGCTCGCGCAGGCTCGAGAAATAAGTCCACTCCTCGGCAAACGGCGCGTGCCCGGCGAGCGCCTCCGCCCGCAAGCCATGCACCGCCACATCTTCCTCCCGCACGCCGCCGGTCGCGCGGCACAGCCGCGTGCGCGCCGACACGATCTCGCCGCGCAATACCTCGACGACCCCGAACTCCAGGATCCCCGACGCGCGGCTCCCCTCGAAATCGACGAAGAAGATCGGCTGCTCGGTCCAGGACATGGAGGGACCAAAGGACCAAGGGACCAAAAGACCAAGGGACAAAATCAAGCCACCGCGAATCTGCATTTTTGGTCCTTGGTCCCTTGGTCCCTTGGTCTTTTAGTCCCTTGGTCCCTCCTCCCATGGATTTGTCGCCCTACCGCTCCTTCATGATCGCGCTCGCCGAGGAGAGCGGCGCATTCATCCGGCCCCACTACCGCCGTCCCGGCCTTGCGGTCGACACCAAGGCCGACGACTCACCCGTCACCATCGCGGACCGTGGCGCCGAGGAACTGATGCGCGAGCGCATCGTCCAGAAATTTCCCGCCCACGGGATCGTCGGCGAGGAATTCGGCGCCGATCGCGCCGACGCCGAGTGGGTCTGGGTGCTCGATCCGATCGACGGCACCAAGGCTTTCGTCACCGGCGTGCCGCTCTGGGGGACGCTGATTGCGCTGCTGCACCGCGGGCAGCCCGTGCTCGGTTGCATCCACCAGCCCGTGCTCCGCCAGCTCATGATCGGCGACGGCACGACCACCTCGCTCGACGGCGTCCGCGTGCGCTGCCGCGCCACGACCCGCGTCGAGGAGTCCACGCTGCTCACGAGCGACACGCTCAACCTCGCGAAATACCAAGACGGCCCCGCCTGTGATCGCCTGCTCGGAAGCGCCCGGCTCGTGCGCACGTGGGCCGATTGCTACGGCTATTTTCTGCTCGCGAGCGGCTACGCTGATATCTGCCTCGATCCGATCATGAACCCGTGGGACATCGCCGCGCTCGTCCCGATCGTGCGCGGCGCCGGCGGCGTGATCACGGACTGGAGTGGCGGCGCGGCTTACCCGGCGCAATCGACCATCGCCGCGGCGACCCCGGAACTGCATGCGCAGGTGGTCGCGGCGCTAAATAAAAAGTAGGGCGTCAGTCTTGCTGACGCCTTGGTGCGCACGTCCTGAGAGGCGTCTGCAAGACAGACGCCCTACGGAAACTATCGCCCCCGCTCAGAAACTTACCGTGAGCGTCACGCGCGAATTGAGACCCGGCTGCGCGAAGCGCTGGAGATCGGCGCGACCGCGGTCGAGTTCGCGCACGTCCTGCCAGAACCAGTAGCGACGATCCGTGAGGTTGAAGAGGCCGGCGCTGAGGCGGACGTTTTCCGAAATCTTCGCGTAGCCGGCGAGGTCGAGGACGGTCACGCCGCCGGGCACAAACTGCGCCGGGGTCGGCGGGCGGCCGTCCCACAGCGCGAGGATCGCGGACTTGTCGGCGCGGCGCTGCGGCGCGTGCGTGGTGCCGCTGAGGCGCACGCCCCACCGGTCAGCGGAGGTGTAGCCCAGCGCGCTCACCCATTTCGGCGGCTCGATGGAGTTGAGCGGCCGGCCGTCGGTGACGTTGTCGCCGCGCGACCACGCGAAGGAGTTGGACCAGGCGAAGCCCGCGAGGGATTTCGCGTAGTGGCCCAGCGGCAGCTCAATCGTGGCCTCGGCGCCGTGGATGCGCGCGCGGCGGATGTTCTTCGACTGATAGACGACCGGATCGCCGGGGGAGCTCGGCGCCTGCGGGTTGCGCGTGGGGCTGAAGGTCTCGATGAAGTTCGCGTAGTCGTTGTAGAAAACGCTGAGCACATACGTCGCGCCGGGACGACGCGCCCTCATGCCAACGTCGAAGCTGTCGCTCGTCTCCGCCTTGAGCGCGGGATTCGGCCGCGTGCGGTAGAAGACGGGCGGCGTGGTGAGGTTCACGATGGAGCCGTTGAGGTCCTCGTTGGTCGGGTTGCGGAAGCCGCGGTGATAGCGGGCGAAGAACGACTCCTGCGCGCTCACGCGCCACAGCAGGCCGAGCTTCGGCGCGATCGACCATTCGTCGAAGCCCACGGGCGCGGTGCCCTTGGCGAGGTTTTGGTAGAGCGCGTCGTTGGTCACGCCGAGCTTGTAGTGGTCGAAGCGCAGGCCCCAGGTGCCCACGAAGCGCTGCGCGGCGTCGAGCGTGATTTCGTCCTGCGCGAAGAAGGCGTAGCGGTCCACCTTGCCGTCCGGGATGCGCTTCAGCGGGAAATTCTCGCCGACGAAGATCTTGTTGAGAAACGCGCCCGTCACGCCGTCGAACTGCGAGAAGTCCTCGTTGCGCGTCTGCTTCGTGCGCGAGCCGTCGAAGCCCCAGAGGATGCGGTGCGCGCGATCGGCGATCCGCGTGGCGCTCTCGACCTGCACGGAGCCGGACAGGCCGCGGTTGCGGAAATCGGAATCGCGCAGCCGCAGGCGCGGCACGAAAACCTGCGGCGCCGGCGGCGGCGCACCCGCCGGGATCGACTGGCGCGTCTGGTAGGTTTCGCGGACCTTGGCGTCCTGCCACGAGAGGCGCGCCTGCACGTTGCGGAAATAACCGGAGGCGCTGGTGACGTCGTAGCCGAGCGTCGCGCGGTCGCGCGTGATGCGCTGGCGGCCCGTCTGGTTGGCAAACGTCGCGGTCACGAGACTCGGGAACGACGCCTCGGTAGTCTTCGTGAACGTCTCGGCGGTGAGGAATAGCACGTTGTCCTTCGTCGGCGCGAAGTCTGCGCGGAAGAGGCCCGCGTCGATTTTGAAGCTCGAGGGATCGGCGGGAAACGCGCCGTTGGGCTCGGCCTCATGGCCTTGGCGACGCGTCGCCGTCGCGACGGCCGACACCGCGCCGGCGCGCGCCGCGCCGCTGGCCGTGTGCGTCCACTCGCGCGTCGCCGAGGCGTAGGTAGAGGACACACCGCCGAGCCAGTCGCGCTTCGCGCCCGCGAGCAGCGCCGACGGCGCGGGGCTCAGGAACGACAGCACGCCGCCCACGGCATCCGAGCCGTAGAGCGCGGACGCGGAGCCCTTGAGGATTTCCGCCGTGCGGTAGAGCGAAGGCTCGAAGTAGTCGCGCCCGATGAGCTGCGCGTTGCCAAACGTGAACTGCTCCGGCTGCCGCACGCCATCCACTTGGATGAGCACGCGGTTGCCATCGAGGCCGCGGATGTTGAACGAGCGCGCCGACGGGAAATTGCGCGGGGCATTCCCCGTCGCGCCAAACGCCGCCGGAACCGACACCCCCGGCTCGCCCCGCGCGAGATCGCGGAGAATGGCGATGGGGTTGAGCAGATCGTTGAGCCGCAGCACCGTCACGCTCGCCGGCACATCCGCCACCGGCTGCGCGATGCGCGTGGCCGAGACCGTGATCTCGTCGAGCGCGATCGCCGGATCGGCGGCAGTCTGCGCGCGGGCGGCGAGGGCCGCGGCGAGCGCGATAAGGAACAGGGACGGACGGAGGCAAACGGTCTTCATCGGCATTGGGTTTTGGTCAGCCTCCACGATGCGGGACTGCGGCACAGGGCAATAGCGGAGTGCTGACTAAACGGAAACCGACCCGAGGCGACCTTCTTGACGCTTGGGAGACGCTTCACAGCGTCCGAAGCATGGCTGAAGTCTACATCGAGCTGTCGACTGCGTTTACGACCGCCGACACGATCGGTCCGATTTCGGTGATGTTCTCCGACGAGAAGCTCACGGTGACCTTCAGTAATTTTCGCACCCCGGTTCAGGCGGTCATTTTCCACAACGTCCGTGCCTTCTCTTGGAACGGATGGGCCGATGCCTCCTCCGGAGCACGCCCTGACAGCGTCTATGAAGTCGAAGGATCCGAATTTCTCGCCCCTTGGAATCGCTTCTCCGTCCGAAGCGTGCCCTTCCGGCATTACAAACTAGGTTTCAACGCAGAAGGAAAATTCCTCGATGTCGTCGCGACGCACATGAATCAGAAGTCGCCCGCGCGACAGGAATGAACCAAAATCAAAGGAAACTGGCTCACCCCTGCTTCTTCGCTTTCCACTCGCACGTCACGCGGGACGTGAAACCGCCGCGGGCTTTCCAGTCGGCGATGATCGTGAGCGCGCGCGGTTTCAGCGCGGCGCCGAGGTCGTCGCAGATTTTGTTGGTCGCGGCCTCGAAGAAAATCCCCTCGTTGCGGAAGGCGTGGAAGTAGAGCTTGAGCGACTTGAGCTCCACGCAGGTCTTGTCGGCCACGTAGCGCACGGTGATGTGCGCGAAGTCCGGGTGCCCGGTCATCGGGCAGAGCGACGTGAACTCGTGGTGCGTGTGCTCGATCACGTAGTCGCGCCGCGGCGCGGGATTGGAAAAGGTCTCGAGGATTTTTTTGTCGGGCATCGCGGGAAAAGTAGTGAGTAGCGAGTAGCGGGTAGCGAGTAGAAATACCTTCGAGCCCCCAACCGCCAGATGCTCGCTACTCACTACTCGCTACTTTCCAGATCACGTCGCGGTCTCCGTGAAGCGGCTTTCGCGGATCACGGTGATCTTGATCGTGCTGGGGTATTGCAGCTCGGCCTCGATGCGCTTGCGGAGTTCCTTGGCGATTTCGCGGGCGCGGTCATCGGTGACTTCCATCGGCGAGACGACGACGCGGATCTCGCGGCCGGCCTGGATGGCGAAGGCCTGCTGCACGCCGGCGATCGAGAGGGCGAGGCTCTCGAGGCGGCCGAGGCGCTGGATGTAGCCGGTCATCGACTCGGCGCGCGCGCCCGGGCGGACGGCGGAGATGGTGTCGGCGAGGATGACGAGCCCGGCATAAACCGTCTCGGGCTTCACTTCCTCATGGTGCGCGGCGACGGCGTTGACGACAATCGGCGTCTCGCCGTAGCGCTTGATGAACTCGGCGCCGATCACGGCGTGGCTGCCCTCGAGTTCGCCGGGCACGCCCTTGCCGACGTCGTGGAGCAGGCCGGCACGTTTCGCCACGTTGGGATCGAGGCCGACCTCGCTTGCGATCACGGAGGCGAGGAACGCGGTCTCGACCGAGTGATCGAGCACGTTCTGGTTGTAGGAAAACCGGTATTTGAGGCGGCCGAGCAGCTTGATGATCTCGGGATGGAGGCCGTTGATGTTGAGCTTGGCCACCGCGTCTTCGCCCGCCTGCGTCGTCACGAGATCGATCTCCTCCTGCGCGCGCTTCACGAACTCCTCGATCGACGCGGGGTGGATGCGGCCGTCCTTCACCAGCCCGTCGAGCGCCACGCGCGCGACCTCGCGGCGCACGGGATCGAAGGAGGAGACGAGCACCATCTGCGGCGACTCATCGATAAGGAGGGTGACGCCGGTGGCGGCCTCGAAGGATTTGATGTTGCGCCCCTCGCGGCCGATGATGCGGCCCTTCATGTCCTCGCTCGGGAGCTGGATGATGGTCGCGGTGAGATCGTTGTTGGGCTTGCTCGAGATGCGCTGCATCGCGGCGATGAGGATGCGGCGCGCGTCGTTCTGGAGCTCCTGCTCGGATTTCTCGAGCGTGGCGCGGCGCAGCACGCGCAGCTCGTCCTGGCACTCGAGCATCACCTCGTCGCGGAGCTGGGCCTTCACCTGATCGGCGTCGAGCTGGGAGACGCCCTCGAGGCGCTTGCGCACGTTCTTCGAGAGGTCGCGGATGGCGTCGCGGGCGGTCTTGATGGCGGCGCCCTCGCGGCTGAGGCGCTCCTGGCGCTGCTCGAGCTGGTAGTCGAGGAGCGCGAGGGATTCCTCGTGGGCGCGGATTTCGCGGAGGCGGACATCGCTCTCGATCTCGCGGCGGTCGAGCTCGCGGTTGAGCTCGGCGCGCTTCTCCTGGATTTCCGCCTCGGCCTTTTGCTTGAGCCCCTCGGCGACCACGACGGCCTCACGCCGCGCGACCTCCGTCAACTCCGCCGCCTGCTCGTGCGCGATGCGGCGTGACTGGCGGGTGAGCGTCCAAGAGATGAGAAAACCGACGCCACTCCCGACCAAGACAAACGCCGCCGCCAGCGCCCATTCGGAGGTCGGGTCGCTGTCGGCGAGCAACAACGCTGAGACGATGGCGTTGGCTGAAATCAAGGGACGCGCACCGTAGGCCGGGAGGTTCAAACCTCAAGTCTTCTTCCGGGGGCGGGCGCCGCGCGTAGGTCGGGCTTTACGCCCGACACTCCTCGGCGGGCTGCAAACCTGTCGGGGATAAATCCCGGCCGATCCGCCGTCCATCACGATCGAGCCTTGCGCCGCGCGAGGGCTGCCCGTGGAGTCGGATTTCGCGCCCGTGCAACGTCTCCTTCGCATCGATCTCAGCCAAGTTTTCAGGCCCACCACCCGGGCCAACTGGGACATGCTCACCCCGTTCGCGCTGATCGGGCTGAGCCTGATCGGCGTGGCATTCATCTACTCGGCGGGGCTCCAGTCGACGCTGCATCGCAACGATTGGATGAAGCAGCTCGTGTTTCTCAGCCTCGGCGCGGCGCTCTACGTGGGCGTGTCGCTCGTGGACTACCGGTTCTGGTTCAGCATCGCGCACTGGATCTACGCGGCGTTCATGGTGCCGTTGCTGATCGTGCTCATCCCGGGCGTGGGCGGCGGGGCGGCGGAGCAATGGAACGCGAGCCGGTGGATCAACCTCGGCTATTTCTCCTACCAGCCGTCCGAGACCGCCAAGATCGCCGTGCTCCTCATCACGGCGAGCGTGCTCGTGCACGCGAAAATCGGCACGATCCGCCAGTCAGTCGGGACGTTGGGCAAATTGGCCCTTGCGGTGGGGGCTCCCATGTTCCTTATCGTGATTCAGCCCGACCTCAAGTCGGTCATCGTCCTGCCCCCGATGGTTTTTTCCATGCTCTACGTCTCCAAGCTGTCGCCGCGTTTCTTCGTGGGCGCGCTGGGGATGTTCCTGCTCCTCGTCGGGTTGGTGACCTGGGACAGCGTGCGCTACGTGAAGTTCATGGACGCCCGCGGCTATACCTACGGGCGCGACAACAAGAAATTCGAGCAGGAGGGCAACCCGATCCTGCCTTTCGTGCATGACTACCAGCGTAACCGCATCCTGACCTTTGCGGCCCCCGACACCATCGATCCGCGGGGCATCGGCGCTTCCTACAACCTCCAGCAGTCCCTCATCTCCGTCGGCAGCGGCGGCCTCGTGGGCAAGGGCTGGACGGATGGCACGCAGGCCCAGCTGGGCTACCTGCCCCGCACGGTCGCGCACAACGATTTTATCTTCTCGGTCATCGCCGAGGAAAAAGGTTTCCTGGGAAGCCTCACGGTTCTCAGCCTGTTTGGTTTGGTGCTGTTCAACGGCATTCGCATCGCCAGTTCCGCAAGGGACCGGCTCGGCGCCCTCATCGCCATCGGCGTGACGGTGCTGTTCCTGGTGCATGTGTTCGTGAATATCGCCATGACCATCGGGCTGGTGCCCATCACGGGCATACCGCTTCCCTTCATCAGCTACGGTGGCTCCTTTGTGCTCAGTTGCTGCTTGCTGCAAGGACTGGTCCAGAGCGTCTGGCGCTTCAGGAAGGATTTCACATGAAATCCCTTCTTCGCGCCACCGACCGCTCTGCCGGAATTTCCTGCGCCGCGACTGACTCACCGGGGGCCGCTGGCTTCAACCCAAACGACACCCGCCATGAGCGACCGATCCCAACCCACCGACGTCCCCCAGGACGTCGCCCAAAAATATGACGAGGAACTCGTCAATCCCCCCGCGCAGACCGAGTCCGCGCCCGTCAGTGCCGACGAACTGAAAGCCGGCGCCGCCGAGCGCGCCAAGCAGCGCCCGCTGCTCCAGAAAATCCTCGCGGTCTTCCAGAAGGAGAAAAGCTCCTACCGCGAGCTGATCATCAACTCCGAGCCCCTGGAGAAGCGCGTCGCGCTGCTCATCGACGGCCGCCTCGAGAAATTCGAGATCGAGCGCGACTCGGACAACCGGATGGTCGGCGGCATCTACAAGGGCCGCATCAAGAACCTCGACCCCGGCCTCAAGGCCGCGTTCGTCGACATCGGCTACACGAAGAACGCGTTTCTCCACTACTGGGACATGCTCCCCGCCGCCGCCGACTCCTCCGTCGAGGTAGTGCGCGTGAACAAGAAGAAGAACGCTCCCGACCGCCCCGCCGAGCCCACGGTCAAGGACATCCCCCAGCTCTACCCGCCCGGCAGCGAGATCGTCATCCAAGTCACCAAGGGCCCCATCGGCACCAAGGGCCCGCGCACCACGACCAACCTCTCGATCCCCGGCCGCTACCTGATTCTCACGCCGTTCTCCGATGGCTGCGGCATCTCCCGCAAGATCGAGGACCCG
>JANOCA010000121.1:0-2517 GCA_031411915.1 Opitutaceae bacterium
GGTCTTGATCGGATCGAGCAGCACGGCGCTCGTGTGGATGCCGAAGTTGCCGGCGCCCTGATTGAGCACGACAAAGTGCTCCTTCAGATACATCGAGCAGCTCGTGAGGATGCCGGAGTGCGGCGGGATGACGAGCGGCGACGCGTCGTGCCGGATCTGCACGCGGTCGAGGAAGCCCCGGCCCGCATGGCCCGCGATCACGCGCTCGAAGTCGCCGCGCTGGAGCCGCGGCTGGAGCGTGTAGCTGACCTGGTGGGGCGTCAGGAACACGCGTCCCATCGAGTCGATGCTGATCGTGTTGGGGAGCTTGAGGCTGTTCTCCGCCAAAGCGGTGCGGATCTCGCCGGTCGAGAGCTTGGCGGCGGCGGGGGCGAAAAAGAGCCGGCCCACGGGCGCGCCCACGCGCATGAGTTTCTTCCAGTAGGGAGCGTTGGGAAAGCTGGCGTCGAAGATGAAGGCCTCGACCTCGAGCTCCGCCCGGTTGCCGTCCACGCGCGCCGGCCCCTGCACCGCCATCTCGATGCCGATGCGCGCCATCGAGCTCCGCTCGGTGAACTTCAGCGCGGAGATGTGCTCCTTCATGAACTCGAATTCCGCGGGCTGCCGCGGCCAGAACCCGAGGTTGAGCACGACCGTGCGCTCGTCCTTGTTCTTCACCGAGAGGATCTGGCCGTCCTGACTCGTCCAAAATTGTCCGGGATTCATGCGTCGAGGCCGCCGGTGATGGGGCAAGGCCCCGGCCGGTTCAAGCGGGGAGATCGGGATTGCCTTCGCCGGAGGCGGCCGGCACATCACACACTTTTATGGCACAAACGTGCCGCCGCCGTATCTCCACCCTTTCACTCCCTCCATGAAATTGAAGTTCATCGCCACGATCACATTGCTCGCGCTCGGCGTCACCGCCACCCGGGCCCAACAGGCCCCGCAGATCACCCTGCCCGGCCAGGCGGCTCCCGCCGCGACGTTCACCGACGCGCAGCTCCTCGAGGAGTTCGGCTGGTTCATCGGCAAGCGGGTCGGCCTCACCGAGCTGGAGTTCACCGCCGAGCAAATCGAGACGCTCCTCAAGGGCTTCCGCTCCGCCGCGCTCGGCAAGGACTCGCCCTTCGAGCTCGAGAAGATCGGGCCGGCGATGGATGAGTTCATGCAGAAGCGCCAGAACGCCTATCTCGCAAAACTGAAGACCAAGAACGAGGCCGCCAACACCGCCTACTTCGCGAAGCTCCGGGAAAACAAGGCCGTCGTCGGCCTGCCCAGCGGCCTGCATTATGAGATCGTGAAGGAAGGCACCGGCCCGGCGCCGAAGCCGGCCGACACCGTGAAGGTGCACTACACCGGCACCCTGCTCGACGGGAAGGTCTTCGACAGCTCCGTGCAGCGCAACGAGCCCGCCGAGTTCCAGCTCGACCAAGTGATCCCCGGCTGGACCGAGGGCATCCAGAAGGTGACCAAGGGCGGCAAAATCAAACTCTACATC
Source organism: Opitutaceae bacterium (assembly GCA_031411915.1). Classification (GTDB taxonomy): domain Bacteria; phylum Verrucomicrobiota; class Verrucomicrobiia; order Opitutales; family Opitutaceae; genus ER46. The sequence goes on from JANOCA010000121.1 coordinate 1,478, forward strand.
CCGCCCGCGCTGGGCTACGGCGACCAGGGCAACTCCGGCATCCCCCCGGGCTCGACGCTCGTCTTCGAGGTGGAGCTGCTCGAGATCAAGAGCGCCACGGCCCCGGCGCCGGCGATGCCCGCGAAGAAGTAAGCGCTTCGCTCGTCGAATAATCTCCGTTCGCGGATCCAGACGCGCCCCGGTTTCGGGGCGCGTTTCTTTTTTCCCGCTCGCAGAATCCGCGGAACTCGCTGGACTGCCCCCGAGTCCCCTGCCCCATGCGCCCCCGCATTCGTCCGCACTTCGCATTCGCGCTGCTTCTCGCGGCCCCGTTGCTGCTGCCGTGCGCGCGCGCGGCGGGCGAAGACAGCCGCTTCTCCACGACGATCAACGCCGCCGATCGCGCCGCCGCCGGCCTGCCCAAGCTCTCCTCCGACCAAGTCGCGGTCATCGACGCGCTCGTGCGACGCGAAACCGGGCGGGTGGCGGCCAACGCCGCCTCCCGCACCCCCGAGGCCGGGGCGACTTTTTCGCAACGGCTCAACACAGACGAACGCCGCGCCGCGGGCCTCGCCTCGCTCTCGCCAGCGGAACTCGCCCAGCTCGACGCGTTGATTGAGCGCCAGCAGACGGCGCGGCTCGCGCGCACGCTGCTCGCCCCGCCAGCCTTCCTCACCCGCCCGCAGCGAATCGTCGCCACCGAGAAGAAGACCGAGCGCGAGATCCACGGCTCGTTTTCACTGAGCTACGGGGTCGGGAGCGGCGGCTACAGCGAGAAATCCGGCTCGATGAATTTCATCTTCGAGGATCCCGCGCGCGGACTCACGATCAACGTCGGCTACAGCGAGACGCACACCAAGGGCGGCCGTGGCTACTACGGTGTGCCCTACGCCCTGCCCCGCGCGACCACGCCGGACCTGCCGCAGCGGCCCTGAGCCGGGTCGGCTCGGGCGCGGACTGTCAGCCATCCCGCGCGCTCGGACCGCGCTGAATTTGATTTGAGGTGGGGTTCGTTATCCGTGGGCGAAGCGTTTCGCCCGCCGGTTCGTCAGGTAGTTTAC
>JANOCA010000122.1:0-10552 GCA_031411915.1 Opitutaceae bacterium
CGGCTCGCAGATCCGGGGCATCGACGCGGTGCTCCAGAAACGGCTGACCGACGACGGCTACGAGTCGCCCAAGGTGAAACTCGCCGGACAGGACTACAAACGTTACGTCGCGATCGGTGCGCTCAAGGCCGCGCGCTCCGCCCGTGAGAACCAGTGGCAGGTGCTGCTCGGCTGAGCCGGGCGCACCGCGGATTCAACCGGCTCGCGCCTCGCCGGCGCGAGGCCGGCGATCCGCTACACGTAGATCAGCACATACGCGGTCAGCGCGAGCGCGATAGCGCCCGCGCCCGCGGCGATGGCCCAGAGGAGGTTCCGCCGCTGCGCCGCGATCGCGAGCGAGGCGATGATGACGCCCATCTGCGCGGCGAGCATGCCGTAGAAAAAGCGCGCGCTGCGCCGCTGGTGCCGCTCGGCGGACAGGTTGCTTTTCCGCACCTGCAAGTCGAAGAGCTCGGCGATGGTCTGGTTGAGGCGGGCCTCAGTGTCGTAGCGCTGCGCCGTGTAGGCGAGCCGCGCCGCCGTGAAGTCGCGCCGCAGCGCCGTCCCGCCCAGCGCCTGCGCGAGCTGCTTCTCGAGCGCCTCGATCGCGCGCGTGATGGGTTGGACGAGTCCGTCGAACGCCAGCACGTGCTGCTGCCACGCGCGCAGCGCCTCGTCGAGTTCCGCGCCGGTGATCTCGGCGAGCAGTTGCGCGATCTCCGCGTCGGGCCGGGCCGCCTCCAGCGCCGCGGCGGCGGCCTGCACCCTCGGCGGCAGCGGCGGGGCGGCCAGTGCGGCGGGCAGCGTGGCGTCGCGCAGCCCCGCGCTCACCGGCGCGCCGGCCGGTGTGTCGAATACCGCAATCGCCGTCGTGCCCACCAGCAGCGCGCGCAGCGCCGCGAGATCGAGCGGCCGCAGCTCGACCGTGCTGGACAGCAGGTCCAGCGAGGTCCGCTGCATCACACCCCGAAGCTTCTTGCCTTGGAAAAAATTCCACTGGTCGCCGGCCTTGGCCTGCCGCTGCGCCGCCATGGAGCGATCGTATTGCGCGCGGTTCATCTCGCTCGACGCGAGGCCGGCGAGCATCGTGGCGATCACTGTCATCACGACGGGGGTGACGCCGAGGGTCTTGCCCCACCGCGTCGGCAGCAGGGTGTTTTTCACTTCCTCGGGAATCTCCGCCTTCACGCTAATCTTGGGCACGTCTGACATCGCGGACACTCAGCACCCCGCTCGCAGCCGCTCCAAGCCCGAAATGCGCACCTCGCGGCTTGCGCCCGCGCACCGGGCCGGCAACACACTCGGTCCCCCCTCCCCATGAATGCGTTCCCCTCCTCCCTGCGCAGGCTGGCCCTCGCTGTCCTGATCGCGGCCCCGGCCGCTTTCGCGCAACCGGCCGCGACGCCTGCCCCGCGCCCCCCGCCCTCCCCGCCGGTGATCTCGCCGGAGATTCTCGCCGATCAGCGGGTGACGTTCCGTCTGCGCGCACCCAACGCCAAGGTCGTGACCGTGTCCGGTCAGTTTCAACGCGGCGCCGCCGCGATGACCAAGGACGACGCAGGCCTTTGGTCAGTCACTGTCGGTCCCGTCGCGCCCGACATCTACGAATACTCCTTCAACGTCGACGGCGTCGCGATGGTCGACCCCGGCAACCGCGCGATCAAACCGATGCGCAACCCGCGCACGAGCATCCTCGCCATCGCGGGCACCCCGCCGCTCATCCACGATTTTCAGTCGGTGCCGCACGGCAAGGTGAGCCTGCACTGGTATGCCTCGAAGTCCCTCGGCCGCACCCGGCCGATGCAGGTCTACACGCCGCCCGGCTACGATGCGGACGCCGGGAAACGTTTCCCCGTGCTCTACCTCCTGCACGGCTCGGGCGACAACGAGGCGACGTGGGTGGCCCACGGCCACGCCCACTGGATCCTCGACAACCTGATCGCGCAGAAGCGCGCGCAGCCGATGATCGTGGTGATGCTCGACGGCCACGCGACGGCGCCCGGCGCGGCCAGCGCGCGCAACGCCAACACCGCCGCCTTCGAGCGCGACCTGCTGGAGGACGCGATGCCGTTTGTCGTCGCCAACTATCGCACGCGCGAGGACGCCGCGAATCGCGGCATCGTCGGCCTTTCGATGGGCGGCGGCCAGTCGCTCACCGTCGGCTTGAAGCACCCCAATCTCTTCGCGTGGGTGGGCGGCATGAGCAGCTCGGCGGCCGGCGCGATCGAACTGCTCGGCGATGGCGCCGCGCTCAACCGCCAGCTCAAGCTCCTCTGGTTCGCCTGCGGCAAGGACGACTTCCTGCTCAAGGCCAACCAGGATCTTGCCGCGGCGATGACGGAGAAGAAAATCCGCCACACTTACCGCGAGACCGCGGGCAACCACAGCTGGCCCATCTGGCGCGGCTATCTCGCCGACTTCGCCCCGCTCGTTTTTCAATCCCACCCATGAAAACCCTGCCTCGTATTCTCCCCGTCGTCGCGCTCCTCGCCGCGACGCTCCCCGCCGCCGAAACCCAGGCGGACATCCCCGCCGAATTCGCCCGCCTCGTGCCCGCCGGCGCCAAGGTCGCCAAGCTCGCGGGCGATCTCGGTTTCATTGAAGGCCCGATCTGGGTGAAGTCCGGCGGCTACCTCGTGTTCAGCGACATTCCCAATGACGAGCTGAAGCGCTGGAGCCCCAAGGACGGCCTCGCGAGTTTCCGCAAGCCGAGCCAGAACGCCAACGGCAACACGCTCGATCTCGCGGGACGCCTGCTCACGTGCGAGCACAGCGGCCGGCGCGTGGCGGTGCTCGAAAAGGACGGCTCGCTCAAGACGCTCGTCGACACTTTCGAGGGCAAGAAGCTCAACTCCCCCAACGATGTCGTCGTGCGCTCCGATGGCACGATCTGGTTCACCGATCCGGAATACGGACTGAAGACCAACCCGACCACAAAGAAGAAGGACGACAAGCAGCAGCCCGGGAACTTCGTTTTCCGCCACGATCCCAAAACCGGGAAGACCACGGCGGTCGTGAGAGATTTCGTGCAGCCCAACGGCCTCGCGTTCTCGCCCGACGAGAAAAAACTCTACGTCGCCGACTCGGGCACGCCGCGGCACATCCGCAGCTTTGATGTCGCCGCCGATGGCTCGCTGAGCGGCGGCGCGGTTTTCTGCACACTCGACAAGGGCGCACCCGACGGCATCCGCGTGGACAAGGACGGACGCGTGTGGTCGAGCGCGGGCGACGGCGTGCAAGTCTTCGCGCCTGACGGGACCCGCATCGGGAAAATCCTCACGCCCGAGGCGCCGGCCAACCTCTGTTTCGGCGGCGCGGACGGAAAGACGCTCTTCATCACCGCCCGCAAATCACTCTACTCGATTCAAGTCTCGGTCACCGGCGCCAGCCGGTGACCGGACGCGAACATCTTACTTCAGCTCCGCAGCGTGGAACGCCGCCCAGTCGTCGAGGGCGTTCAGTTCCGGCGCGGCGCCGACCACGGCGCCGTCGTCGGCGTAGCCCGCGGTCTTGAGGATTTCCTTCCGCAGATCATCGGCATGGTGGTAGCCCATGATCGATTGGTTGAGCTTGTAGACGGAGGCGCGGTCGAGCTTCACGCCCGGCTGCGTCTTCACCCACTGCTCGAACTGGGCGTAGGTCGGCCGCGTGTCGGTGATGAATTTCCGGACGGCCTCGACGGAGAGGCCGAGCGCGGCGATGACCATCATGTCGTAGCCTTTGCCGATGCCGGGATAGCCGGCGGCGAGCTTGCCCCGCGCCTCGAGCGAGGCCTTGAGCCAAAGACGGGGCAGATGCAGCACGCCGAGCGGGCCGGCGACGTGACACGGGATCATGGGGACAATCGAATTGCTCATGGGATTCCTACAGGGGGCCGCAACCGAATGGAAACCGGTGTGCCGGCGGCGCGACGCATCGGTCTGTGAGAACCGCCGATCTGGGCGACTCGCCCGCGCTTTGGCAACGCCGCGTTGCGCTAAAATCAGAGCCGATACGACGGCAGAAACGTCCCGCGGCCTGACGGCGGACGCGGCGACGGGACCGGCGTCCCGAATACGCGCGCATTCGGCAGCGGACGCCACTGCTGGTTGAACTGCCAGATGTCCGCCCGGGATGGCGCCGGAAGAGCGGAAAGCGACGCCGGGCTGGTCCACGCGACGAGTTGGCCGCGGAGGAAGACCACCTCGGCCCGGCGGTCATAAATGCCGATCTCAAAATCGCGACCGCGACTCGCAAACAGCGATTGGCCGAGGGCCGCGGCCGTCTCCTCCGGCGTCATGCCGGGCTTAAGCTTGTCCCACGACTCGGCCCCCGCGCCCGCCAACGGGGCGGCGAGGAGAACCAGCGCGAGACGAAGGACGGAGCAGACCATTGCCTCCCCTATCGGCGCATGCGCCGCGAAACCTAAATCCGATTTCACCGCGCGCTCAGCTCTCGGCGCGAGCCTTGGCGTCGGCCTCGATGAGCTTGTTCAGCCGATCGAGCGTCGCTCGCACGCGGGCTTTTACGGCCGGCAATTCGCCGGCGCTGGCGACCTTCTCGTTGGCGAAGAGGTAGAATTTCATCTTCGGCTCCGTGCCGCTGCCGCGCGCGGCGAAGGAGTAGCCGTTGGCCAGCGTGACGACGTAAAGATCCTGCTTCGGGATCAGTTCACCGTCGGCGTCGCGGATGTCCTCGCGGCCGAAGTCCTGGAACTTCGCGACGGCCACGTCGCCAAACGCCTTGGGCGGACTGGCGCGGTAGGTCTCGAGGATGCGCTTGATCTTCGCGTTGCCGCTCGCGCCCTCGTAGTAGATGTTGATGACCCCCTCGAGGTAGAAACCGTAGCGGAGGAAAATTTCGTCGAGATACTCGGGCACGGTCAGGCCGCGGGCCTTCACCCAAGCGCAGACCTCGGCGAACATGAGGCAGGCGGAGTTGCCGTCCTTGTCGCGAACGAAGTCGTTGGGCAGGTAGCCGTAGCTCTCCTCGGTGCCGAACACGTAGAACGTGCTGTGCTGCTGGAGCAGCTTGGCGCGCTGCTCGAACGGCGTCGCCTCGTAGTCGAAGCCGGGGCCCATCGCCCGCACGAGCTGCTCCTCGTAGCCGCGCATCTTGGCGGCGATCCATTTGAAACCGGTGAGCGTGTTGATGACCTTCACGCCGTGGCCGCGGCCGATGGCGTCCTGCAGGCGCGTCGTGACAAACGTGTTCACGATCGCGGCGCGTGCCGATCCCTCGCGCGGGATCCAGCCGAGCTCCTTGTATTTCGCGAGGCGGTAGTCGGTGAGCAGCGCGCCGATTTGATTGCCGCTGAGAAGTTCGAGTTTGCCCGCGCGATTGCGCACGGCGCAGCCCATGCGGTCGGCATCGGGATCGGTCGCGAGCACGACATCGCCGCCCTCGCGCTCCGCGAGCGCCACGGCGCGGGCCAGCGCGTCCGCGTTCTCAGGGTTCGGCGATTTCACGGTCGGGAAGCGCGCATCGCCGGCGAGCTGCTCGGGCACGGGCACGACGTCGCAGCCGGCATTTTTCAGGAGCGGCAGCGAATGCACGGCGCCCGTGCCGTGGATATTGGTGAAGATGACCTTGAGTTTCGCGTGCTTGAAAACTGCCGGATCGAGCGCGGCCTTGGCGGCGACGGCGAGGTAAGCCTCGTCCGCGTCTGGGCCGAGCGTGGTGACGCCGTCGAGCTTCGGCGCGAGGAAGCGGCCCAGCTCGGCGAGCGGCACGGCATTCACCTCGGTGACGATGCCTTTGTCGTGCGGCGGCACGACCTGCGCGCCGTCGTCAAAGTAGGCCTTGAATCCGTTGTCGTGGGGCGGATTGTGGCTCGCCGTGATGACGACGCCCGCGTGGGCCTTGAGCCAGCGCACCGAGTAGCTGAGTTGCGGCGTGGGCCGCGGGCCGTCGAAGACAAAGGCCTCGCCGCCGAGCTGCGTCCACGTGGAGGCGGCGAGATTGGAGAAGTGCCGCGCAAAATGGCGCACATCGTGCGCGATCACGAGGCGCGGGCGCGCGGCGGAGTTCTTCTGCGCGAGATATCTGGTCGTGTAGCGATGCAGGCCAATGACGGCGCGGATGAGCGTGAAATCGTTCAGCATGTTGCTGCCGATCGCGGCGTGCTCGGGCGAGCCGCTGGCGGAGAGCGTGCCGGTCTCGGCCGCGGCCGGGATGACGCCGATGGTGCGGCCTCTCATGCCGCCGGTTCCGAACTCAAGGAAACGGTAGAAACGATCATTGAGTTCGCCCCACGCGCCCTTCGAGACGAGCTCGGCAATGCTCTGCTCGGCCCAGGCGGGCAGCTTCGCGGCAAGAAATGCGGTGATGTTTTCGCCGGTGGAGGGCAGCACGTGGCCGGCCTTCGCAGCGGCGGTGATGGCGTCGGTAAGCGTCATGGTGGGATCGGATCGAAGGGAGAATGTTACGACAAGACGAGGCCGCTTTGCACGGCGGGCTTGGGCGCGAGCCGGCGCCAAGCCTCGGCGAACGAATCCTCGTCGAAGCCAAACGACGGCGCGACCTCGAGGGGGAAGCGCGGCAGGCCCGTCGCGTCGACCTCGAGCGCAGCGCCGTTGGCCGCGAGCCAGCGCGCAAACTGCCGGAGCTGATCGTCGCGGCAGGTCTCCGGCGAATCGACGCCCTCGGCGTTCTTGACCGGCGAGAAGTCATCCGCGCGCCGCGTCTCGACCACGAGGGGGTTGCGCGCAAACGGCAACGCGTCGAAGACGAACATCTCGAACTTCACGCCGTTCGCCTTCTCTGGTTTTACCTGCTGGCCGGTCGCGTCGACACAGGGGATTTTCTTGTCGGCGCGGTGAAACGGCAACGCCAAGCCCTCGTCGCCCGAGGCCATGCGTCGCACAAATTCCCGATCGAGCAGATGGATTGCGATGTTGCCGGCGCAGTAACGCAGCGCGCCACCAGCGTCCGTCTCGCGCTGCACCGCCATCGGCAGATCGGAATATTCGACGACGACGAGCCGGCCGCGTTGCGCGCAGAAGACGCCGACTTTCTCCTCGGGATACGCCTTGGGCACCATCTTGCTCGACATCTCTGACCCGCTCCCGAGATGCCAGCCGATGAACGCCGGGTCGATCGCGCGCACGAGGGGATTGTCCACTTGGAAGTAGCTCAGCAGATCGACTCCCTCGCGCTTCATGAGATCGAGCGCGCCGCTGCGATCGAGCGCGCGCAGCGATCCGCCGTGGCCGTCCGGCGAAAGCGCGATGGCGTGCGGCGCTTCAAGCAGGATTTTTCCGTCGAAGTCCACCGCCGGCATCCGGCCCTGCCGGAAGAAATGCACCCGCGCCGCGTCGAGGCCGAAATGCCGGTGCTCCGCAAAGAACGCCTCCGTCGCGGCATGGTTCGCGTGGCTGGTCATGATGAACCAGTGCAGGGGTTTCCCGTAGCGCCGGCCGGCGGCGAGGATTTTTTCGGCGAAGACCTGGAAGAGCGTCTTCCGCAAAATCGGCGTGACGGGAAACGTGCCTTTCGGGCCGTCGTAGCCGAGACGAGTCCCCTGCCCGCCCGCCACCGTGAAGGCCGCGACGCGCCCCGCCCGCAGCGCCGCCTCGCCCGCGGCCTTGGCGCGCGTCCAACCCGCGGCATCGCCGCCATTTTCCGGCCTACGCTCGTAGGGCGCCGGCGCGAGGCCATCGAGGTCCGGGCCCGCGGCGCCCTTTTTCGCCAGCAAGGTGCGCGCGAGCCCCTCGACCTCCGCGAGATCGATCTCGGCGGCCTCGGCGAGCAACTGCTGCTGCTGCGCGGCGCTGGCGCGATCGAAGAAGGCGAAGACCTGCCCTTGCCCGGCGCGCGTGAATTGCTCGATCAGCGGATGATGACCCATGGAGCCGCGGAAAAGAGCAGATTCCCTAGTCGAAGCGAATGATAACTTCCCCGCTTTTTCCGTAGGCGAGCTGCTGGCGGATGATCTTGTCGGCAAAATAGGGATCGTTGCGCAGGCGCTTGAGAAAAACTTCCTGCTCCTTGAAGCGCGCCTCGGCCGCCGCGAGCCGGGCCTCGCCGGCCGCCTGCACTTGGCGGAGCTGCTGGTATTCCGCCCGCGCCTCCAGGAACATGGCGCCCGCCCACACGCCGAACCCCGACAGGAGCACGATGTAGGCGAGGACGATGAGGCGGCGCGACGTCACGTTTCTCCCGCGATGAACGGGCAGCGCGCGAAGTGAGTAAAGGAGATTTAAAAACCCGCCCGCGCGGGGCTCTCCGCCTCATTAGGGCGTGCGCCCGCCGATTGCCCCTACCACGGTTTCTACCCACATGTATCAGAGTTTCTACGGGTTCGCAGAGATGCCTTTCAACATCACTCCGGACCCCCGTTTTCTCTACCTGAGCCCCACGCACCAAGAGGCCCTGCAACACCTCAAATACGGCGTGATGGAGAGAAAAGGGTTCATGGTGCTCGTCGGCGAAGTCGGCTGCGGCAAGACGACGCTCTGCCGCCGCTTTCTCAACGAGCTCGATCCCGCGCGTTTCGACACTGCCCTGATCCTGAATCCGCGCATCACCGAGACCCAGATGCTGAAGGCCATCCTCACCGAGCTGGGCGAGACCGAGCTCAGCCGCAGCCAGCACGACCTGGTCGCGCAGGTAAACCGGGTGCTGCTGGAGCGCATCGGCCGCGGCCGCGACATCGTGTTGATCATCGATGAGGCGCAGAACCTCACGTTCGAGGTGCTCGAGCAGATTCGCCTCCTCTCCAATCTCGAGACCGACAAGCAGAAGCTCCTCCAGATCGTGCTCATGGGCCAGCCCGAGCTGAAGCAAGTGCTCGCGCGCCCTGAGCTGCGCCAGCTCCGCCAGCGCATCCTCGTCCACTACGAGCTGCGCCAGCTCACGCCCACCGACCTCGGCGCCTATATCCAACACCGGCTCACGCTCGCGGGCGGCAACGGCCGGCCGAGTTTTACGCCCTGGGCGCTGCGCGCTCTGCACCGCGAGAGCGCCGGGATTCCGCGCGTCCTCAACAATCTTTGCGACAAGGCTCTTCTCTCCGCCTTCATCCGCGACTCCGACGAGGTGACCTACTGGGACGTGCGTCGCGCCTCCAAGGAAATGGAAACCCTCACCGCCGCCTGACCCGCCCACCCCATGAGCCTGATCAACGACGCCTTGAAAAAAGCGCAGCGCGTGCGGAACGACAGCCCGGCAACCACGCCCGCCCCGGCCTACACGGCGGCCGTCGCCAGCAGCGCCGCAGCGCCCGTCGCCAGCAGCTACAGCCGTCCCCGCAAATCGAACACGGCGTTTCTCATCGGCGCCGGCGCACTCGTGCTCATCGGCCTCGCCGTGGGCGCCACACTTTTCATCGACCGCGGCGCGAGCGCGCCAGCCGTTTCCAAAGGGACAGCACTCGCGGCTCCGACTCCCGCGCCTGCGCCCGTTCAATCACCATCGAACGCCGCAATCGCGCCAGTGGAACGCTCAGCTCCGGCCCCCGTCGCTTTCACACCGGCACCGACGTTCAGCCAGACTCCTGCTCCCGCCCCGAAGCCAGTCGCTGTTGAACCTGCACCCACTCCCCAGCAGACCGCGATCACTCCCGTGGTGACGCCCAAGGTCGAGACACCCGTGGTCGCGACCGTTGCGCCCCCGCCTGCCACTCCACCGAAGCCCGACGAACGTGCGTTGAGATTCGTCGATGCCATGCGCGTCGCCGGTGTCCGCTTGCCCGGCCCCGAAGGCCGCGTGCTGATGAACGATCGGGTCTTCAAGTTGAACGACACCGTGGATCGCAGCCTGGGGCTCAAGCTCACGAAGATTACCGCCAATCTGCTGACGTTCACCGACGCCAACGGCGTGACCTACGAGAAAGATTTCTGATCCTCGCTTCCGCCGGTCACGGCGTAAGCGATTGGATCCACTCCGCGATTAGACGCACGCCGTCGGAGTCGGAGGCGCGGCTGGCCACGGGCGGCATCTGGCCGGGCCCCCGTATCGCGAGGCGTGGCAGGATCACGCTGCGCCCCGCCGCTCCCAGCGCGATTACGCGCGCATCGGCGATGCCGAGATCGCCGTGCTCGGGGCGTTCGTTCAAGGCCTGCATCCGGCCCGACGGCACACCCCACTCGAAGTTCATCGCGCTGTTGCCGCCACCCGAGACCGTGTGGCAGTGAGCGCAATTGACCGCGAGGTAGCTCCGCGCCTTCAGCTCAACGCTCGCGGATTTGTCCTGCACCGCCGCATAGCGCGCGAGCTGCGCAGGCGCACGAGGCAACAAGGTCGAAGCCGCCGCCACGCGCTGCTCTCCGTAATCCTCGGAAGGCCGTTCCGCCCCTCGCCGGCCGCGCTCGGGCCGCGTGGGCTCGACGCGTAGGAGCCCCATCGCTTCCCAACGCGCTAGCTGCTCGCCGAAGTTGAGCTGCCCCTCGCGCAGCGTGAGGGCAAACACCGCCTCGCGCGTATGGCACATCAGGCACTCCGCGCGGCTCGGCACGCGCCACGCACGCCCGTCGCCCAAGGTCAGATCGGCGCCACCTTTCTCCGCCAGCGCGGCATCGCGCTGCGCGGCATCCCAGACATAGGTGTAGCCGGCCCAGTCGCCCTGCGATTTGGCGAGGACGCGCGTCTCGAT
>JANOCA010000123.1:0-2830 GCA_031411915.1 Opitutaceae bacterium
TGGATTGGAGTTCCTCGTTGGCCGAGCGGAGTTCCTCCTGCGAGGTCTGCATCTCCTCGTGGGTGGCGCGCGACTCGCCGCGGACGCGCTGGAGTTCCTGCTCCAGCTCCGCGAGGCGTGGGCTGCGGGAGTGGGACTTCGGCGTTCGGCCGGTCTTCGGGGCGACCGCGGGCGCAGCCACGTCGGTGAAAACGATCATCACCAGCCCGTGCAACGGCCCGGGTTCATCGATGCGCCGGACCGTCACATTCACGTGCTGCGTGCCGCCGTTGGTCCCGACGGTGAGGCCGGGAAGCGCCACGGTCTCCTTTTTGCGGAGCGCTTCCTTGAAGGCGCCCGCCAGTTCGTAGCGCAGTCCGTCGCGGGCCATGGCGAAGAGGTTCCAGTTGGCCTTGCCGGCGGCCGGCTCCAAATACCTGCCGGTCCGTCCGCTGACGTAAAAGATGTCGCCCTCTTCGTTGGTGAGCACGGCCGGCGGCGCGTAGCTCTGCAGCACCAGCTGATCCGCGAGGGCCTGGAGACTGGCCGGCGGTTTGGTCATCGTCTGCGGCACCTCGGCGCTGGCGGCCGCGCTGGCGCTGAAGCCGGCGGGAAAAGCAATCCGGTCCCGTCCCACGACGGATTCCGTTCGCCGGAAGAGTCGCGACTTGCCGGTCAGCGGCACAAAGAGCGTCGTGCCCTCGCCGATCGTCTCCGCGCTGCCTTGAAACAGAATGCCGCCGGGCAGGAGGCTGTAGTGAAACAGCGGGATCAGTTTCTTCTGCACGTCCGGCGTCAGATAAATCAGCAGGTTGCGGCAGCTCAGGATGTCCAGCTTGGTGAACGGCGGATCCATGATGAGGTTCTGCGGCGCAAAAATCACCATCTCGCGGATTTCCTTCCGCACCCGGTAGCCGCTATCCTCCTTGGTGAAGAATCGCTTCAACCGTGCGTCGGAAACGTCGGCGGCGATGTTGGCCGGAAAGACGCCCTGCCGCGCCTTCTCAATCGCATCCTTGTCGAGGTCGGTGGCGAAGATCTGCACCGTGAATTTCACCTTGGGCTTGATCGCCTCGATCGCCTCCTTGAGCACGATGGCCAGGGAATACGCCTCCTCACCGGTGGAGCAGCCCGCCACCCAGGCGCGCAACGCCTGGTCGGGCGCGCGGTTCGCCAGCAGCGCCGGAATGGCCTGATCGCGCAGCTGATCCCACGCGGCGGGATCGCGGAAAAAATTCGTCACGCCGATCAGCAGCTCCTTGAAGAGGAGATCCAGCTCCTGCGAGTTCTCCTGCAGGTAGCGGACGTAGCCCGCCATTTTGGCGATTTGGTGAATGCCCATGCGCCGCTCGATCCGGCGATAGAGGGTGTTGCGTTTGTAGAAGGAAAAGTCGTTGCCCGTGTGCGTGCGCAGCAGGATGATCACCTTCTCCAAGGCGCTCTGCGATTTTACCTCCAGCGCCGTCTCGGTCCGCGCGACGAGCGGGGTGCGTTGCAGGTAGGCCAGGATTTTACCCGGCAACTCGTCCACCGGCACCACGATATCCGCCAGCCCGGCGTCGATCGCGCTGCGCGGCATGGAGTCAAATTTGGCCGAGGCCGGCTCCTGCACCAGGACCACGCCCGCCTTTTCCTTGATGGCGCGCGCGCCCAGGGTGCCGTCGGAGCCCATGCCCGAAAGAATGACGGCGACGCTGAGCTCCTGCTGATCCTGCGCGAGGGAGCGGAAGAAAAAATCGATGGGCAGGCGCAGCCCGCGGGGCGCCGCCGGCTTGAGCAAATGCAGCACGCCGTGCAGAATGGACATGTCCCGGTTCGGTGGGATCACATAGACGAAATCCGGGCGCACCGGGGTGCGATCCCTGACTTGGATCACGCGCATGGCCGTCGCCCGCTGGAGCAGTTCGGGCATGATGCCCTTGTGCGTCGGGTCGAGGTGCTGGACGATGACGAACGCCATCCCGCTCAGCTGCGGCACGTGCCCGAGGAATTGCTCCAGGGCCTCCAGTCCGCCGGCGGAGGCGCCGATGCCGACGATGGGAAAGGAACCGCTCGCGGTGGGGACAGGGGTTTTCGCGCCCGGAATTTTGGGGGATTTTTTCTGAGGGCGGGCGACGGGGGATTTCTTTTTCAGGCTCATGCGCTGGTTTTTCTGCGCCTGAGCATGGCAGCTTTCGTCGCGGCTGCATAGCGCGGCTTTGCGGTCTTTGCGACGGCGGGCGGCTGCATTTTTCCAGGGCGTGTTTGCAAGATGCGAGTCTTGCCCGATCCGGCTCCCGTAGGCAGCCCGCTTGCGGGCGCTGTTTGAGCGCGAGCAAGCTCGCTGCCTACCGAAACCGCCTTTTGCAAACCCGCCCCAGCAGGCACCGGGCCCTGCGTTGAACCTTGGGCCGCCCCGACCAGCTCGATCAACTTGGCGGCGATCTCGTCCAGCGGCAGGACGAAATCCACATCGCCGGTCTCGATCGAGGACTTCGGCATGCTGAAATCCTGCGACGTGGGACGGTCCTGGGCGATGACCGTGCCGCCGTGGTCCTTGATGATCTGCACGCCGAAGGAGCCGTCGCCGTCTCCGCCCGTGAGGACGACGGCAATGGCGCTGCGCCGGTAAACCGTCGCCACCGAAACAAACAGGGGCTCGGCGGAGGGCCGCGCGTAGTTGATTTTTTTCGCGTCGGAAGAGGAGAGCTCTAGGCGGCCGCCCTTGGCCACAAACAGGTGGTGGTTGGACGGCGCGATAAACACACACCCAAGGCAGAGGATGTCGCCCGTATGGGCCTGCTTCACCGTCAAGTGAGTGCGGCGACTCAGAATCTCGGCGAGGATGCTCTTATGATCGGGCGAAAGGTGC
>JANOCA010000124.1:0-23241 GCA_031411915.1 Opitutaceae bacterium
CGAGGATGTCCACATGAACATCGAGCAGGCGCTGACCAAGCGCGTGCCCGCCGCCGCCAAGCTCCACACCGCGCGCAGCCGCAACGACCAAATCGCGACCGACATGCGGCTGTTCTTCAAGCACGCCTGCGCGGTGCTCGCTGAGAAAATTCTCGGCGCCGAGCGCGCGCTGCTCGCCGCGGCGAACGCGAATCGCGATGTGCTCATCCCCGGCTACACGCATCTCCAACGCGCGCAGCCGGTGTTTCTCGCGCATCATCTTTTCGCGTGGCTCGAGATGCTGGAGCGCGACCGCCAGCGCTTCGCCGAGGTGGCGGCCCACGCCAACTGGTGCCCGCTCGGCTCCGGCGCAATCGCCGGCACCACGCTGCCGATCGACCGCGAGTTCACGGCCAAGGCACTCGGCTTCGTCGATGCGAAGGGCCGCCCGCAGGTCACGCAGAACTCCATGGACACGGTCGCCGACCGCGATCTTTTCATCGAGTTTGCCGGTGCCTGCGCGCTCTTTGGGGTGCACATCTCGCGCATCGCGGAGGATCTGATTTTGTGGAGCAGCGCGGAGTTCAAGTTTGTCGAGCTGCCCGATGCGTTCTGCACCGGCTCGTCCCTTATGCCGCAGAAGAAAAATCCTGACTCGTGCGAATTGCTCCGCGGCAAATCCGCCCGCCTGCAAGGCAACCTGCATACCCTCCTCACGCTCGCGAAAGGCCTGCCGCTCACCTACAATCGCGACCTGCAGGAGGACAAGCCGCCGGTCTTCGACAGTTTCGATCAGACCGCGATCTGCGCTGATGTGCTCGCGGGGACGCTCGGCGGCATGGAAGTCATTCGGGAGCGCTGCGCCGCCGCCGTGCGCGATCCCGCGCTCCTCGCGACGGACCTGGCCGACTACCTGGTGCTGAAGGGCGTGGCGTTCCGCGACGCTCATCATGCGGTCGGTGCGGTCGTGCGCCTCGCGGAGAAACAAAGGGTCGAACTCAACGAACTTTCCACCGCCGACGTGCAGGGCGTGCATCCCGCCTTCGCGACCGATTGGATCGAGGTCTTCGACCTGAAGCGCGCGCTGGCGAAGCGCGAAGGCACGGGCATGCCGGGTCCGAAGCAGGTCGCGCGGCAGTTCGCGCGGTGGCGAAAGGTTTTGAGGTAGGGCTGGTTTCAGCCCGCCTTTTGGCCCACAGGATAATCGTATCGAAGGCGGGCTGAAGCCCGCCCTGCCTCACGATGATCACGCTCTTCCCCACGAAGAAATCCGATCCCGAGCTGGCGCCGTTCCGCCCGGGGCTCGTGTTCGCGTTCTTCAACGCGCTGGCGTGGCAGATTGGGATTGGGACGCCGATGGTGCTGTTCGCGGAGCAGCTCGGCGCGTCGCCGTTTCAGGTGGGGCTGGCCTACTCGTTCGTGTTTGTCCTCACGCCCGTGCAGATTCTCTCGACGGCGCTGCTGCCGAAATACGGCTTCAAGGCCGTGATGCTCGGCGGCTGGCGGACGCGGAGTTTTTTCCTCGGGGTGCCGGTCGTGATCGCGGCGCTGGTGCCTTACTGGGGCGAGAAGCCGTGGATGATTCAGGCCCTCATCTGGAGCGTGTTTCTGTTCTGCGTGTTTCGGTCGGTCGGCGCGGCGTCGAGCAACGCGTGGTTCTACGCGATTTTGCCCGAGAGCGTGCGCGGGCGGTATTTCGCGAGCGATCAGTTTGTCTCGGCGGTGGGCGGCGTGGCGACGCTGCTCGCGTGCGCGGCGCTCTTTGCGCTCCTCCCGATCTACTCGGCGCTGCTCGTGCAATACGCCATCGCGCTCGGCGGCTCGACCGTGAGCTATTTCTCGCTGAAGAAGCTGCCCGACGCCGAGCGTCCGACCTCGATAAGCCTGCGCACGGTGGCGCGCGACACGCCGCGGCACCTGTTCACGCCGTCGCCGTTTCGCACCTATGCTTGGCTGGCGGTGCTGTGCGCCATGGTGGTGACGCCGATTCCGCCGTTCTGCGCCTACTATCTCAAGGTGGGGCCTAAGCTCGGCGCCGGGCAGATCATGATGTTCGAGGTGGCGCGCTACCTCGGCGTGATGGCGGGGGCATGGATTATCCGCCGTCGCATCGATGCGACGGGCGCGCGGCCGTTTTTTCTCACGGCGCTTTTTCTTTATATGGTCGTGGGCCTCCACTGGCTGCTCTTCCTGCAAATGGGCTTCGGCGGGGTGCCGGGAATTTACGTCTCCTACTTCGTGCTGGGCCTTGGCGCCGTGCTGTGGGCGGTCGCCAACCTGAACTACCTCCCGAAAATCATCTCCACCGAGGACCGCACGCTGGCCGTCGCGGTGCATGGCGCGGTGACGGCCACCCTCGGCGGCGTCTCGCCGGTGCTGTGGGGCTTGCTGCTCCGGCGGGGCGACATCGAGACGAGCGGCCTCAACGTGGTGGCGTTCGAGTGGTTCTTCGGCTGCGTGATCGCGGGCGCGGCCGTGCTCTCGTGGCGCATGGCGCGCATCCACGAGGACAAGGGCGAGCCGGCCGATCCCATCATGATCGGCAACGCGATTCTGCGGCCGTTCCGTGCGATGACGTATCTCGCCAACCTCGTCGAACCCGGCGCACCGAAGCAGGGTCGGGCGCGATAGCCACGCCTGGTAAACCGATGGCCAAAGTCCGCATCCTTCCTGACCGCGTCGCCAATCAGATCGCCGCCGGCGAGGTGATTGAGCGGCCGGCTGCGGTCGTGAAGGAGCTGGTGGAAAACGCGCTCGACGCCGGCGCCACGCGCATCGAGGTCGAGTTCCGCCACGGCGGGCGCTCGCTGATGCGCATCGAGGACAACGGCCACGGCATGTCGCGCGACGACGCGCTGCTCGCGCTCGAGCGCCACGCCACGAGCAAGATCGCCGAGGCGGCGGACCTCGATCGGCTGGCGAGCTATGGCTTCCGCGGCGAGGCGCTGCCGTCGATCGCGAGCGTGTCGCGGTTCGAGTTGCAGACGCGGGAGCAGGGGAGCGACGTGGGGACGGAGATTCTGGTGAACGGCGGGAAGTTCGTGCAGGTGCGCGACTGCGGCCGGCCCGTGGGCACGCGCATCGAGGTGTCGCATCTTTTCAACTCCGTGCCGGCGCGGCGGAAGTTCCTCAAGACCGACCAGACCGAGGCGGCCCATATCGTCCACTGCGTGCGGCTCTACGCGCTGGCCTGCCCGCGCACGGCATTCACCCTGATCGAGGATGGGCGCGTGATCTTTCGCTCGCCGCAGTGCAGCACGCTCGTGGAGCGCGTGGCGGAAATCTTCGGCCGGCAGATCGCGGATTCGCTCGTGCCGATCGGGACGGCGGAGCCCGGGCTGGGGCTGAGCGGGCTCATCGGGCGGCCCGGGGTGGGGCGGGCGACGCGTCACGAGATGATCGTGTTTGTGAACGGCCGCCCCGTGGACAGCCGCACGCTCAACTACGCGCTGATCGAGAGCTACCATGAGTCGCTGCCCAAGGGCCGCTACCCGCTCGCGTTTGTCTTCTTCGAGTGCGATCCGGCGGCGGTGGATGTGAACGTGCATCCGGCGAAGCGCGAGGTGCGCTTCCGCAGCGAGCCGCAGGTGCGGGGCTTTGTGATTCGGGCGGTGCTGCAGCGATTGAGGGAATTGAGCGGAAGCGCGGTGGCGGGAGCAGAGGCGGGGCAGATACCGGAGACCGGAAACCGGATACCGGACAGATCAAATGCAGTGCCTGCCGGGTTTGCGCCGAGTCGGATGCAAATACCGCCGCCGATTCATCGGGCCGACATTGCAGCTCTGCGTGCTCCCGTGACTGTGGCTCCGGGCTCTCCGGTTTCCGGTCTCCGGTCTCCGGTATCTCCGCCGGCGCCCATCGCGCCGGCGTGGCGCTTCGTCGGCCTGGCGCATGGCAACTACGCTCTTTTCGAGACCGCCGCCGGCCTCGTGCTGCTGGATCGGCGCGCGGCGCACGAGCGTGTGTGGTTCGACCGCCTAGTGGAGCAGTTTCGCACCGGGGCGGTGCCGAGCCAGCGGTTGCTCCTGCCTCTGCCCGTCGAGCTCGACGCGATTGCGACGGCCTTGCTGCTGGAACGTTTGAAATTCCTGCACGCGCACGGCTTCGAAATCGCCGAGTTCGGGCGGAATTTCTTCCGCATCGAGGCGCTGCCGGGCTGGATGGAGCCCGCCGACGCCGAGCCGTTCCTGCGCGATTTGATCGGGGCGTTCCGTGACGGCACGATCCCGGATCGCGATGCCGGCTTGGCGCACGAGGAGCTTGCTCGGCTCGCGGTGGCCAAGGCGGTGCGCCTGCCGCCGGCGGGCGGCGAGGCCGAATTGCGCGCGCTCGTGGCGCAGTTGTTTGCCACGACGACGCCGCTGACGAATCCCTTTGGCCGGCCGACCTACATCGAGCTCAACCACGGCGAACTCGCACGCCGCTTCAACCGATAGGATCGGTTTTTTTTGCCCTCAACCCGCTCTCGCACTGGCACGATTCATTCTACACAGATTTCGTCCTCGATCGATTCCGCCACATCACACCATGCCGACACCCGCCAAGAAAAGCCCGCCGCGCCCAGCCACGACCGCCGCGACCGCCTCGAGCACGTCGCCCTTCGACACGATGCCGCCGATGGCCGCGATTCATCACCAGCAGGCGTCGAAGGATACGCCGGTCGATGTCATGCGCTCCCTGATCCAGCGGCACCTCGTGTCCACGCTCGCGCGCCACACGGCCTCGGCCACGCCGCGCGACTGGTGGGTGGCCACCGTGCTCGCGCTGCGCGACTCCATCCACGAGCGCATGATCGCGACGCAGGCGGCGCACAACAAACAGAACGTCCGCCGCATTTATTATTTCTCGCTCGAGTATCTCATGGGGCGGCTCTTCGGCTCCAACCTCACCGCCACCGGCCTCTACGACACCGCCAAGACCGCGCTCTCCTCGCTCGGCCAGGACTTCGATCTCATCCGCGAGTCCGAGGTGGACATGGGCCTCGGCAACGGCGGCCTCGGGCGCCTCGCCGCGTGCTTCATGGATTCGCTCGCGACGCTCGACTACCCGGCGCTCGGCTACGGCATCTACTACGAGTTCGGCCTCTTCAAGCAGGCCTTCGTCCATGGCCACCAGGTCGAGCATCCGGATAACTGGATGAAGTTCGGCGATCCGTGGGAAGTCGTGCGTCCGGAATACGCCCAGGAAATCCCGCTCTATGGCCGCGTCGAAAATGTCTTTGATGATCGCGGCAACTACCGCCCGCGTTGGGTGGACACCAAGTCGATCCTCGGCGTGCCGCACGACATCCCGATCGCGGGCTTCGGCACCAAGACGGTGAACCTCCTGCGCCTCTGGGCCTCGAAGGCCACGGAGGACTTCGACCTCGCGGCGTTCAACCGCGGCGGCTACGTCGAGGCCGTGCGCGACAAGGCGATCGGCGAGACGGTCTCAAAGGTCCTTTATCCGAACGACAAGAGCGAGGCCGGCAAGGAGCTGCGCCTCGTGCAGCAGTATTTCTTCGTCGCCTGCTCGCTGCGTGACATCCTGCGGCGCCACTTCCGCCAGCCGGGCAATTCCTGGGACAACTTTGCCGACAAGGTCGCCGTGCAGCTCAACGACACGCACCCCGCGATCTCGATTGTGGAGCTCATGCGCCTGCTGGTGGACGAGAACCACGTCGCATGGGACACCGCGTGGGGCATCGTCACGAAGACGTTTGCCTACACCAACCACACGCTTCTGCCCGAGGCGCTCGAGAAGTGGAGCGTCGGCCTCTTCGAGCGCGTGCTCCCGCGCCACCTCCAGATCATCTACGAGATCAACACGCGCGTCATCCAGCTCGTCGAGCAGCAGTGGCCCGGCGACGACGAAAAGAAGCGCGTCTGCTCGATCATCGAGGAGAACCACGGCAAGTCCGTGCGCATGGCCAACCTCGCGGTCGCGGGCTCGCATGCGGTCAACGGCGTCGCCGCGCTGCACACCGCGCTGCTGAAAAAGGATCTCTTCCCGGAATTCGACGCGCTCTACCCGGGCAAATTCCAGAACAAGACCAACGGCATCACGCCGCGCCGCTGGCTGCTGAAGTCCAATCCGCGCCTCGCCGCCGCCATCACCGCCAAAATCGGCAAGGGCTGGCCGCGCGAACTCGATCAGCTGCAGGGGCTGGCGAAGTTCGCGGGCGACGCGGCGTTCCAGCGCGAGTTCATGGCGATCAAGCGCGCCAACAAGGTGGACCTCGCGGCCACGATCAAGAAGGAGTGCGGCATCGAGGTCTCGCCCGACGCGCTCTTCGACGTGCAGATCAAGCGCCTCCACGAATACAAGCGGCAGCACTTGAACCTGCTCCACATCCTGGCGCTCTACCGCCGGCTGCTGCAGAACCCGGCGCTCGACATCGTGCCGCGCGTCTTCGTCTTCGCCGCCAAGGCCGCCCCCGGCTACGATCTCGCGAAGAACATCATCCGCGCGATCAATGTCATCGGCGAACGCATCAACGGCGACGCGCGCCTCGGCGGGAAGCTCAAGGTCGCGTTTCTCCCGAACTACCGGGTCTCGCTCGCCGAGAAAATCATCCCCGCCGCCGATCTCTCGGAGCAGTTCTCGACCGCGGGCAAGGAGGCCTCGGGCACGGGCAACATGAAGCTCTCGCTCAACGGCGCGCTCACCATCGGCACGCTCGACGGCGCCAACGTCGAGATCCAGGAGGAGGTCGGCGCCGAGAACATCTTTATCTTCGGCCTGACCGTCGACGAAGTGGAGGCGCTGCGCGCCAGGGGCTACAGCCCTTGGGATTTCTACCATCGCGACGAGGAGCTGCGCGCGGTCGTGGACTGGCTGGGCAGCGATTACTTCACGCCGGGCGAGCACGGGGCGTTCGGGCAGCTCCACGGCAGCCTGATGCACGACGGGGACCCGTATCTCGTGCTGGCGGATTTCCGCGCCTACAGCGACGCCCACGCGCGGGTCGACGCCGCCTATCGCGATCAGGCCGACTGGGCGCGCATGGCGATCCTCAACACGGCGCGCATGGGCAAGTTCTCCAGCGACCGGACGATTCGCGAATATGCGAACGACATCTGGAAGCTGAAGGCCGTGGCGGTGCCGTGATCGCGTAGCGGCGGGCGTCCCTGCGAGGGCTGGGACGCAGCAGGTAGCCCGCCTCGGAGGAGGCGGGACCGACGGCGAAAACCGCTTCGGACAATCCCGCTTCTTCCGAAGCGGGCTACCGGGCACAGATTTTGATTCGCGTCTGCCCGGCCGACGCAGACGCTCGCGCACGTGCTTCGGCTCGGATGTGTTTTTCTTCTGCTCGCGATGGTCGGTTTCTGCGCCGCGCCGATCGCGCTGCCGTGGAAAATCCCGCCGCTCGATGGCGAGGTGGAGGGTGATTTCACGCCCGGCAAGGAGGGCGCGGCTCCGACGCTGCATTGGAAAATCTCCGTGCGCACCGCGCGCCCGCGCGAGCGCCTCGTCGATCTCGCGATCGACGGGCCGGAGCTGCGCGTGCGCCTCACGGCGACGCTCGATCCGGCGGGCGAAGGCACGTGGGAATTGCGCGACGCCGAGATTGATCTCGGGCGCTGGCTCCCGCTGGTGCCGGCGGTGTGGCCCGGATTTTCCCTCGGGGGCGTCGCGCTGGGCGGCACGGTCACCGCGGCCGGGGCCGGCGCGGTGCGGGGCGGCGTGCCCAACGGCCGCGCGAAGATCGCGTGGCGCGGCGGCCGGGTGGAGGATCCGGCGCACAAGCTCACGATCGAGGGGTTGGCGGGCGAGATCGTGGTGGAGGATTTCGCGACGCGGCGGACGGCGCCGGCGCAGGTGATCACGTGGACGGGCGGCCGCTACGATATCGCCGAACTCGGCGGCGGGCGGGTGTCGTTCGCCGTCGATGGCACACGTTTGCTCATCGACGACCTGAAGCTGGCGGTCTTTGGCGGCGAAGTGGTGCTGAGCGCGATGGAGGTGTCGCTGGCGCGCCCCGAGGTGGAGATGACGGCGAAAATTTACGGCGTGGATGCGGCCTTGGTGCTGCCCTTGTTTCCGAAACTGGCGACCTCAGCCAGCGGTCGGCTCGACGGATCGCTGACCCTGCGCCGCGACAAGGACGGGGTGCATCTCGGGCAGGGCCGGCTGGCGCTGCCCGCGGGGAGCACGGCCGATGTGCTGCTGAAACCCACCCCCGGGCTGCTCACGCAGAGCCTGCCGGGAACGGTGCGAAAGCACTATCCCGGCCTCGCCGATCTCGAGGCGGGCCGGGTGCCGCTGCGGGCGGAGGTGCTCGAGGTGACGTTTGATCCGGCGGGGGATGCGGAGGGTCGGACGGCGCGCGTGCGGCTGGCGGGCGGGCCGGTGGATCCGCGGATGCGCGCGCCCATCGACCTGACGCTGAATGTGCGTGGGCCGCTCGATCTGCTGGTGAAGTTCGGCACCAACTCGCGTTTGCACTGGGGCGGGGGAAACAAACGTTGAACGGGCGGGTCGTAGCCCCCATGTCTTCACCATGAAGCGCTTTTTCGTTCTCCTGCCCCTCGCGTCCGCCCTCGGCGGCTGCCTCAGCGTGAAGACGGAGCCGATCGAGGTTAAGCCGATCCACATCACGGTGGACGTGAACGTGAAGGTGGAGAAGGCGCTCGAAGACTTTTTCGGCGACCTCGACAAGAAGGCCGTCGCGCCCAAATCCTGAACCAAACCCGCCATGAAGATCGCCGCACTTTTCCGACTTTGCGCTCTTGCACTCGTCCTCCTCGCCGGCGCCTCCGCCGCGCAGGCCCAGGATCTCGCGGCCGTGAGGGAACGCATGACGCAGCGCCTGGACACCGTGAACGCCCTGAAGGACCGCGGCGTCGCGGGTGAAAACAACCAGGGCTTCCTCGAGGTGCGGGGCACCGCCACGGCGGCCGAGCAGAAGACCATCGCCGAGGAGAACGCGGATCGCCGCGCCGTGTATGCGGCGCTCGCCGCGCAGACCGGCGTGACGCCCGATGCCGTGGGCCGCCAGCGGGCGCAGCAACTGGCGAACCTGGCGCGGCGCGGGGTGTGGATCCAGGATTCCTCCGGCACGTGGCGGCAGAAGGGCTGAGTCTTTTCCGTCGCGCCTTCGCGATGGGGATCGCGTCCGCGGCTGCCTTGGCCGGGGCGCAGGACGCTGATCTCAGTTTGCCGCGCCCCGGGACGGTGATCGTCGCGGATTTGACGGGCCAGGGCTTCATCGTCGGCGAGGCGGAACGGAAAGCGGTGAAGAACGACGATCGCGTGCGGGTGGGCGCGGTGGTCGGGACGGGGCGGCGCTCGATGCTGACGTTGCAGCTTTCCAATGGCGCGTCCGTGCGACTGGGATCGGAGACCGAGCTGGAGATCGAGGAATTCGGCCAGCAGCCGAGCACCAGCGCACCCAAATTCGCGGAGCTGAAGTCGGAGCCGACGCTCTCGCGCACGCGCCTCAAGCTCGTGAAGGGCGACATCGCGGTCGAGGTGAAGCCGCTGCGGGTGGCGCGAGGCTCGTCGTTTGTGGTGACGACCCCGGCGGGCGCGTTGCGGACGGGCGACGGGACTTTCCGGGCGATGGCGACGATGTCGGACTACGGTCTGGGCGTCTGCACGCTCGAGCTGCAGAAGGGCGCGGCGGAACTGGAGCTGCCGGGCACGGCGTTTTCGCCGGTGCCGGTGGGGAGCAAGCTGGCCTTTGCCCTCGAGCGCGATCGGGCGACAGGCGCGATCAAGGTGGGCGAGATGCCGAGGCCGAAGGGCGCGAAGTAGCGGCGCGGGCCTCCGTTCCCCTGTGGCTTGGTTCCGGGTTCCGGTAGCCCGCTTCGGGAGAAGCGGGATTGCCCGACGTAGAATCCCCGGCCGGTCCCGCCTCTCCCGAGGCGGGCTACCCAAACCTCGGCTCCCGGCTATGGCACCTCGTAGACCTCGACGAGCACGGAGCCGGTTTGGTTCGGGGAGTTGGCGAAGCCTTGGGCGCCGGCGGCGAGTGGCGCGGCGGCGGCCTGCAGCGTGTAGGTGCCGGGCGCGAGGGCGTCGAGGATCGCGGCGTCGCTGGCGGCGCGAAGCGGGAAGGCGCCGATGGCGGGGAACACGGCGCTGAGCATGGCGGCGCCGCCCTGCGTCCAGTTGTTGTTGGTCGCGACGGTCTGGGTGACGGACTGGTTCCCGGCCTGAACCGTGGTGAGGATTGAGATACGGGCGTCGCCGAGCAGGTTGGCGGGCGCGAGGCCCAGATCGGACAGGCCCTGCGCGACGGCGCGGACGACGAGCGTGCGCGGGTTGTTGCCGGCGATGACGATCCCGGGGATGAGCAGATCGCCCTCGGTGCTGATCTTCGCGAGGGCGGAGAGGTTGGTGAGGCGGGTGCCGTTGCGGCTCACATCGTAGATCTCGGCGAGCGCGTCGCCGCTGGTGCCGTTGATGCCACGGATGACCGCGGTGTAGGTGCCGGGATCGAGCTGGAGCAAGAGGGCGGTGTCGGCCGCGCCGGGGGCGAGGGCAAAGGCCCCGACCGAGGTGGCGGCGGCGGCGATTTGCGCGGCGGTGGCGCCGCCGGCCGCGGGGCGGTCCCAGCCTTCGCTGGTGGCGATCACGGTGTTGCCCCGAAAGATTTCGAGGCGCGGGGCGAGCAGGGCCTCGGGGAGGCCGAAGCGCGCGAGGGCGGGGCCGATGCCGCGGATGAGCAGCGTGGCGCGCTGCGTGCCGGCGAGGTTGAAGCCGAGCGAGAAACTGTCGCCGAGGTAGGCGATGCGCGTGCGCGTGGAGAGGTTGACGAGGCGGCCGGGAGCGGGCGTGGGCGCATCGGCGGCGCGGGCGTTGAGGAAATTGATCACGCGGGCATTGGCGTCGCTGTAGAACTTCTGCGCGGCGTAGCCGACGGCGAGCTGCGTCTGCACCTCGGCGGCGCGGGGCCGGTAGTCGGAGGGAAGCGCGGTGCGCACGGCTTCGAGGGCGGGCACGGACTTGGGATAGTTGTTCGCGTCGAGGAAACCCCCGGCCTTCACGGCGCTCCACACGGCCTCGGCATCGGCGTTGGTGAAGGCGGGCGAGGTGAGGCCGAGCGCGCGGAAACGGCCGGCGAGCACGGGCGAGGCGGCGTTGCTGACGACGCCGGTGGCGACGCCGCGGCCGGCGAGGAGCTCGGAATTGGCGCGGGCATCGGCGTTGCCGGCGGGGCCGAGCGCGTCGTCGTGCGCGGCGAGGGCGAAGAACTGCGGCACGCGCGATGTGACGGCGAGGGTGTCGCCACCGGTGGAGCAGAAGAGCACCGCGCCCTTGATCGGGCGGGCCGGCGTGGCGTTGGCGAGGAGATCGGCGTAGCGGGCGGCGGCGGCGGCGCCGTCGGCGAACCCGAGGAAGAAAACCGGCTGCGCGGCGCCGAGCAGGCCGTCGCGCACTAGCCGATCGAGCGCGGCGGCGTGGGTGGAGGCGTCGAGGTTGGCGGCGAGCGTGGCCTGCGCGGCCCAGGTGCCGGCGGTGCGGTTCGAGGAATTGAGGGCGGCGATGCCGTAACCGGCTGCCACGAGATCGCGCGCGAGGAGGAGTTGCTCGGGGCTGTTGAACCAGCCGGCGCCGGTGGCGCCGGCCTCGTGCAGCAGAAACACGAGGCCCCGCGCGCCGGCGGGCACATGGTGGGTGAGCGTGACGCCCGCGGGGCTCGCGGTCGCGATGGGATTGAAGCCGGTGACGACCGTGGGAGTCCACTCCGGCGCCGCCTTGTAGGTGGCGGTGAGCGTGACGGGCGTGGCGGGCAGCGTGACGACGGTATGCGCGAGCAGCGGCGCGATCGCACCGGCGCCGAGCACCGCGACATCGCCCGTCCAGCGATCGAAGACCTGGCCGGGCGGAGGGGGAAACGCGAAGATGTCGACGCGCGAGCCGGCGGGGTAGGTGCCGCCGCCCGCGCCGTTGTTGAGCGTGAGCGTGGTGGCGGGACCGGCCCCGGCCACGACGACGAAGGAGCGCAGGTTCACCGTGGCGAGCTGCTGGAGGGTGACATCGCACATCACCTCGAGCAGGCCGGGCTGGCCGGGGCGGATGGTGACACTGCTGGTGCCTTGGCCGCTGGCGATGGCGGCGGCGTTGCCCGCGACGCTCCAGCGGAAAGTGCGGTCGCCGCCGTTCGCGGGGGGGACGCTCGCGGTGAGGGAGGCGGCGGTCATGTTGGTCGTGACGGTGGCGGACGAGTTGATCACGCCCGCGACCGCGGGCGAGATCACGGTGACATCCGCCGAAGTCGCGAGGCTCGTGCTGCCCGTGGTGACGACGACGTTGAGGGAAACCGTGCCCGCGGCGTCCGCGATGAAAGTGACGAGCTGCCGCGTGGGATCGCTGGTGAGGCGCCCGCCGCTGAGGGTCCATTGGTAGGCGCTGGGCGCGGGTGTGGTTGCGCCGCCGGTCACCGGCACGACGACCGACGCTTGGGCAACCTGGCCCACGAGGATGCCCGCCGCGGTGACGATGCGCGGACCGGTGAAGACAACGCCACCGCCTCCGCCACCAATGATAATGGGTGGTAGCACGCCTCCGCCGCCACCGCCCCCGCCACCGGGCAAAGGCGTGATGACCCCGCCACCAGGACCGATGACGATGCCGCCGCCGCCCGCGCCAGGGTCAACCGGCCGGACGCCGCCTTGGGCGAGCAGGCTGGCGCCGGCAAAAAGGAATAGCGACGACAAGCCAAGCAGGCGCGGCACCGAGCGTGACCGACGAACCACGAGAGAAGCAGGAGACATGGGAGGGGCGCGCGGGGAGACGCGCGCAGGTCCGGTTTGTTACCCGCGCGCCGGGTGTTGACGAGCCTTCGTTGCGCCGTCGCGGAAGGCTCCGCTGCGAGCGTGGAGCGATCGTTCGACGGGCTATGGCGGTAAACGCGGGCAGCCAAGGGTGGGAAGACTGCGCGGCACGCGACGCGCTTTTGTTTTCAGCCTCTTTTCTGGGTCGCCGCGGTTCGGCTATGCCGAACGTTTGAGATCAGCCACGCCGGGAGCTGGCGCGCCGCGTGCCGCATGACGATTCAAATTCTGTGGCTTCACTTCGAAGATTCGTGAGGAAGCACGCGGCGTGACAGATCCCGGCGTTGGCTGTAGCGGCTTGTTGGGCTCTTCAGTTTGCACCATGGATGTCTTGAGTCTTCTTCAGACGAATCAGTCCCTGTGATTCAAGGGACTTTAAGTAGTCTGAGTCCTTCATTCGGAGATTCGACTCGCGAATGTTTTTTTTCGCTCTTGCCAGCAAGAACGCAGAGACGCCTAACAGCGTTGGAAAGCCGCTAATGATGAAGAGTGGCCCAAAAGCCGTTCCAAACATGCGAGCACTGAGACCCGCCACGACAAATCCAACAAGGAGTGCGGCGAGACCTGAATATCCGACCTGAAGGGCGATGTATGCGAATTTACCGCCCCTCTTCTTGAGACGCCATTCGGTGCGTGTAGGGTGCCATAATGTCTTCCCGCAAGTGGGACAAAAAACAAAGGGTCGCCCAACATAGTCGTCATTACCGAACACCCGATCAAACGTTCGCCACGTGCTACATGCTGCACATGGGGGTGTTTCACTACCCGTGATGTTCATGTCCGGTGTTTCGCCCAACAGTGTTATTCGGCTGCACTGAGTGCAGCCTTTGCAGGAAATGGAAAATCGCTCACGACAGGCAGCGCCTCCTCTGAAATCGAGGCTGGGTGCAGCTTTTTGCGGTTGATGCCGCACCCGCGGAAAGCTGCATTCGCCGGGATGCCCCGAGAGACCGAAGCGGTTTCATTTCCGACGTGGAAGGCGGCCTTGCGCAGCGAGGGTTTTCCGGTGGAGACGGGGGGCGGAGAACGAGCGGGAAATCCTCGGGTTTCTGCATCGCTGCAAAGTCAGAAGGGCGCCGGCGACTGTCATGCTCGCGAAGGAGTATTTGGCCGACCGGGAGAGGCAAGAACCGAACGGGGCGATCCCGGCGGTGCGCGGGTTTAGTTCGGTCGGCAATACTGCGCGCCAGCGTCGCCGACCGATCACGTTTTTCGGGACGAGCGGAGCCTACGGGACCTCATACACCTCGACGAGCGCGACGCCGGTGGTGTTGGCCACGCCGCTGACTTGGGCGGTGTAGCTGCCTGGTGGGAGCGTCACCAGGAGCACCGCGTCGCGGCTTTCCAAAGCGAGGGCGAAGGCGCCGACGGCGGCCGAGGTGCCCGCGACCTGCGCGGCGTTGGTCGCCGTGCCCCAGTCGTCGTTGGACGAGATGGGAGTGGCGGAGCCGCTCGGAAAAATGTCGAGGCGCGGATTGGCGAGCACACCGGTGACACCAAAGACGCCGAGCGTGGGACCGATGCCGCGGATGAGGATTGATTTGTTGCTCGTGCCGGCGATCACGAAGCCGGCGATGAGGACGTTGGCGCCGGTGCCGACCTGGGTGCGGGCGGAGACGTTGATGAGGCGGGGTGTCGTGGCGGAGAAACTGGTGGCGGGCGTGGCGTCGTAGATCTCGGCGAGGACGACGCCGGTGGTGGTGCCGGCGCCGGAGACTTGCGCGGTGTAGGTGCCGGCGGCGCGGTCGAACATTGTCGCGGCGTCGCGGCTCGTGGGTCCGCTGAGCGCGAAGGCACCGAGCTGCGGCGTGAGGGCCGCGATCGGCGCGTCGCCGGCCCAGTCGTCGTTTTCCTGGATGAGGGTCGTGCCCGAGAAAATCTGGAGGCGCGGATCGGCGAGGGTGCCGGTGACGCCGAAGGCGCCGAGCGTGGGGCCGACGCCGCGGATGAGCAGCGGCTTGTTGCCGCCCGTGCCGGCGCCGCCCACGACGAAGCCCACGAAGAGGACGTTGGCGCCGGTGCCGGCGTTGGTGCGGACGGCGAGATTGATGAGGCGCGCGGCATCGGTGGGAGCGGCGGCGACGGAGAGCGTAGTGGCACGAGTGATGATCGAACCGCCGGAGCCGGTGACGAGCAGGCGGTAGGAGCCGGCATCGGCGGTCTGGGCCGACTCGATCACGAGATTGGCGGAGGTGGCGCCGCGGATCGCGACGTCGTCGAACAGCCACTGGTAGCTGAGCGCGCCGCCGCCGGCCACGCTCGCGGCCGCCGGGATGGTGACGCGGGCGCCGGCGCGGGCGTCGGCGGGCGCGGCGGGATGCGACACAATGGCGGGGATGCCGGGGAGATCGCCGGGGCGGGCGGAGCGACGGAGGTTGTGGCGCGCCATCGGCCACGCGGTGCGCGCGAGGTTGTTGCCGGTGTCGAAGGCGTAGAGCTTGCCGTCGGTCGATCCGACGAGGAGCCGGCCGCCGGAAATGATCGGTGCGGCGATGATGGGGCCGCCGGTGGCATAGGTGCGGAGGAGGGCACCCTCGGCGCTCAACGCGTGAATCAGGCCGTCGTCACCGCCGATGTAAATGGTGCCGTCGTCGGCGACGACAGGGGCGGTGCCGCGGATGATGTCGCCGGTCGCATACTCCCAGCGTTTGGCGCCGGTGGCGGCGTTGAGGGCGTAGAGTTTTTTGTCGTAGCTGGCGAAGAGCACGTCGCCGCGCGTGTCGATGACGGGCGAGGCGGACATGAGGCTGCCGGTGTCGAAGCGCCAGAGTTCGGTGCCGTTGGCGCGGAAGGCGAAGCAGCGGCCGTCGAAGTTGGCGATGAAGACGGTGCCGTCGGCGCCGATGGCCGGGGAGGCATACACCGTGGCGCCGAGCGCGGCGCGCCATTTCTGCGTGCCGTCCGGATTGAGCGCGTAGAGCGCGGCGTCGTCGCCGGAGCCGATGTAGATCGTGCCGTCGGCGGCGATGACGGGGGAGGCGTAGGTGTCGCCGGGGATGCGGAAGGTCCACTTGCGGGTGCCGTCGGGATTGAGGGCGTAGAGCAAGCCGTCGTCGGACTTGGCGTAGACGGTGCCGTCGGCGCCGACGGCGGGGGCGGCCCAGATCAACTCGCCGGCCTCGAAGCGCCACTTGCGCGAGCCATCGGCGGGGTTGATAGCATGGATGTAGCCGAAGTCGTCGGCGGCGTGAATCGTGCCGTCGGGCGCGACGGCGACGGAGCCGCCGTAGGAGTATCCGCTGATATTGTTCGAGCGCCATTTGCGGGTGCCGGTGGGGTTCACGGCGTGGAGATAGCCGAACTCGTCGAGCAGGTAGATGGTGCCGTCCGCGGCGATGGCGGGGGAGGTGTTGATGGGATCCTCCGTGGCGTATTGCCACGCGGCATCGACGAGGGAGAGGGTGAACTTGCCGCCCGCGCCGAAGGTGTCGGCGCGGATGTAGTAGGTGACGCCGGCGGTGGCGATGAAGCGCGCGAGGCTGTCGCGGAAAGCGCCGCCATCGTCGTCGAAGGTGACCTGCACGAGGTTGGCGAACGTGGTGCCGGTGTGGATCGAGACGACGGGGTCGATGCTCGGGGAGACGAGCGAGACTTGGTAGGCGTGGGTGCGCGGCGCGGTCCACCGATACCAGAGTGAACGGTTGCTCCCGACGATCGTGCCGCCGGCGGTGCGAGGGCGGGGCTCACCGGTCTCGCCGGTGGCGCCGCCGTTGTTGCCCTCGACGAGCGCGCTCGGCCCGGTGAGCACGCGCGCCTGCGCAAACGCGTCGTTGAACGGCACGGACACGAGCGACAGCATCACGAGTCCTCCGGGCGCGCCCTTGCCTGCAATCGTGATCGCGTAGGTGGTGCCGGGGGTGGTTTCGATGGTGAGAACACTGGTGTTGACCGTGCCGCTCGCGTCGTCGTTGAAGCCGATGCGGGTGAGGTTCGCGGGGGTGGGCGTGCCGGCCGCGGGGACGGAATAAACCGCGAGCACGGTGTCGATGCCGCTGCCGGCGGTGGAGAGGGTGAGCTTGCCGCCGTCGGCCGGCGCGCGCCAGGTCCACCACAGCGAACCGGCGGAGGCCGCGACGCCGTGGTCAGTCTCGCCGGGCTCGCGCGTGGCCCCGGTGGTGGAGCTGCGCACGAGGTTGGATTCGCCCACGAGCGTGGCGCGGCGCGCGAAGTCGTCGTTGAAAGGGCGCGCGTCGGTCGTGGAGAGCGCGCGGAGGAGGTTGAGGCGGCCGTTGGTCTGCACGCGATTTTCCAATCCCGGGAGCACATCGACGGAGCTGAGCAGGCGGTTGATGAGGGCGCGGTAGCTGTCGTTGGGGAAGTGCTGCTTCAGCAGCGCGAGGGCACCAGTCACATGCGGCGCGGCCATCGAGGTGCCGCTCTTGGTGGCGTAGGAGGCATTGTCGGCGACACCGAGCGAGAGGACCGAGGTGCCGGGCGCCGCGAGCTCGACGAGCCCGGAGCCGTAGGTGGAGTAGCTCGCGATTCGATCGTGGCGGGTGGTGGAGGCGACGGCGACGATGTTGTCGAGCGCGTAGGCCGCGGGATACTCGGGCAGCGAGCTGATCTCCTGGCTGTCGTTGCCGGCGGAGGCGACGAAGATGATGCCGGCATCGCGGAGGCGCTTCATCGCGTCGAACTCAGCCTGCGAAAACGCGAGCGAGCCGTAGCTGCCGTTGATGATTTGCACGCGGGTGGCGATGGCGTAGTCGATGCAGGCGATGAGCGCGCTGGTGGCGCCGCCGGTGCGGCCGATGAACTTCAGCGGCATGATCTTCGTCTTCCACGCCACGCCGGCGACGCCTTTGCCGTTGTTGCCGATGGCGCCGATGATCCCGGCGACGTGCGTGCCGTGGCCATCGGTGTCGTTGGGGTTGGTGACGGCGGCATCGGTGCGCGGGACGGTGGTGTTGATGCCGTTGATGTCGTCGACGTAGCCGTTGGCATCGTCGTCGACGGAGATCGTGGTGGCGTTGCGCTCGACGGTGTTGATCCAGAGGTTGCCGTTGATGTCCTCGTGCTGGAGGAGCACGCCGGTGTCCATGACACCCACGAGCACATCGGGCGCCTCGCGCCGGATGTCCCAGGCGGCGAGGGCCTTGATGTCGGCGCCGGCGGTGCCGCCGGCCTGGCCGGTGTTGTTGAGCGCCCACTGGTCGGCGACGAAGCGGGTGTCGTCGGGCACGACGTGGAGCGTGCGGATAAAATCGGGCTCGACGTAGTCGTAGAGCCCCGTGGCGAGCAGGCGGTCCGCGACGGACTTCACGTCCTCCTTGCCGTCGGTTTCCAGGTTTCGAATACCACCGAGCCGCGGGTGGGCGCGGACGAGGCGGAGGCTCGCCGCCGCCTCCGCCCGCTCGACCGCCCCGAGATCGGCGCGGGGTTTGGCGAGCAGGGATCGGGAGCGGAAGCCGCGACTGCGCTCCTCGGGGGTGAAGTCTTCCGCCTCGGCGGCGGAAAGGGCGGTGGCGATGGCGAGACTGCCCAGCAAGAGCCAGAGGCGGGCGAGTCCGCGGGATGAAAGCGTGGGGAGGCGCATGGATTTCGCGGGCGAAAAGGTGCGCAGCCCTCGCTCGCCGGGCGAGCCCCAAATCCTCAGCCGGGAGGCGCCGCGAGGCGCTCCGCCAGCACCTCGCGGATCTGTTCCATGCGGTAGGATTGCGCGAGCGCCTGCAACGCGGCGGCGAGCGAATCGGGCGCGAGCGCGGCGAGCTTCTCGCGGAGCGCGGTGATCTCGCCGCGCTGGGCGATGGCGAGGAGTTCCTCGAGCTGCGCGCGGGGGATCGCCGTGCCGACCTGGAAGGGATTGCGGGAATCGGGGCGCGGGGTCGCGCGGGCGGCGTCGCCGAACCACTCGAGCTGCAACGCGAGCCCGATGCGGGCCAGCAGGTCGTCCTCGCGGAAGGGCTTTGGGAGGAAGTCGTCACAGCCGGCGGCGAACGCCTCGGAGCGGTTGAACGAGAGCACGGAGGCGGACATCGCGATGATGCGCAGCGGGCCGCCGCCGTCGCGGGCGCGCAGGCGGCGCGCGAGCTCCAGGCCGTCGATGCCCGGCATGCGCAGATCGAGGAGAACGAGGTCCGGCTTCACGGCGAGCGCCACGCCGAGCGCCTCGGTGCCATCGGCGGCCTCGATTATCTCGAAACCCAGCGGCGCGAGCAGATCGCGCAGCACGTGCCGGTTGATCACGACATCGTCGACCACGAGGATCCGGCGGCGGCGGCCGTGGTAGCCGGCGATGGTGCTGCCTTTGCTGCGCCCCGCGGAGGCCTCGGTGGCGTGCGTGGGCAGCGGCACCGAGAAAAAGAAACGGCTGCCGCGGTCGCGCGCGCTCTCCACGTCGAGCCGCCCGCCCATGAGGTCCACCATGCGCTGGCTGATGGCGAGGCCCAGGCCGGTGCCGGGCTCGGGCGGCCGGCCATCGGTGGCCTGGCTGAACGGCTGGAAAAGTTTCCCCCGATCCGACTCGGTCAGGCCCACGCCGGTATCGGCCACGCTGAAGAGCACCTGCTCGCCGACGGCGGGCTGCACGGTGAGCGTGACGCGGCCCGCGGCCGTGAACTTGATCGCGTTGCCGATGAGGTTGTCGAGCACCTGCCGGAGCTTGAGCGAGTCGCCGAGCACGGTGTCGGGCAGTCCGGGCGAGGCGTCGAAGACGAAATCGAGCGACTTGCGCTGCGCGCGCTCGGCGAACGCCGCCGCGATGTCGCGCAGCAGCTCGGGCAAATGGAACGGCGCGGTGGCGAGCTCCATGCGCCCCGCCTCGATCTTCGAAAAATCCAGCACCTCGTTGATCATGCGGAGGAGGTGCTCGCCGCTCGTCTGCACGACGCGGAGGCGCTCGCGGTTGCGCGCCGTGATGGCGGCGTCCTTCATCAGCACCTGCGCGTAGCCGATCACGCCGTTGAGCGGCGTGCGCAGCTCGTGGCTCATGTTGGCGAGGAAGGCGGATTTCGCGCGATTGGCGGCGTCGGCGTCCTCCTTCGCCACGCGGAGCTCGGCCGTGCGGTCAGCGACGATACGCTCGAGGCGCAGGCGCTCGCGTTCGCCGGCGCGGAGCCGCCAGCGCACGAAGCCGAACACGCCGGCCACGAGGGCCACGAGGCCGGCCGCGAGCGCGGGGGTGGAGCGATGCCAGGGCGGCGCGACGCTGAAGAGGAGGCGCGCGGTCCCGCTCACGAGTCCATCCGCGTCGATGGCCCGCACTTCAAAGGTGAACGGCCCGCCGGTGAGATTGGTGAATACGGTTTCGTTGCTCGTCGCCGGCACGGACCACTCCTCGCGGAAACCGACCAGGCGCGTCTGGTAGCGCACCGGCGCACCCGGCTGGTAGCGCGGCGTGGCATAGCGCAGCGTGATGGGCTGGTTGGAAAAGGGCAGGCGCAGCGCCGCGCCGCCCGCCACAGGCCAGGAGCGTTCGCCCATCATGAAGCGCCGGAGGACCGGCCGCCAGGCCGTGTCGGGACGGTTGGCCGGCAGCGTGTCCAACTCGATGCGGGCGATCGTCGTGGGGCTTTTCGTCCAGAGGACGGGCCGGCCGGCGTCGGTATCCACCAGGATCAATCCCGCGCCGAAACGGCCAACGCCGGCCTGCCAGCGCGCCGGCGCATCGTGCCAGGAAAATGAATCCGGCCCGCTCGCTTGGAAATAGCCGAGCGGCCGGGCGCAGGCGAGGACGCCGAGCCAAGGGGAAGTCCACGCACGGCCGGCCGGGTCGGCCACCGCAGGCATGAATCGCAACGGGTTCACGCCTTCGATCCGGTAACGGTCGTCGAGGGAGAATCTCCGCGTCGCGGGATGCCAGCGATACATGCCGGTCTCGGTGAGGAAATGCAGCTCGTCGAAAAGGGCGAAGATGCCGGTCCAGCTTTTTGCCTCGGGCAAACCGGCCTGGCCCAGCGGATGCGGTTCCGCTGTGGCTTCGGTCCAGTCGCCGTTGGCCGCCGTGATCCGCCAGAATCCGCTGGCGGCCGTGCCGAACCAAGAGACCCGTTCGGATTCCTCGGCCCCGTTCCACAGGAGCACGCCCGGCGGCAGCGTCAGGACGTGTCGCGTGGTGCCCGCCGGGAGATTCATCACGTGAAGGCGGCCGTCGTCGGTCGCGATGAAATACAACCCCGGCACGCGCCGGTTCGCCTTGATCATGACGATTTTCCCGGAGGGGTCGAAGAGCCGGCGGCGGCCCGCGGGCGTCAGCAATTCGACCGCGTCGTTGGTGCTGAAGAGGAGGCCCTCGGGGGTGTCGCGCAGGTTGTCGCAGCTCTCCGGCACGCGCGGGTCCGGCACAAAGCGGGCCGGGGTTCCCGTCGCGGGCTGGCCCGGCACGAGCCGCATCAGCCCCTGGGTGGTGCCGGCATGGAGCACGCCGCCGTGCCGCACGAGCGACATGGAGGAGCCGATGGGAAAGGCGTTGCGCTCGTCGAATACCGTGACGTCCGGCGCGAGGTCGAGGCGCGAGAGGCCGTTGGCCGTGGCCAGCCAGAGGCCGTGATCCGCGTCGAGCGCGGCGCCTAGAATCGCGGTGTTGGCGAGGCCCGTCTTGGCGTCGAGCACCTGGGCGCCTTGCAACGAGGGATCGACGATGATGACCCCGCGGTTGTTGCCCCGGATGAATGCCACCCTCCCGTCCTGCAGCCGCAAGCCCCGCCCCATCGGCGCGGCCAGCAGCGCAGCGAGCGGGGTGGCGATTTTTTCGAGGCGGCCCGTCGCGAACTCGAAGTGAAAAGGGCCTTCGTCCTCGATGAGGCACAGGGCCTGGGCCGCATCGCGCTCCACAAGCTGGATTCTTCGGCCGGCCAGCGCGACGCCAGTGTCGACCCCGCGGAAACCGTCTCCTTCAAACACCAGCAGGCCACGGCGCGAGTCCTGCAGGTAGACGCGGCCGCCGACCGCGAAGAGCTGCAAGTTGCTTTCCTGCGGCAGGGGCACCCATTCGGCCGCGCCGGTCGTCGCATCCAGAGGTGGCAGAACAGAACTTGGGACATCCGCCGGCGCCTTGGGGAGCGAAAAACCGGCGGAAAAGTGCAGCA
The DNA here is from genome assembly GCA_031411915.1 of Opitutaceae bacterium. Lineage (GTDB taxonomy): Bacteria > Verrucomicrobiota > Verrucomicrobiia > Opitutales > Opitutaceae > ER46. The sequence continues at coordinate 21,770 of JANOCA010000124.1, forward strand.
CGCCGTTGCTCGTGGCCGCAAACACGCCGGCGCGGCTGGCGACCATCGCGCGCATCCGGCCAAACCCCCGCGCGGCCGCCGGCAGCAGACCCGTGCGCGAAACGTAGCGGAGCTGGCCGTCGGCGGGATCAGCTTCGATCACGCCAATCTCGTTGTCGCCCCCCGCCCACATGACGCCATCGTGGTCCCGGCAAAGCACCGTCACGTAGGTGGCGGGGAAGGGGATTTTTTCATGGGTCACGCCGTCGTAGAGGATCGCGGCGTGGTAGGTGCCGAACAGCGTGAAGCCCTCGGCGGTGTGGGCCACGGCCATGACGCTGCTGAAGCCGGCGTAGTCGTCGGAAGAAAAATGCCGTTGCAACGGCAGGCCGAGCTCGGGGGCGAAAGGTCCGGCGGGCGCGGGGACGGCCGTTTGGGCGGCGACGGCGGACGCGGCGCAGGCAAAGACGGCTGCGAGCACGGGAGCGTGAAGCAGGGGGCGAGAGCGCGGGCGGACCACGCGCGAATTCAGGCGCGCGCTCCCGCGCTGGTCAACTCGCCGCGGGCGCGCGTCCTCCGCAAAGTTGCGTAGGCGGATCAACGCGCGAGCCACGCCTCGAGATCAGCGTCGGAGTGGAGATGGGCGCCGAGCTGGTATTCGGGGGCGAGGAGGCTGGCGTAGCTTTCATCGGTAAAGCGGTGGCAGTGCAGAATCACTCGCGCGCGCTGGCCGGGGGCGCGCACGAGGCGGCCGAGGGCTTGGTTCACTTTCGTCATGCCCGGGATTTGGTAGACGCGGCGGAAGGCGGCGTCGCGGGCGAGGCCGGCGCGCGTGGCTTCGGCGAGACGCGCGCGCTGCACGGCGTTGACCTCGGGCAGCGCGGGGCCGACGACCATCGCGTGCGTGATGCGGCCGCCGAGCGCGTCGATGCCCTCGGCGAAGCTGGAGCCGAGCACGAGGAAGAGTGCGTCGGCGAGCGCGAGCGCCTGCTCGACCCACTGCGCCTGCGCCGCGAGATCGCGCACGCGCGGCTGGAGCGAGGCCCGCAGCCCGGGCGCGACGGCGGCGAGTTCGCGCGAGATCGATTCGGCGTAAGCGTAGCTGGGGAAAAACACGGCGACCGGCCCGCGCGCTGCCGCATGCAGCGCCGCGATCGTGGCGGCGGTGGTGGTCGCGTGAAGCGCGCGCTGCTGGTAGGTGGTGTCGACGCGCGCATCGAACGCCAGATCGTAGGCGCCGTCGCGCCAGGGAGTGTGGGCGCGGAGGTGCGCGGGGCTCGCGGCGTCGCGCGCCTCATCGGCCCGGAGCAGGTCGGTGGCGCTGGTGAGCTGGCGGAAAAGTTTTTTGGTGTCGCGCTTGGTGAGATCGCCGAGCTTTTCGGGCGCCGTGGAAGGTGGGGCCGGGGCTCCCAGCCGGCCGGGGGTGTAGGCGTCGGTTTGAGGCGGGGGCGGGGACACAGGGCGGCGCGGGGGGCCCGCCCCCCCAGCGGAAA
>JANOCA010000125.1:0-1604 GCA_031411915.1 Opitutaceae bacterium
TTTTTCCACGCCCGAGTAATCCTTGAAGCTCACCCGCTCGTTTTTCACGGGCAGCTTTCCGCCTTTGCGCACCGGCACGAAGCCCACGCCGAGCCGCAGCGCGATCGCGGTGCCGACGATGAAGCCAAGCGCGTCCGTGCCGACCACGCGCTCGATTTTTTCCCCGCGCCACGGCGCGATCAGGTCCTCCACCAGCGCCGCGAAAGCCGCCGGCTCCGCGAAGATGGGCGTCACATCGCTCCGCTTGTAGTGCAGCTTGCTCCGGTCGATGAGGCTCAGATAGTCCACGCTCCCGTTGAGCCGCCACCCGCCGCGCGACGCAACGCCAACTTTTCCCGCCCGCTCCCACGCCATGCGCCGCAAAGTCATCATCGATCAGGACACGCTCGGCCCCGCCACGAGCAACCTGCAGTCCGTGGCGCTCCTCGTGCAATCGCCCGACACCGAGGTGCTGGGCCTCGGCGTCGTCACCGGCGATCACTGGCGCGACCAGCAGGTGCGCCACGCGCTGCGCTTCCTCGAGATCATCGGCCGCACCGACATCCCCGTCCTGCCCGGCGCCGAGATGCCGCTCACCGCCACGCCCGCCGCCATCGCCCAGTGGGAAAAACGCCACGGCAAACTCATCTACAACGGCGCGTGGGACCTCGCGCGCCCGGGAAAGTGGGCCGACCCGCGCCACACGCGCGATCTGCCCGAAGGCAATCCGACCACTGCGCCGTCGGCCGAGGCCGCTGCAAGCGCCTACGTGCGTCTCGTGCGCGCGCACCCCGGCGAAATTTCGCTCTGGTGCGCCGGTCCGCTCACCAACATCGCGCTCGCCTGCCGGCTCGATCCGGAGTTTCCCACGCTCGTGCGCGAGCTGCACTTCATGGGTGGGTCGTTCCAGCCGCGCACGCAGGCCCGCGAATTCCGCCACACGCCGCGCCGCGAGTTCAATGTCCGCTTCGACGCGGAGGCCGCGCGCATTGTCCTTCGCTCGCCCTGGCCGCGCGTCACCTGCTCGCCCATCGACGTGTCCAACGAGACGCATTCGACGCCGGAACTCTTCGCCGCCATCGCCCGCGCCGGCACGCCGCTCGCGCGCTACCTCGATCAGTTCGGCCACCGTGGCCGCCCGATGTGGGACGAGATCGCCGCCGCCGCCTGGCTTGACGAGTCACTCGCCACGCAACACGCCGATCTGTTCATCGACGTGAACCTCGACCGCGGCGCCGGCTATGGCGACATGTTGTGCTGGACGCCTGGCACCCAGCCCGGCCTCGGCGAAGTCCGCGCCCGCGTGCAGCAGCGGATCGACGCGCCGCGATTCTTCGCGGCGTTCACGGCGCTGTGTTCGCGGTGAGGACGCACCGCGCCGCTCTTGCGCAGGCCAACCGTGCCGCTAGGTTGCCCGCCACCATGCACTCCGTCGCCGAGCCCGAACACGAACGCGCCGCCCAAGCGCATCAAGCGGCGATTTACCGGGCGATGTCGCCGCAGCAGCGGCTCCAGCAGGCACTGCGCATGAACCGCACGATGCGCCGCCTGCTAGCGACGGGGTTTCGTCTGCGCCACGCCGATTGGTCCGAGGCGCAAATCCAACGCGCCGTCGCCGAGTCCGT
>JANOCA010000126.1:0-11888 GCA_031411915.1 Opitutaceae bacterium
GCCGCTCCGGCCCCGTCAGCCACCGCGGCCGAGAAGAAGGACTCCAACGTCGACATCGTTAAACTCGAGGCCTTCTCCGTCACCGGCACCAACATCAAGCGCCTCGACCAGGAAAAGGTCCTCCCTGTCACCGTTTTCACCCTCGACCAGATTGAGGCCCGCAACGCCCTCACGCCGGTCGAGATGCTCACCGCCCTCCCGCAGGTCACCAACCTCCCGCTCAACGAATCCCAGAACGGCGGCGCCAACTCCCGCGGCGACAACGCCAACGTCAACCTCCGCGGTATCGGCGCCGGCAACACCCTCGTCCTCCTCAACGGCCGCCGCCTCGCCCCGCACCCCGTCACCTCCAACGACGCCGGCGTTCCCGCCTTCTACACCAACGTCAACCAGCTTCCCACCCAGGGCATCGAGCGCATCGACGTCCTGCGCGACGGCGCCTCCGCCATCTACGGCTCCGATGCCGTCGCCGGCGTGATCAACTACATCTCGCGCCGCGATCTCCGCGGCACCGAGGTGCGCACCCGCTTCGGCGTCCCCGAGCACGGCGAGGGGCGCAACTTCCAGGTCACCCTCACGACCGGCCGTGAATTCGGCGGCGGCAAGGGCCGCGTGCTCGCCACCCTCGACTACCTCCAGCGCGGCGAGATCCCCTACCGCAGCCGCTCCTTCTCCGCCAACGGCGATCGCACCGCGCGCGCCCCCGCCGGCTTCAACGCCCTCGGCGGCCAGTTCGACGACCGGTCCGCGGTCAGCATTTACCCCTCGTTCCGCATCGGCACCGCGGCGGCCACTAATTATTTCCGCCCGGTCAACGGCACGCCCGTTCTTACCAACGTGAATCCCACGGCCAACCGCGCGGCCAATCCCGAGTCCTTCACCAACCTCAACCAATACCAGAACACCGGCCAGAGTGAGTCCGACCGGAAGAACTTTTTCACTCACGTCGAATACGACCTCTCCGACCGCATCACCGCGTTCGGCGATTTCTCGGTCTACCACTCCAAGTCGAACCTGCAGCGCCAGCCCGTGCAGATCAACGGACCCAGCGCCGACCAGGTCGCCCCCGTCAGCGTGGACAATCCCTTCAACCCCTACGGCTCCCGGTTCTATCACCCGACCGGCGCGCCCAATTCCGACGGCACGCCCCGCCTCATCGGCACTCCCCAAGGTATCACGCTTCTCTCGGTTCTGCTCGCCGAGCTCGGCGCCGAGTCGGTCGAGGTCAACTCCGGCGTCTACCGCGGCGTCGCCGGCCTGCGCGGCAAACTCGGGAACGACTGGACCTGGGAATCCGCCGCAGTCTACACCCGCGCCTACACCGCCGACGTCTCCAACAACGCCGCCCGCGAATCGCTCTTCCAGCGCGCCGTGATGCGCACCGACGCCACCGCGTTCAATCCCTTCGGCTATACCTTCCGCGTCGCGGGCGGCGCCGTGGTCCCCGACCGCCCCTACACCAATCCGAAATCCGTCCTCGATACCTTCTCCCAGAAATGGCGTCACGACGGCTTCAGCGCCATCACCAGCGCCGACACCCGCGTCGCGGGCCCGCTCTTCCGCTACTGGGACAACACCGTCTCTCTCGCCGGCGGCGTCGAGTATCGCCGCGAGCAGTATCTCGACACCCGCCCCGCTTACGTCGGCAGCAATCCTCCCGGCGTCGGCCTCAACGTCGACGACAACGACTATCTCGTCGCCTCCTACGCGCCCGACTCCACTGGCAACCGCGTGATTTACAGTGGCTACGTCGAGACGATCATCCCTGTCGTCGCTCCCCGCCGGAAACTGCCGCTCGTCTACTCGCTCGAGCTCAGCGGCTCGGCCCGCTACGAAAACTACAGCGACTTCGGCACCACCACCCGCCCCAAGGCCGGCGTGAATTGGAAACCTACGGACAGCCTCATGATCCGCGGCTCCTTCAATCAGGGATTCTCGGCGCCCAACTTGCCCACGCTCTACGCGCCCACTCGCTTCATCGTGGACAGCGCCCCCGGCTCCAACGACGCCTACCGCGCCCAGACCGTCGGCAACGGCACCTACGTCATGAAGCGCTTCTCCACTGGCAACCTTGCGCTCAAGCCCGTCACGTCGACCGGCAAGAGTGTCGGCCTCGCGCTCGAAATTCCCAAGGTCAAGGGCCTCTCCGTCACCGCCGATTACTGGCAGGTGGACCAGTCCAACGTCATCGGCAGCTACTCCGACGCCCAGCTCGTCAACAGCGACGCCGCCAAGCTCAACGCCTACACCCAGTCCCAGCTCGCCGCCGGCCGCACCGTCGCGCAGGTCGACCTCGGCGCCGGCACCGCCAACTACAAGGGCGACCCCGGCATCAAGCGCTTGGCCCCGACCGCCGCGGAAATCGCCGAGTTTGCCGCATTCAACGCCACCCGCCCCGCGGCCCAACAAGCCGCCGCCGTCGGCCGCATCGATTCCCGCAACATCCAGTTCCAAAACCTCGCCAAGGGCTACGCGAGCGGCATCGACCTCAGCCTCAACTACGTCGTCCCCAACCTTCCCATCGGCCGCTTCACCCTCAACGCCGACTGGTCCTACATGATTCGCACCTACCAGCTACGCGACGTCCCCGGCGCCGCCCCGCTCTTCATCGAGCGCCTCGACGTCGACGGCACCACCCGCTGGCGCGGCACGACCGCAGTCAGTTGGCGCAAAGGCAACTGGAACGCCAGCGTCAGCGCCTACTACACCGGCCGCTTCGCCGACACCGCCACGGTCACCGCCGCCAACTACGCCGCCCTCGGCGCGCCGAGCTACATCTCGCGGCAATTCGACAGCGGCAACTACCTCTATCGTTACGTCGTCCGCGACGTCGTCTCCTTCAACGCCTCCGTCGGTTACCGCTTCAGGCAGGAAGCCCCCCGCGTGCTGCGCAACAGCTCGATCCGCCTTGGCGTCATCAACCTCACCGACCGGGAGCCGCCGCACACCTCCGACCAGATTGGCTATTCCGCCGGCGTCCACGGCAGCCTCTTCCAAGGCCGCGCCTGGACCCTTGAACTTACGAAACAGCTCTGATCGGCGCGTCCCTTTTCGCGCTATTTCACACCCGGTCTTGCCCCTGTCTCATCGCCTTTCCGACCTATGCACTGCCGCGTTAGCCTCTCTGCCATCGCAATCCTCCTCGTCGCGCCGCTTGCGCTGTCCGCCCAGACGAAAAAAGCTGAGGTGCTCGCGCACGTCGACCTTACCAAGTCCGCCTACGACGACATCGCGATGAAGCTCTGGAATTGGGCCGAGATCGGCTTTCGCGAGACTCAAAGCTCGGCGCTTTTGCAGGAGCAGCTGAAGCGCGAGGGCTTCACGGTGCAGAGCGGCGTCGCTGGCATGCCCACGGCGTTTGTCGCCACCTACGGCAGCGGGTCGCCGGTCATCGGGATACTGGCCGAGTATGATGCGTTGCCCGGCGTTTCGCAGGAGGCGGTGCCCGAGAAAAAGGAGCGCCCCGGAGTGGCCGCGGGTCACGCGTGCGGTCATCATCTGTTCGGCGCCGGCTCGGTGCAGACCGCCGTCGTCGTCAAGCAGTGGATGAAGGCCACGGGCCAGAAGGGCACGCTGCGGGTCTACGGCTGCCCGGCGGAGGAGGGTGGCTCCGGCAAGGTCTACATGGTTCGCGCCGGCCTGTTTGCCGACGTTGACACTGTGATCCACTGGCACGCGGGGGATCGGAATCAGATCACCATGGCCTCGTCGCTCGCGAACAAGTCGGGCAAGTTCCGCTTCTATGGCGCGGCCTCGCATGCGGCCGGCGCGCCCGAGCGCGGCCGAAGCGCGCTCGATGGCGTCGAGTCGATGAACTATATGGTGAACATGATGCGCGAGCACGTGCCGGACTCGACGCGCATCCACTACGTGATCACGCGGGGTGGCGAGGCGCCCAACGTCGTGCCGGCGTTCGCCGAGGTCTATTATTATGTGCGCAGCCCGAACCGTGAAATTGTGGCCGAGATCTGGGACCGCGTGGAAAAGGCCGCCACCGGCGCCGCGCTCGGCACCGGCACGACCATGAAGGTCGAGGTCACCGGCGGCGTCCACGAGCTGCTGATCAACGATACGCTCGGCCGGCTCATGCACGAAAACTTCGCGGCGGTGGGTGGCGTGACTTACACGCCGGAGGAGAAGGAATTCGCGATGAAGATTGGCCGCACCGTTTACGGCCAGGCTCCCGCGCCCGAGACCGCCGCGCTCGTGGCGCCCTTCGTCCCGGGCCAGCGCCGCGAGGGCGGCGGCGGTTCGACCGATGTGGGCGACGTCAGCTGGGTGGTGCCCACCGTGGGCCTGCGTGCCGCGACCTGGGCGCCGGGCACGCCGAGCCACAGCTGGCAGGCGGTCGCGTGCGGCGGCACGACAATCGGACTCAAGGGCATGAACGTCGCCGTCAAGGCGATGGCCGGCACCGTGGTCGATTTGTTCCTGAAGCCGGAGGTGATCGCCAAGGCCAAGGGCGAGTTTCTGGAAAAGCGCGGCGCTGGTTTCAAATATTCCGCGCTCCTCGGCGATCGCCCGCCGGCCCTCAATTACCGCGACTGAGCCGGCGGCGGGCCGCAAGCGGGCGGGGGACTTGACAAGGTTTTGCGCGAACGGCTACGGTTACCAACTCAACAATACTCACTTTCCAAAAAGTGGGCCCTGCGGCCCGCTTTTTTTTTCTCTAACAACCGACCAATGAGCAGCGAAATTCTATCCGTCCTGGAATACATGGAGAAGGAGAAGGGCATTCCGCGCGGCGACATGATTGCGACGATCGCGAATGCCCTGAAGACGGCCGCCCAGAAAGGCATCAATTCCGGCCAGGAACTCAGAATCGATATCAACCCCAAGAATGGTCAGCTCCATGCCTGGGCGGTGATGAAGGTGGTCGATTCCGTCAGCAACCCGAAGACCGAGCTCCATATCGAGAAGGCGCAGGCGGTAAAACCGGGCGCGATGCTGGGTGAAATGTTGGAGAAGGAGATCGACCCGTCCACGCTCGGCCGCATCGCGGCGCAGACCGCGCGGCAGGCCGTGATGCAGCGGCTCCGGCAGTTTGAGAAGGACCGCATCTACGATGACTTCAAGGATCAGGTCGGAAACATCGTCACCGGCACGGTCCGTCGCCGCGAGCGCAACGATCTCTTCGTCGATCTGGGCAAAGCCGAGGCGATCATGCCCGGCAAGGAGCAGGTGCCCGGCGAGGAATACCAGCCGGGCGAGCGCATCCGCTGCCTGCTGATGGAGATCGAGAGCACGCCCCGCGGCCCCGAGATCATCCTCAGCCGCGCGAGCCCCAAGTTCGTGCGCCGGCTCTTCGAGCTCGAGGTCACCGAGGTTGCCGATGGCACGGTGAAGATCGAGGCGTTTGCCCGCGAGCCCGGCTATCGCACCAAGATCGCGGTCACCAGCGCCGACCCCAAGGTCGACCCCGTGGGTGCCTGCGTGGGTGCGCGCGGCGCACGGGTCAAGACCATCGTCCGCGAGCTCGGCGGCGAAAAAATCGACATCATCAAGTATTTCCCCGGCCCCCGTGAGATGATCATCGAGGCGCTCAAGCCCGCCGTGCCGCGCGAGATCGTGCTCGATGAGAAGACGCACCGCATCCTGCTGCGCGTGGCGACGGAAGATCTCGCGGTCGCCATCGGCCGCAAGGGCCAGAATGCGCGGCTCACCTCGCGCCTGATTGGCTGGCGCCTGGATATCGAGGAGTTTCGCGCCGTCGGCGCCGATCCCGAGGGCGATGCCAAGCGCAAGCTGGTCGCCGCGCTCGGCATCCCCGAGGAACTGGCGCTGCGCCTCGTCAAGGCGGGCTTCGTCTCGCTTGAGCTGTTCGACGGCGTCGAGGCCGGCGATCTGGAGGGCGCGGGCTTCACGGCCGACGAGGCCGCGGACGTCATCAAGCGCGTCGCGTCCCGCACCCCGTAACGTAATTTTTTCCTGACCACGATATCCGCTGCATGAGTATCCGCATCCACAAGCTAGCCGAAGACCTCGGCTTGGATAACAAAGAGATGATGGCGCTGCTCAAGGAGCGCAAAATCATCGCGGCGGATGTGAAGTCGGTTTCGAGCACCGTCGACAAGATCAGTGAGGCGGCGTTGCGCGAGGAGTTTGCCGCGAAGAAGGCCCCGGCCGCCCCGGTGGCTCCCGTGGCCGTGCCCGTCGAGGAGATTGCAGCTCCGAAAGTGTCGTCGCCCGTGGGCGTCTTCGTGAAGTCGAAGCAGGATATCGATCGCGAAAAGGAGGCCGCCGCGGCCGCCAAGGCCGCCGCGCTCAAGGCGGCGCAGGCTCCGGCTCCCGTCGCCCCGATGGCGCCGGCCCGGCCAGTGAGTGTGCCGGCTCCGGTTTCCGCGCCGCGTCCCGTCTCGGCGCCGCCCTCCGTCTCGCGTCCGCCGATGACCCCTCCGGCGCCCCGGCCCGTGGCGTCCGCACCGTCGCCTGCTCCGGCTGCCACGAGGCCTCCGGTCGGTCTGACTCCCGCCCCTTTCCCGGGCCTGCGCTCGCCCACGACTCCGCCCATCGCTTCCTCGCCGACCACTCCGCCGATCGCCAAGGCCCCGGTGGCTCCGCCGGCGCAACCGCCGCGCGTGTCAGCTCCCGCGCCGGCGCCAGTCATGGCGCCCAAGCCGCCGCCGCTGCCGGGCACGACGCCTCCCATCCCGGCGACGGCTGCGTCCACGCCCGCGATCACCGTCACCGTGCAGGGCGATGTGAAGATCCTTCACCTGAAGCCGCCGATCATCGTGCGCGACTTCGCCGTGGCGCTCGGGCTCAAGCCTTTCAAGCTCATCTCCGAGCTCAACCAACTCGTCGGCTTTGCCGCGATGAACTCCAATATCGAGGAGCCCATCGCGCAGAAAGTCGCCGAGAAATACGGCTTCATCCTCGAGATTAAGCATCGGGGCGACGCTGCGACGCAGCAGGCCGCCAAGGAGAAGAAAGACAAGAAGCCGGAGCTCGATGAGTCCAAGGACCTCGCCACGCGTCCCCCCATCGTCTGCATCCTCGGCCACGTCGACCACGGCAAGACCTCTCTACTCGACGCGATCCGCAAGGCCAATGTCGCCGCCGGCGAGGCGGGCGGCATCACGCAGCACATCGGCGCCTACCAAATCGAGTTCAACGCCCGCAAGCTCACCTTCCTCGATACGCCGGGCCACGCCGCGTTCACCAAGATGCGCGCCCGCGGCGCGAGTGTGACACATCGCCATCCTCGTCGTCGCCGCTGATGACGGCTTCATGCCGCAGACCGACGAGGCGCTGAAGATCGCGCTCGCGGAAAAGGCCAACCACCCGGACCGGTTCGCGCTGATCGTCGCCGTCAACAAGATGGACGTGAAGGGCGCCAACCTCGATCAGGTGAAAAACCAGATGCAGCAGCGCAACATCGCGCCTGAGGATTGGGGCGGCGAGACGATCACGGTGCCGGTGGCCGCGATCAAGGGGCAGGGCATCACTGAGTTGCTCGAGATGATTCTGCTCCAGACCGACGTGCTTGAGCTCAAGGCCAACCCGAAGGCCGAGGCCAGCGGCGTCGTCATCGAATCCGAGATCGACTTTGGGCGCGGGCCGTTGGCGACCGTCATCGTGCAGCGCGGCACGCTCCGCGTCGGCGATGCGATCGTGAGCGGCGGAAATTTTGCCAAGATCCGCGCGATGTTCGACGATCAGGGCGTCAACCAGAAGGAGGCGCCCCCGGGCACGCCCGTGCGCATCATCGGCTGGACCGGCACGCCCGAAAGCGGCGCGACGTTCAAGGTCGTCAAGAATGTCCGCGAAGCCGAGAAGATCGCCGAGGAAGAGCAGTTGCGCGTCAAGAAGGTCGCCACCACGGCCGCGGCCGTGCCGAAGGGCGTTTCGGTCGAGCAGCTTTTCGCCAACATCGCCGCCACGCAGGCGAAGACCCTCAAGGTCCTCATCAAGACCGACGTGTTCGGCTCCTCCGAGGCCGTGCGCAACATCCTCGAGGGCATCAAGAGCCCCAAGGTCACGCTGGAGATCGTTTCGATCGAGGTGGGGCTCGTCACCAAGAACGAGGTGGCGATGGCCGCCTCCACCGGCGCGGTCGTCATCGGTTTCCACACCAAGCTGGAGAACGGCGTCACCTCCCTCGCCAAGCACCACGGTGTGCGGATCGAGACCTACGACATCATCTACGAGATGGGCGACAAGGTCCGCGAGATGATGGCCGACCTGCTGGATCCCGACATCAAGGAAATTAAGACCGGCGCCGCCGAGGTCCGCCAGGTGTTCCCGCTCGCCAAGGGCTTCGTCGCCGGCTGCCTCGTCACCGAGGGCAAAATTAACCGCAATGCCACGGCGCGCCTGCGCCGCGGCCGCGAGATTGTGCACGAGGGGAAGGTCGGCACGCTCAAGCGCTTCAAGGACGACGCCAACGAGGTTCGCGCCGGCCTCGAGTGCGGCATCAAGCTCGACGACTTCAACGGCTACCAGGCCGGCGATCTCATCGAGTGCTTCGAGATTCAGAAGGTCAGGGCCTCCCTGTAATTTTCGATTTTCAGATCTCGGTTTTCGATTGGTGCCTCGGCACCGGCGGCGAGGTCGAAAACCGGAAATCAAAAATCGAAAATCCCATGAGCAACCGCACCGTCCGCGTCAACGAGCTCGTCCAGCGCGAACTCAGCGACATCCTGCGCAAACGCTACCAGTCGGAATCGGTCGCAATCACGATCACGGAGGTGCGCGTGACGCCCGATTTGCACGACGCCCGCGTGTTCGTGTCGGTGATTGGCAACGACGAGGCGGCGCTGAAGGGCCTGCGGTGGATGCAACGCAAGGGCGGCGAGCTGCGCTACGAGCTGGGGCGTCGCATCGTGCTCAAGTTTCTGCCCAAGCTCGAATTCGTGGTCGATGAGTCGGTGGTTCGCGGGACGCGGATCCTGAAGATGCTCGATGATCTGGGGCCACCGGCGATTCCGGCTGCACCTGAGCCGACCGAGGAGCCCCGCTGAGATGACCCAATATTATCCGCAGCTTTCGCTCGATTTTGCGCGCCTGTTGTCGTCGCTCGCCGGCCGTCGTGTCGCGGTGATTGGCCATGCGCGGCCGGACGGCGACTGCATCGGTTCGCAGGTGGCGCTGGCCCGCGTGCTCACCGCCAAGGGCATCGACGTGATCTGCGTCAATCCCGACGCGGTGCCGCGCCGCCTCGCCTTCCTCGCGGCGGGCCTCCGGTTTTACCGGACCGACGAAGTGCTGGGCGAAATCGGCGAGCGCGACGCGATCTTTGTCGATTGCGCGGACCACGCCCGTTCCGGCGAACGCCTCAAGGTGCGCTTCCCCAAGCCGGTCGCCGTGATCGATCACCACGTTTCCAACCCCGGATACGCTGCCGCCAACCTGATCGATAGCGGATCGGCGGCGACCTGTGAGATTCTCGCCGGTGTCTTCCTCGACAACGATCTCGCGATCGATGCCCCGACGGCGCAGGCGCTGTTCACCGGCATCATGACCGACACGGGGCAGTTCCGCTTCGGCTCGGCCACCGCACGGTGCTTCGCGCTCGCGGGCGAGCTTGTGGCCCGTGGGGCCAGGCCGGCGGAAGTCGGGCAGGAGCTGTTTGAGCGCGAGTCGTTCGGGAAGCTGCGATTGCTGCAGCACTATATCTCGACCCTCAGCTTGGAATGCGGCGGGCGCGCTTGCATCGGGACGCTGCCGCCGGGAATCTTCGAGGAGGTCGGCGCGACGGCGGAAGACACCGAGGGCCTCGTCGACTACGCTCGCAGCATCGATGGCGTGCAGATTGGCGCGCTCATCGAGCAGCGCGCCGACGGGTCCGTGAAAGCCAGCCTCCGCGGGCAGGACCCGAGCCTGCGCGTCGACTTGGTGGCGGCTCGGTTCAACGGCGGCGGTCACGCCTGTGCCGCGGGCCTCAGCCTCAAATCGGGCGGCGCAGATTTCCGGGCGCGGCTCGTGGCCGCGTTCGCCGAACGCTTCGCAATCGTCGACGCGGCGAAAAAATCCTAGGCCGATGCTGCTTCAACCGAAGGAACTCGAGGGTGTCCTCCTCGTCGACAAGCCCGCCGACCACACCTCGCATGACGTGGTGGCGCGCCTCCGCGGCAAGCTGAAGATGAAACGCATCGGCCATGCCGGCACGCTCGACCCGATGGCGACGGGGCTGCTGATCATTTTGGTCGGCAAGGCCACGCGCATTTCCCAATACCTGATCAGCCTCGACAAGGAATACGAGGGAACGATCGAACTCGGGAAGGTGACGGACACGCAGGATGCCGACGGCGAGACAATGGAGACGCGCCCGGTCCCGGCTCTGACCGAGGCCGACATCCGCTCCGCCATCAAATCTTTCCTCGGCGATCAATACCAGATCCCGCCCATGTATTCCGCGATCAAGATCGACGGCGTGCCGCTCTACAAGAGCGCGCGCAAGGGCGAGGAGATCGCGCGCGAGCCGCGCTTCATCCGGGTGATGGACTGGCAGCTCACGGGGTTCGCGCTGCCGCGGCTCGATTTCCGGATGCGCGTGACCAAGGGCACCTACGTCCGCACGCTCGCGCATGACCTCGGGCAGAAGCTCGGCTGCGGCGCCCATCTCGCCGCGCTGCGCCGGACGGCGACCGACAAGTTCAACGTCTCGCAGGCACTCACGCTCGATCAGATCCAGGCGATGACGCTGCCCGAGATCGGCAAGCGGCTCATCGCGCCGCGCGACGCGGTGCCGAGCATCGCGCTCTGAATCGCGGCCAGCCCGGCGACATGGCGATGCAACTGCCTGCGCAAATCGACGGAGTGGAGCGGGCGGATTTGCCGCCGCGGCCGCTGCACCTCGCGATCGGGATGTTTGATGGCATCCACCGCGGCCACCGCGCGGTGATCGACGCGGCGATGCACGCCGCGAAGTCCGCCGGGGCGCTGGGCGCGGTGCTCACGTTCTGGCCGCATCCGAGCGCGCTCTTCCGTCCGGAGCAGCCCACACGGCTCATCCAGCCTCCGGCCACAAAGGCGCGGATGCTGGGCGGCCTCGGGGTGGACGCCGTGATCACGCAGCCCTTCACGCCGGAGCTGGCGGCGATTGAGGCGGAGGACTTTCTCCCTTGGCTAGCGCGCATGCTGCCGCGCCTGGCGGCGGTCTATGTGGGCGAGAATTTCCGCTTTGGCCGCGGCCGGCGCGGCGATGTGGCGCTGCTCGTGGCGGCGGGGCGGCGGCTCGGCGTGCAGGTGTTCAGCGCGCCGCGCGTGAACCTCGACGGCGAGCCGATCAGCAGCACGCGGATCCGGGCGCTGCTGGAGGCGGGCGAGATCGCCGCGGCCAACGCGCTGCTTGGCTACGCTTATTTCGCGCACGGCGTGGTCGTGCCGGGCAAGCGGCTCGGCCGCACGATCGGATTTCCCACGCTCAACGTGCCGTGGTCGCCGGAGTTGCGCCCGCGGCTGGGCGTGTATGCCGTCCGGATCGCCGCGGCGCCGATGGCCCCGGCGACGGCGGCGGGTTGGCAGCCGGGCGTCGCCAACTACGGCCTGCGTCCCACCGTGGAGGATGCCACCGAGCCGCGTCTCGAGGTCCACGTGATCGGGCCATGCGGTCTGGGCGAGGGCGATCACGTGAAGGTGGAGTGGCTTAGCTTCCTGCGCCCGGAGCTGCAGTTTGGCGGCGTCGCCGAGCTCACCGCCCAGATCGCGCGCGACCGGGCGGCGGCGGCGGAGTTTTTCCGGGCGTGATGGCGCAAGATTTTTTCTTGCGCAGGCCGGCGCGGGACGCGTTACTCGCCGACCTCAGATTTGGGGACCTTTAGCTCAGTTGGTTAGAGCGTTTCGTTGACATCGAAAAGGTCACTGGTTCGAGTCCAGTAAGGTCCACCATCTGCAACGTCCCCTCCGCCACGAGGGGATTTTTCGTTTTCCGATTCCGAGGGTTG
>JANOCA010000127.1:0-3963 GCA_031411915.1 Opitutaceae bacterium
GCGGCTGGGCGCGAGCGGGATCCGAACCCGGTGCGGGCATCGGCGCGAGCGAACGCGGGGTTATCTCCGGCGAATCAAACGTGGCGGGCGTGACCAAGGGTGACATGGACATGGGTAATAGGGTTGGGAACTGAACGGCAACCGGAACCTGAGCATACCGGTGCGCACCGGAGGTTGCTACCCCCTGTTTGGGTGAATTCGCGGTCGTGAGGCCGCGTTGTTGAGTCCGTCACCTCGAATGGACGGCGGGCACGGGGGCAGGAGTTTCAATACGAAGGTGGGCGAGTGGACTTCGCGGACTGGGTTTTCTGAAGCAGATCAGCCAGGCGTTGCGCGATTTCTGGCTTCTGCTGGGCTAGGTTTATCGTTTCGCCCTGGTCGGTGGAGAGATCGAACAGGGCCGGCTTCGCGGCTTGACCCGCCTTTTTCGCCGCGGAGCTCCAGCCGTCCGCCGCCGCCAAGTCCGGCGTATATTTCCACTGTCCCTGCCGGAGGGCGAGATCGCCGTTGCCGCTCATCACGACGAGGGTGTCCCGCTTCGTCGGCGTCGGCTGCGCGAGCAGGGTGGGCAGCAGGTTGAAGCTGTCCGGCGCGACCCCGTCCGGGCGCTTTTCGCCGGCGGCGGCCGCCGCCGTGGCAGCCAGGTCAACAAGGCATACGAGATCGTCCGAGGTGGCGCCGGGGGCGATACGCCCCGACCAGCGTGCAATGAACGGCACGCGGTGACCGCCTTCCCAGAGCTGGGATTTTCTGCCGCGCCAAGGGCCGTTTGGCAGATGGCCGGCCTCATTGGTCGGGTGGGCGCCGTTGTCGCTGGAGAAGAAGATGAGCGTGTCCTTCGCCAGCCCGAGGCGTTCGAGGGTCTTCACGACCTCACCAATCGACCAGTCGAGCTCGGCGAGCATGTCCGCGCGATTTCCCAGCCCGGTCGTCCCGGCGAAACGCGGATGGGGAATGGTCGGGGCATGCACCCCATGCGGGGCGAAGTAGAGGAAGAACGGCTGCTGCCGGTTGCGCTCGATGAAGCCCACGGCTTCGCGCGTGAAGGTGTCGGAGATGGTCTGGTCGTTCCACCACGCGGCCTTGCCCCCGGACATGAAGCCGATCCGTTCACGGCCGGCCGCATATCTCACCAGCCCACGCGCGGCCGCAACCTTGGGATCGTAGGTGTAGTTGATCGGGTCGGACGGATCGAGGCCCTCCACGCGATGGCCGCGCACGAAAACGGTCGGGACCCGATCGTTGGTGGCGGGAAGCCCGAAGAACTCGTCGAAGCCGATCTCCAGCGGCCCGGGAGCGAGTTCCTGGTTGTAATCCGGCCGGCCGGTGCCGAAGCCGAGGTGCCATTTTCCGATCACCCCGGTGCGGTAGCCGGCCCTTTTCATGAGCCCGGGCAGCGTGGCTGAGCCGACGGGGATGAGCAACGGCGCGTCGGCATTCGCCACGCCTTTGTTCAGGCCCTCGGCCTTCCTCCGCCACGAGTATTCGCCGGTCAAAAGCGAATAGCGCGTCGGCGTGCAGACGGAGGCGGAGGAATGGGCATCGGTGAAACGCATGCCGTCCTTCGCCAGGGCGTCGAGGTTCGGCGTCTTGGTCTTCGTGGCGCCGTAGCAGCCGAGATCACCCCAGCCCACGTCGTCGCTGAGGATGACCAGCACGTTGGGCGGCCGGGCGGAGCTGACGGCGGGCGCGAGGCCGGTCAACGCGGCCAGAGCGCCGACAAGCAGCGGCCAGCGGGTGCGCGAGGGGTGTTTCATGGGGATCAACGAATGGTTCAGGATACCAACGCGGACCTGACGCCGCCACCCCCCGTTGGGGTGAATCTGCCGCGCGCTACTCCAGCTGCACGATTCCGTGACGCACCGCGCTGATCGCGGCGTCGGTGCGGTCGTGCACCCTCAGCTTCGCGAACAGGGTCTTCAGGTGCGACTTCACGGTCTGGTCGGAAATGCAGAGCTGCGCGCCAATTTCCTTGTTGCTACGCCCGCGGACCAGCAACTGCAGCACCTCGCGCTCCCGCGCAGTAAGATCCTCGCGCTGGGCGCGGGCGGCGAGCCGCTCAGCGATCCGCGGCGGGATCTCCGTGCCCCCGCGGTGCACCGAGCGGATCGTGCCCGCGATTTCCTCGGTCGACATGTCTTTCAACAAATACGACTTCGCGCCGGACTGCATCGCGCGAAACACATCCTCATCCGCCTCGAAGGTCGTGAGCACGACCACGCGGATCCCCGGATCGCGCGTCTGCAAGCCGATGATGGTTTCCACGCCCCCGATCCCCGGCAGCCGCAGATCCATCAGCACCACCGAGGCGACGCCCGGCTGGTAGACCGCCAGCACCTCCTCGCCGGAGGCAAACTGCGCGGTCACGGTCATGTCGGGCTGGCTCTCGATCAACGCCGCGAGGCCCATGCGAAAGGTGGGGTGATCGTCCACGATCAACACCTTGATGGTTGCGGGGGCGTTTCGTTTCATGGGGCGAAGTCCAAGGGAACGAGGCTGCGAATCCTAGCCGCCGACCGCAACCTCCACGAGCGTGCCTCCATTCTCGCCGCGCCGGATCCTTAGCTCGCCCTGCATTTGTTCGACGCGCTCCTTCATCCCTCGCAGGCCGAAGTGGCCGTCGGGGCGCTCAGCGGCGGGATCAAAACCCCGGCCATCGTCGCGGACGATCAGCCGGACGCGCGATCCCTCGAACGTGATCTCCAGGTCGATGGCCCGCGCCTGCGCATGCTTCAGCGCATTGGACACCGCCTCCTGCCCGATTCGCAGGAGATTATTCTCGATCATGGGCGCCAGGCGACGCGGCTGGCCGTGAGCCCGGGCGCGAATCGTGCAGCCCTGTCCGGCGCTCATTTGCTCGGCGACCGAGCGCAGCGCGCCGAGCAGATCGGTTTTCTCCAGGATGTGGGAGCGCATGTCCCAGATCGATTCCCTCGCCTGGGCGAGGCAGCCGCGGACGATCCCATGGGCGGTGACGACATGCGGCATCACGTCGTCGATCGTTCCTGTCCGGGCCGAGTTTTTGGCCAGTTCCATCTGGATCGAAACCGCATTCAGGTCCTGCGCGATGGTGTCGTGGAGGTCGCGCGCGAGGCGGTTGCGCTCCGCCAGCATCGCGGCGAATTCGACCTCCGCCAGCTTGCGCGCCTCCTCCCGCTGCGCGATGTGCCGGCGCGCCGCCACCAGCACGCCCACCAGCACAATCAGGATTACGGCGGCCACCGTCACCGCCAGCAGGAACGCCCGCCGGGTCGTGAGCCAGGGCGCCGCGCGGATCACGGCGAGATCGCCTGGACTGCGCAGGAGCAGTTGCATCTGGTCCGCCACCCAGAGCCCGGAAGGTGGCGCGAAATCCGACTGGCCGGGCACGCAGATGCCGGTGGCCCGGACCCAGCTCCCAGGCTCCCACGGCGGGGACGGCGGCTCGCCCGCCGCGTGCGGCAGCAGCGCGCGGACACTGGTGCCGAGCCACGTGAGCGCCAGCACCACGCCGTCCGCGGTCTTTCTCACCTCCTCGAGCTTCGCCTCGATTTGCACGAGGTTGGAGTCCTGCCGGGAAATCTCCTGCCCCGCGCGCAACTCGAAGGCGACCGGCGGCGAGCCCGCGGCCACCTTGCGGAAGATCGCGTCGTTCAGGTTGGGCGCATAGCCGCCGTGGTCGGCGAATCCCACGACCTCGGCCACGTCTCCGGGCGTGAGCGCGCCCGCGCTTTCCGACGCCACGCGCAGTCCGCGGTCTCGGTCCTGCAGCCACAGGCCCTTGCCCGGCTGATGCGCGGTCACGACGCCCCGCACGCGGATGCGGTGGCCGGTGAACCCCGCGGGGGTGAAGCGGAGAATTTCGTCGATGCGTTGCAGCGGGAGGGCAAACGGATCGGCCGGCGGCGGAGTGACGATCGTGATCATGTCGCGATGGGCGACCTGCACGTTGGCGCGCACGAACTGCCGGTTGGCGTTGTGCAC
>JANOCA010000128.1:0-2503 GCA_031411915.1 Opitutaceae bacterium
GTGCGCGACGACGACTTCACCGTCCTGCTCGGATCGCCGAAGCGGGCGCGGCGGATGCCTCAGACCCTTACCGTGACCGAGGTCGCGAAACTGGTGGCCATGCCGGCCGGCGGCGATGCGCGGGCGCTGCGCGACCGCGCGTTGCTGGAGCTTTTCTACTCGAGCGGCCTGCGCGTCTCGGAGCTGGCCGCGCTCACGCTGACCCAGGTGGACATCGCGCAGGGATTTCTCCGCGTATTCGGCAAGGGCGCCAAGGAGCGCGTGGTCCCAGTTGGCGGCAAGGCTTGTGAGGCACTCGCGACCTACCTCCTCGCCGGCCGCCCGGCGCTCGTGCAAGCGCACACGGGCGCGCATTTTTTTCTCAACCACCGCGGCCGCGGTCTCACCCGCGTCGCGTTGTGGATGATCGTGAAGGCGCACGCGCGGCGCGCCGGCATCGCGAAGAACGTGAAGCCCCACGCCCTGCGCCACTCCTTCGCCACGCACTTGCTCGCGGGCGGCGCCGACCTGCGCGCCATCCAGGAGATGCTCGGGCACGCGAGCATCTCGACGACGCAGATCTACACGGCGGTCGAGCCGCAGCGGCTGCTCGATCATCACGCGAAGTTTCATCCGCGGAATCGGAAGTAGCGGCCAAGTTGGGGTGGAGCTTTCAGGAGCAACACCGCAGCCCAAGCGCGTAGGGGGCAACGTGCTCCACCTCGCGCTGCTACTGCAACTCCAAGAACACCCGCGGCCCTTTGCCCTCGGGCTTCACAGTCTCGCTGGCCTTGGCGAGAAAGAGGCGCTCGGCGTTGATGCCGCCCTGCGTCACAAAGTAGTCGCGCACGCGCTCGGCGCGGGCCTGCGCGAGCGCGCGGAGATCGTTGGCATCGACGCTCACGGCCTCGGCGAGCCGGCCGTTCATTTCCTCGAAGGGCAGGCCGGCGGCGGCGGCGGCCGCGGCGGCCTTGCTGTGCTCCGCGTTGAGTTCCGCGTTCTTCTTCTCGGCGGCGGCGCGCTGGCGGCTTTCTTCCATGGTCAGCGTCGAAACCACGCGCTTGAGAAATCCCTTTGGCTGCGGCGGCGGCTCGACGAGCTTGGGCGGCGTGGGCAACGGCGCGCCGAATTGCGTGCCGGGTGGGAACTTCTCGTCGTAAAGCCGCTTCGTGGTGGCGGCGACTTCCTTCGGCGTTGGAGTGAACTGATCCGGCGGCGGGAGATTGGGATTGGTCTCACGCTGCTTTTCCCACGCGGCGCGGCGCACGGTGTCGGCGAGTTTCACCCGTTTGAGCGCATGGGTGTCGGCCGCGGTGTCGTAGCCACCCTCGAGGCCCACGCTGAGGCCGGGGCGGTTCTTCAGCGCGGTGACCATCGTCTCGAGCTTCTTCACCTCGCCGGTGATGAGCGCCGAGGAACCGGCGGCGAATTCCTGAAACGCCAGTTCGTCGCCACCACCGCCGAATGCCGCGCCGAGCAGCGCAAACGGCGAGGTCGCGACCTTGGCGAGCAGGTTGCCGATGACCCGCCATACGACGCGGCCAATCTGGAAGCTCGGATCGTCGGTGCGACCCGCGATCGGCATGTCGATCACGATGTTGCCCTCGAGATCCTTAAGCAGCGCGACGCCGAGGCGCACGGGGAGCTTGGTGGCGTCAGCACTGGCCACGGGTGCGCCGAAGGTGAACTGGCGCAGCGTGAGCACATTCGAGGCGTCGATCGCGGGGCCGTCGACCTTGAGCTTCACGTCGAGGGCGAGTTTGCCGCGCGCGAGCTCGAAGCCCGCGAATTTGCCGCTGTAGGTGCCGAAGGGGAGCAGATCGACGTTCTTCAAATCGACCTTCAGGTCCACGGTCTTCACCGCGCCGAGCGGGTCGAGTTTGCCGCTAATTGCGATCGGCCCGGTGCCGTCGACCGTGGCCTTCAGATCGAGATCGCCCTTCGTGGGATTGGTGGAGGAAAGGCCCTCCACCGTGCCGCCGAAATCGCGCAGCGTGAGCAAGGCGTGCGGTTCGAGCGAGCGATCGGTGAAACGGAATTCGCCTTCGCGGAGGGTGATCTTGCCGATGTCGATCTTGGGGGCCGGTGCGGCGGGCGTCGCCGGCGTTGGCCCGTTCCCGGCCGGTGCGGCGGGGGTCGTGGGCTGGCGGGCGAGGCCGGCGAGGTTGAGCGTCTTGTCAGCATTCACGACGACGCGGGCATAGGGCGCATCGAGATCGATCGCGTCGAGCGTGACCGCCAGATCGGCGCCGCTGGTGACGCGCAGGCCGCGGAGCTGGAGAGCACGAAAGCCCGCGACCTCCTCGCTCTTGACATCGAGCACGCCGAGTTTTTCCACGCGGATATCGCCCGTGAGCACAGCCTGCGGGGGAGCGCCGGCGGGCAACGTGATTTGCGCCGACAGCGTCGTGGACAGCGCGCCCTGCGCGATGCGGGCATTGACGAACTGCTCCACGTAGGGCGTGAAGGGCGCGAACTCGAAGCCGGCCACATCGAGCTTCAGGTCCGCTTTCAGAGGCGTGAG
>JANOCA010000129.1:0-3070 GCA_031411915.1 Opitutaceae bacterium
AGCATGTGATCCGAGGGCAGGCCCGGCTGCCAGCTGTAGCCGGGGCGGGCCGCGCTCGTGAATGCGAAAGTGGAATTCATAAACGAAAGGTTGGGCACGGGGCCGATGCGACTTGCTGGCCGCATCGGACGCCTCAGTTCCTCACGGTCATCTCATTGTTGACCGAGCGCACGCCACGCACGTCGCGGGCGAGCTTCGTGACGAGGGCCTTCTCCGCATCGGAGCTGGCTTCACCGGTGATGGTCACGACGCTGTCGTTGGTCTTCACCTTGGTCTTGAGGGCGCTGGTCGACTTGTGGGTCAGCAGCGCGTATTTCAGCTGGCTGGTGATGGAGGCGTCGTCGATTTTCTCGCCCGTCGTCTCGCGGTGGGCGTCGTTTCCAGTCGGCGCCTTCACGACGATTTCGTTTCTCACGGACTTCACGCCCTCGATTTCCTTGGCGTAGATTTCGGTGAGTTCCTTCTGCGCCATCGTGTCGGCGGTGCCGCTGAGGGTGGCGACGCCGTTTTTCACCGCGACCTTGGTGGAGGTGGCGCTCACGTTGCCCTTCGCAAGCAGCCGGCTGCGGATCTTGAAGGCCATCCAGCCATCGGAGCGATCCGCGTGGTTGGACTTGATCTTGAGCTCGTTCTTCACGGCGGTGACGCCGGGGAGATTCTCCACCGTGTCCTGCGCGAGCGACTTCTGCTCCTGGTCCTGCACGGTGCCGGTGAGGGTGACGACGCCGTTGGCGGCCTTCACCTTCACGTGATCCTCGAGGACCATGCGGTAGTTGTAGGAAGCCTTAGCGGCAGCCTCGATGCGTCGGTCGTCCTCATGCGCGGCGAAAAGTGCGGCCGGGCCGGCGAGGAGAAGAATGATGAGAGCTGACACGCTTTTATTTTTCATAATCTGCACGGCAGCATAGCGCGCAGGCCCCGCGGTCGATATGGGGCACAGACCTACCCTGGCGCGGGTAACACCCCATCCACGCTGGGATTCGCCTGCGGTATGGTTGGGGGATGAGTTCCCTTCCCAGCGCAATCGCTCAATTCGACACCAACACCCTGCACGCCAAGCCCGCCCGGGCCGAGCGCGCGGCCAAGACCGAACACGAGGCGTGCCACGACACCGAGTTGGTGCGCCGCTTCAAGGAGGAGGGCGACGAGACTGCCTTTGCCGAAATCATGGAGCGTTACCGCGACCGATTGTTCTCCGTGGCCTATGCGATGCTCAAGAACGCCGCGGATGCCGAGGAGGTCGCGCAGGACACCTTCATCCGCGCGCACCGGGCGCTGGCCGATTTCCGCGGCGATTGCTCCCTCGCCACCTGGCTTCACCAGATCGCGCTCAATCGGGCGCGCAACCGCTACTGGTATCACTTCCGCCGGCGCCGGCACCTCACCTGTTCCCTCGACAACGCCGTGGGCGACGACAACCAGTCCACGTTTGCGAACCTCGTGGCCACGGAAGACGTGGGCCCGGTGCGCGAGACGGTGGCCAACGAATTCACCGGCTTGGTCGCCACCTGCATGGAGCGCCTGGGTCCCACGGGCCGTGAGATTCTCACGCTGCGCAATGCGCTCAATCGTTCCTACATCCAGATCGCCGAGGAACTCGGCATCAGTGTGGGCACGGTGAAAAGCCGCATCGCCCGCGCCCGCGGAAAACTCCGCGTGTTGCTGGCGGAAACCTGCCCCGAGTTTGGGGCGGGGGAGCAGCCTAGGAGTTGGTTTGATGCCGAGCGCCAGCAAGGCGGCATCCGCGTCCTCTCCGCCTGAAGCGTCCGGCCGTTCAGCCCGGATATTTCACAGCCCTGAACAAAATTCCCGGAGAAATATCCGTCCGCCCGCTGGGCGGAGCGACTTCGTCGCGGCTAATACCAACGTCCCTTAAATTTTAGACCTTTGTCATTGCGAGGTGCGCGAAGCGCGCCGTGGCAATCCAGCTGGATTGCTTCGTCGCTACGCTCCTCGCAATGACAGTCTAGTTTTCTAGGGACGTTGGTATAACCCCGACAAAGTCGGCCCGACAGGGCGAATGTTTCACACCTCTGAGTGTGAAATATTCGGGTTAGCCCGGGGCAGCGGCCCGCGCCGGCACGCGGACTTCGATCTCCGTGCCGGCGAGGTGGCCTGATTTGATGGCGAAGGCGCCGCCCACATGGCGCGCACGCTCGCGCATGCTGAGCAGGCCGAGGCCCACTTTTCCCCTGCGGCGCGCTGGCCGGCGTTCCTGGTCAAAGCCGATCCCGTCGTCGCTGATGGCCAGCAGCACGATGGCGCCCGCCTCGGTCAGGCGCACGGCGACGCGCCGGGCCCTGGCATGCTGCTCCACGTTTTTCAGGGCTTCCTGCAGGATCCGGTAGAGCGCGAGCTCGCCATCGGCGGACAGCCTCGCGCCCAGCTCCGGACTCGTGAGCTGCACGGCGATGCCGGTGCGGTGCGCAAATTCGGTGCAGGTGGTGCGGAGCATAGCGACCAGCCCCAGTTGATCCAGGATGCTGGGCCGCAAATTCTGCGAGATGCGCTGCACCTCCTCGACGGCCTGGCCGATCAGCGCGCGGAGCCGGGCCGCCTCGGCCTGTGCTGGCCCGTCGCGCGCCGTGAGGCTGTCGGCCAGCGCCTGGCTGCGAAAGAGCACGGCGATGAGCAACTGGCTGATGTTGTCGTGCAGCTCCAGCGCGACGCGGCTGCGCTCGGTCTCCTGGGCATGCACCACGCGCTGGGTCAGCGCCCGCAGCTGCTCCTCCGTGCGCCGGGCTTCCGTCAAGTCCGTCACCACGAGGCCGATGGTGGCGCGGTCCAGCGGGCTTTTGCCCAGCGGCCGGACCGAGATCTGCACGGGGATGGAGGCGCCGTGGTCGAGCTTGAACAGCACTTGGATGTTGGCGCCGGCGTTGTCGGCCCGCTTGAGCAGCGGCCGGAGCGTGGCGAGATCCTCGGCGGAGAGGAAGCGGCGGAAAGAGCTGCCGGTCACCTGCTCCAGCGGGCACCTGACCATGCGGGCAAAGCAGCGGTTGGCGTAGAGGATCGTCGTGTCCGCCGTCATCGTCAGGGCCCCGTCGTTCATGGATTCGATGAGCACCCG
>JANOCA010000130.1:0-3436 GCA_031411915.1 Opitutaceae bacterium
CGACGAGATCAACTACACCGGCTGGCTCATCACCGAGCAGGGCGCCCCGCGCGACCTGCCGCCGCAGGAGTTCCTCAACCACCTTTCCAAGAAACTCGACCAGATCCTCGTCGCCTGATGTCATTGCGAGAAGCGAAGCGACGAAGCAATCCAGCTGGATCGCTACGGCGCGCTTCGCGCTCCTCGCGATGACACGGTCTTTTCTCAACCCAATACCACCATGAACACCCCCGCCCAATCCACCCTCCCCCGCCGCGACTTCCTCAAGACCACCGCCCAGGTCGCCGCCGGCACCGCGCTCGCCACCGCCTGGAAAAATCCCCTCACCGCCGCCGAGCGCGCCCGCTCCATCGGCGCCAACGACCGCATGCGCATCGCTCAGATCGGCTGCGGCAGCCGCGGCCGCGGCGCGCATTTCGTCAACGGCATTCTCCCTCACGTAAAGGAGACCAACTTCGAGGTCGTCGCCATCGCCGATCCTTGGAAAGGCGCCCGCGAGAAGATCAACGGTGATATCCAAAAAGCCTTCGGCCGTCCCGCCAAGGAGTTCGTCTCCTACCGCGATCTCCTCGCGATGGACGGCATCGACGCCGTCATGATCGCGTCGCCCGATTTCCACCACACGACACACCTCGAGGCCGCTGCGAAGGCGCGCAAGCACATCTACATCGAGAAGCCCCTCGCCACCGATCACAGCAAGCTCCTCAAGGCCTACGATGCCTCCAAGGCCGCGCAGAAGGCCGGCAGCATCATCCAGGTCGGCACCCAGCTCCGTTCCCTCCCCGGCGTCGCGGGCGCCCGCGAGCTCATCAAGTCGGGCGTGCTCGGCAAGGTCATGCGCATCGACGAGAGCCGCAACGGCGACAAGCCCTACTGGTATTCCTACCTCGGCAAGGACATCAAGAAGGAGGACGTAGATTGGGCCGAGTTCCTCGGCGACTCACCCAAGCAGGCCTTCGACGCGCGCAAGTATTCCGCTTGGTATGGCTACTACGAGTTCTGCCAAGGCCCCGTCCCGCAGTGGGGCGCGCACTTCCTCGACCTCATGCACTACGTGATGGACTGCGGCATGCCCCAGTCGTGCATGTGCATCGGCGGCGTCACGACTTGGAAGGACGAGAACAACTTCACGACGCCCGACAACGTGATCGCCACGTGGATGTATCCCGAAGGCTTCGTCGTCACCAGCTCCAACAACTTCGGCAACAGCGCCGGCAACACCCGGAAATTCTTCGCCGAGAAGGGCACGCTGTCCGTGGACAACTGGAACGTCCCCTCCTACAGCGCCGAGGGCGGCCGCAAGCGCGACGGCTCCATCCGCGGCAAGATCGAGGTCACGCCGGTGCCGCGTCCCGACCATTTCCTGAACTGGCTCCAGTGCATGCGCGACAACAAGACCCCGCACGCCGACATCGACGCCGGCTACCAGCACGCCGTCGCGGTGATGATGGCCGTAATCTCCTACGACACCGGCAAGAAGACCACCTACGATCCCAAGACCCGGCAGATCAAGACGGCGTGAGGTCGCTGCATTTCGGGGGCGACTAGGACCAAGCCTAGAAATTCGCCCCTCGAAAACAAGAAAGGCTATTTTCCATGAGCCTCTGCGTGCCCAGCTAGGTTCAACCGTTGGACAGTTTCCATGCGACGTGCGTCCATAATTCTCACCGTTCTGCTCTCATTCGCGGCCGCGTTCGGGTGCGCGTGTTCCACCAGCTCCGCACGCCAGCGTATTCCAGCGGTCGCCATTGCGGTCAGACCAGTCGGCGACAGGCCACCCTCGACGGAGGAAATTCGCCAGATTCACCAAGCGCTTCAGCCTGCACTTCTCCGGGCAGGCGCTTTGCTCGCGGAGCACAGGGATGTCGCCGACTTTGTGCTGACCGTTAGTTTCACACCGGTCGCTGGTTCGTCCGTTTCCCGCGTTACAATGATCGGTATCGAACCGACGGCTCGATTTCGAGAGGCAACCGACGGAGGCGATACTCCTGAAGCGAAGGAGTGGCGTCGGCGTCAGCGGGAAATCGAGCAATGGGCCGAACGCCAAGGCCGTGGCTCGGACACGTAAAGTGCCTCACAGATAGGAATGAGAAGACAAGGAGCCGGTGCCGAACAGCGAGTGCCCATGCGCCTTCGCGCCGCGGTAGCCCCCCACCCGCTCACTTCCCGCAGCAGTGCTTGAATTTCTTCCCGCTGCCGCAGGGGCACGGATCGTTGCGGCCGGCCTTCACGGCGGCGCGCACCGGCGCCGGACCCTCGCGGATGGGTTTCACGAAAAACCACTCGCCGTTGATGCGGCGGAACTCCGACTTCTCGTGCAGCGGCAGCTCGATGCCACCGTTGCCCTCGAAGTAGGCGGTGAAGTCCACGTAGGACAGATCCGGCTTCACCTCGGGCTCGTGCGCGCGGATCACGAGGCGCGTCCACTTCACTTCCTCGCCCGCGGGTTCATCGATGAAGGCCTGCCGCGAGGTCTCGAGGTAGGTCCGGTGCAGATGACGGTGGTCGCCGACATAATGGGCCGTGAAGCGCGAGCGCATGAGTTCCTCCGCGTTGGCGGCCTTGCTCCGCTGCTTGAGCAACGGCTCACAGCAGTCGCCGTAGGGGCGGCCGCTGCCGCACGGACAGGGCGAGGAGGAAACCGGGAGGGAACGCGTCGGCGCGGAATTGCTCATGGGTCGGTCACGTTGCCGGCCGCAGCGCCGCAGGCGAGCCAGAACGCTGCGGCCGCGAAGTGACCGAGGTGGGCGGGTGCACGGCTAATAGACACAAGCTGCTCACAAGAGACGAACCTAGGAAAGACGGAGAACTGAACCACCTCGGTTTCTGCTAATGGGTCAGCTTGAATTTCGCCCGAACTGTGGGAGCGGGTTTATCCCGCGACTCGTCGGGGCACAAAGCCCCTCCCACCATCAAACTGAACCACTTCTCGGTTTCTCCTCGGTTTGCCTCCTGTAAACCCCGTTTCCCTGATTCAGGAGCCCTAGCGCCGGGGCCACGCCGCTGCGCCGGCCACCCCGCGGGCTTCCTCTGGCGCTCGCCCATGCACACCCGCGGTCTCCGCCACCGGCAGGCGCGGCGTGCTGCGCGCCGGCGCATCGGCGCAATACCACCAGTTGCGGGCAAAGGTGAAGGTGTCCGCCGCCACACCGGCGCCAATGTTGACGCCGCCCTCCGACCACCGCGTCGATTCGAAGATCACGATATTGTCCGTGAACTCGCCCCGCCGGCACGCGATGAAGTCGGGCGCGCGGTTCTCCTGCAAGATGCGCACGGCCCAGCGCGCGGGCCGCTCGATCGTGTTGAAGCGGACCACGGCGCCATCGACGCCGACAAAAGCCACCGGCGCGATCGAGCCGAGAAACGTGTTGCCCTCGACGCGGATCGCGCGGGCCTCGATGTTCTCATTTCCTGGCCCGAGCGCCGGCCGGAAATA
>JANOCA010000131.1:0-9885 GCA_031411915.1 Opitutaceae bacterium
GCAATGACGCCTTCATGGATCGGGACGCTCTAGTCCGCGCGGCGAGTCCGGCCGCGCCCGCCAACACAATTCCGCTCTGGACGGACGACTACACGAGCATGTTTCGGATCCTCCAGTAGCAGTAGCGCGGCGATCGGTGGCGAGTGCTTGCTCACTCGTTCGGCGCGCTCCCTACGCAGCTTTGAACAGGATTTGTGCTGCCTTCGACCGATAAGAAACACGCAAATCATTGGCTTAAGTGCTCTGGCAACATCGGTTTGGAGGAAACTTTCGCAGTCGGCATTACCGCAAGTTGACGGCACGTGGGCCAAAAGACTAGTAACTTGGGACTAGCGGCCCATACCCCTCTTGGGGTGTTTACGCTATTTTTAACGAATCAAACCCGATTCAATGAGTATGCATTTTCACGCATCGCGGCCGTCTGTCATTCGCCGTCCTGCGTCCATTCGCAAGCTCCCCGCTTGGAAACGCGCCATTGATATCGCGTTTTGCCTGGCAGTGCTGCCGGTCCTCGCGTTTGGCACTATGACGGTAGGCCTGTTGACCATGCTGTTTTCGCCGGGTCCGATTTTCTTCAAGCAGGAGCGGGTCGGCTACCGGGGTCGCCGTTTCATGATTTTCAAGTTTCGCACGATGCATATGGCTGCCGAGACGGCGTCCCATAGCTCCCATCTGAAGGAACTGATTCGGTCGGGCGCGCCGATGCAAAAGCTCGACGGACGGGGTGACCGGCGGCTCGTTCCCGGCGGCTGGCTGCTCCGGGCTTCCGGTTTGGATGAGCTCCCGCAGATCATCAACGTGCTGCGTGGGGACATGAGCCTCGTGGGCCCGCGCCCCTGCATCCAGTATGAGTTCGACGAGTATACGCCCGAGCAGCGTCGGCGTTGCGACTGCGTCCCTGGTCTCACCGGTCTATGGCAAGTCTCCGGCAAAAATCGCACGACTTTCGAGGAAATGGTGCGCCTTGATGTCCTATACTCCGAGACCTGCTCGCTCGGGCTCGATCTGCGGATCATCGCCAAGACTCTCCCGGCTTTGATCGCGCAAATAATGGACACCCGCCGCGCGAAGCGCTCGGCGCAAACGACTGCCAACGTCACGGCGCAGGCTGCGGTCGCGGCTGGTGCTGTTACTGAGCGCCGCTCGTAAGAGCAGCTTGCCAGCCTAGCTCCGACGCGGCCAATTTGGTCGCATGAAAATGTCCAGGCCCCGGCGTTGCGGCGCGTTTATATTGACCGGCCTCGTCGCTGGCTTGGCGGCTTGTCAGAAGGTCGAGCCAGTCGCTTCGGCCGCTAAACCTCCGGCTGCAGCCGCCAACTCGGGTCCGCCGACTGCGCCCGTGCCGGCGGCGCTTCCTGAAGCGGTGCGAAAGCTCTTCGGTCGATGGCTCCGGTCTGATGGCGGCTATGTGCTCGAACTGCGCGGCGGCGATCTGAGCGGTGTCCTGCAAGCCGGCTACTTCAACCCGAAATCGATCAATGTCTCTCGGGCGGTCTGGATGCAGGGTGGGGCGGGTTTGCAGGTGGCGGTCGAACTGACGGACGTGGGTTATCCCGGCGCGACGTATGTGCTGACTTACGATGCGCAGGCCGATCGGCTGTCCGGGCAATACAAACAGCCGGCCATGCAGCAGTCCTTTGACGTCGAGTTTGTGCGCCAACCGAAGCCGTAGGTGAAGGAAAGCACGGGTCCATTGCGCGGGTCGCTCTTTGAAGAACCGCCTCCTTTCGCCCCGTGTTACACGTGACCAGTGGCGGCCACTCGGGCGACGGCATCGGCCCGTTTCGGTTTTCCTGCTTGCGACGTCGAGGCTCGCCCTCGGGGCGAACGCCGTTGATTCGTTTTCACGTTGTCGCCCGAGATCTCGCGGGTCCTGCGATGGGTGGGCCACGTCGCTTTCGCGCGAAGACCTAGCGCGGCGTCCGCGGCGCGGCACCCGGCCGCCGAGGCATTGACTCGCGCCTCGGGCGCGTAACGCTGCCGTTTCCCTTTATCCCCCATGAAAAACCTCCGCCTGTCCCTTGCCTTCGCGTTCGCCTGTCTCGGCGCCATGCCTTTCGCGTCCGCGGCGCCCGCCGCGACGCCCGTCTATGAGCTTCGCACCTACACCGTCCTGCCGGGCCGGATGCCAGCGATGCTGGCGCGCTTTCGCGATCATACCGCGAAGTTGTTTGAGCGGCACGGCATGGTGAACGTCGGCTACTGGATTCCCACCGATGAGAAGGATGGCTCCGACACCAAGCTCATCTACCTCCTTGAGCACAAGAGCCGCGAGGCCGCCACGGCCTCGTGGAAGGCCTTCGGCGCCGATCCGCAGTGGCAGGACGCGCGCAAGAAAAGCGAGGCCGACGGCAAGATCGTCGCCAAGGCCGAGACGGTTTTCCTCTCTGCCACGGATTACTCGAAGCTCATGTCCGCCGGCAACGGCAAGGGCGCCCCGCGCGCCTTCGAACTGCGCACCTATGTGACGCCCGAGGGCAAGCTCCCCGGCCTCGACGCGCGCTTCCGCGATCACACCGTCGCGCTCTTCGCCAAACA
The DNA here is from genome assembly GCA_031411915.1 of Opitutaceae bacterium. Taxonomy (GTDB): domain Bacteria; phylum Verrucomicrobiota; class Verrucomicrobiia; order Opitutales; family Opitutaceae; genus ER46. The sequence continues at coordinate 2,539 of JANOCA010000131.1, forward strand.
CGGCATGACGAATCTCGGCTATTTCCATCCGACCGATGCCGACAAGGGCGCCGCCAACACCCTGATTTACTTTCTCGCGCACGCGAGCCGGGACGCCGCGACGGCCTCGTGGGCCGCCTTCCGCGCGGACCCGGTATGGCTGAAAGCCCGCGAGGCCTCGGAGAAAAACGGCAAGCTCACCGCCAAGGTCGAGTTCGTCTTCCTGAAGCCCGCGGATTTCTCCGCGATCAAATGATCGCCGCGGGCTGAGCGCTGCGCTCCGCGATGCGCCGGCTCGCCCTTAGTCTCGACGCGCGCTGCGACGGCTGCCGCTTGCCGCCGCGCTGGTGCGTGTGCCCCGGCGCGGACACCATCCGCACGCCGCTGCAAATCGACATCGTGATCCATGATCGCGAGCGGCACCGTCCCAGCAGCACGGGCAACCTGATCGCGCGCGTCTTGCCCGAGACCCGGCTCCACCCGTGGCGGCATGCCACGCGGACGCCTCCGCCCGGATTGCAATCACTTGGCCGGGAACTCTGGATCCTGCATCCGCATGGCGAGCCTTCGCCCGCTGGCGCGGACCCGGCGAAAGTTCAGGCGGTGCTACTTGATGGCGCGTGGACCGAGACCTCGGTGATGGCGCGCGTCTTCGCGCCGGTCGGCCGGCTCGTGTCGCTGCCGATGACCGGCGAAAGCCGCTACTGGCTGCGCGCCCAGCAGGACGGGGGACGCTTCTCGACTGCGGAGGCGCTGCTATTCCTGCTAAAGGCGCTCGGACAGACCGAGGCGCATGAGCGGCTCCGTGTGCAATTCGAGCTGCATGTCTACGCCCATCTGCGCGCGCGGGGCCGAGCGGAGGTGGCGGGAAAATTCCTCGCTGATTCTCCGGTGCGCGCGGCGCTGCCCGATCTGATTGCGCAGCTCAACACCCGCCGGCCGCGCTAAGCCCGGCTACTTGGCGAGCGGCCCGACATCCGCGGGTGTGAGCAGCCGCGCGACGACGGGTGCCGAGCTGAACTCGTCCGCCCCGATGTCCTTCGCGCCTTCGCGCGTCTGGCCGTCGATGTCGGCCGAGACAAACGGATGCTCGCCCTTGGCCGCGTCGATCAGCGGACTGCCTTCCTTCACCCGCAGGATGCCCGCGGCGTCCTCGGCCATCAGGGGCTCGACCGAGGTGAAGCCCTCGGCGGGCAGATTGCCGGCCCCGCCGGTTTTCCAAAGCACGTTGTCGGCCCAGATCGCGCCGGCGTTGGGCCCCTCGATCTTGGCGGCGACGCCGCCGCCGATCAGGACGTTGTTTGCGAAGACGGTGTTGACCGCGCCGAGCGCGACCGGCGTGCGCCTGCTCATCTGGTAGTGCGTGCGGTTCTCGACAAAGGTGTTGAACGCGATCACGCAGTTGTCCGGCCGATCGTGCGTGGTGAGCGGGGCGCCGTCGGCCACCTCGGCCGCGCCGTTGCCAATGCCGATGCCAATGTAGTTTTTCTCGAGGTAATTGCTGTGGACCTTGTGGCGGTCGCCGAAAACCCGGATGCCCTCGGTGTTGCGGAGGTAGTTGCCGTAGACGAGGCAGTCGTTGCCGTGGCGGAGCGAGAGCTGGGCGCCCGGCGAGTCGACGAGCGTGTTGTAGCGGTAGATGTTGCCCGAGGATTTGTTGGAGATGAGCTCGTTCTCCCCATTGCAACGCTCGAAGAGATTGTGCTCCACGATGCCGGCGCCGATCGAGAGGGCCAGGCCGCTCAGGCCGAAGCGGATCGTCTCCGCGCCGCTGTTGAAGGCGTTGGTGAAGTCGTGGAAATGATTGTGATGAATCCAGGCGCGCCGCGCGATTTGGCTGCCGGTGCCGGTGATGGAGAGCATCGGGCCCACGGTCTTCTTGTCGCGGAATTCGTTGTAATCGATCTGCGCGTCGTCGCCCGCGACCGTGAGGTAGGGGCCCTCGCCGGGGCAGTGAAACGTGTTGCGCGTGAAGCGCGCGTTGCTCGTGCCCGCGCTGATCGAGCACTTGCCGGCGGCGTGCGTGAACTTGAAGCCCGCGATCACGACGTGCGCGGCGGCGCCGGTTACGTGGAAGCCGTGCGTGCCCGCGATCTCGGCGCCGCCGATCGTCTCGGCGGTGATAGTGATGGGGCGCTCGGCGGTGCCGGCGCGCCGCACGGAGAGGGATGCGGCGGTGGTGTAGGTGCCGTTCTTCAGCGTGATAGTGTCGCCTGCGACGGCCGTGTTGATGGCGGCTTGGAGGGCGGGGATGGAATCGACCGTCTGGCTCGCGGCGCCGCCGATTGCGGTGACGAGGATGAAGGAGCCGACGGCGCCGCCGTGGCGGAGAAACAGGGGGAAGTTCACGGGAGGGAAGGGAACGGCGCAGCGTGCCGCCCGTGCCCATCGAGGTCGAGGCATGTTTGATCGTGCGCGGGCTTCCCATGCGTCGTCGAGCGCGCTACGTTCCGGCGCTGTGATGTTGTGGCAACGAATCCTCCTCGTGCTCGCGTGTGCGGTGGTGACATCGCCCGCGCAGGAGCCCGCCTTGGAGGCGACCTATCCGATCACGACCGATCTCGAATTGCAGGTGGAGCTGCATCGCCGGGGGTTTTCCTGCGGCGCGATTGACGGGGTCGCGGGGCCGCAGACTGCGGGCGCGTTGCGCGCCTGGCAGCGCGCGACCGGTCTGCCTGAGTCGGGCCGGCTCGACGCCGCGACGCGGGAACACCTCCTTCTCTCCGCGCCCGCGCTCAAGGAACACACGATTACCGAGGCTGATCTCGCGGGGTTGCGGCCGCTGCCCGCGACATGGCTCGGCAAATCCGAGCAACCCGATCTCGCCCACGCCTCCCTGTTGGAGCGCATCGCGGAGCGTTTCCGCGCGGGTCCCGGTTTCCTGCAACGCCTGAATCCCGACTTCGAGTGGGACGCGCTGGAGGTGGGCGCTGAGGTCGCCGTGCCCGATGTCGCGCGGCCTGCGATCGCCGGCCGAGCCGAGGAAATCGTCATCAGGCTGGCCACGCGCGAACTGGATCTGGTGGACGCGGAGGGCCGCGTGATTGCGCATTGTCCCGTGAGCATCGCGCGGAAGGTCGAGAAACGCCCGAGCGGCGAGCTGCGGGTGATCGTGGTCGTCCGCGATCCCAACTACACGTTCGATCCCGAGTTGTTTTCCGAGTCCGCCGAGGCGCGCGAGATCGGCCGCAAGCTCGTGATCCCGCCCGGCCCCAATAATCCCGTGGGGCTCGCCTGGATCGGCCTCAGCCTCCCCGGCTACGGCCTTCACGGCACGCCCGATCCCGAGAAGATTGGGCGCACGGAGTCGCTCGGTTGTTTCCGTCTGGCCAACTGGGATGCCGTCGCGCTGCTCGATCGTGTGCGTGTCGGCATGGTGGTGCGGGTCGAGCCCTAGTCGGATGGCCCACGCCGGCCAATTCGGCGTGGACTTGGCGGCGGGCGGACGCTTCATTTTCCACTCCCACAATCCGTAGCCCGCCGCCGGTTACCCAGCCGGCGGCAAATCCAGACAACCACATGAAATCCGCGCGTCCCCTCCGAGGCCCGTCCTCGCTTGTCCGGCTGTTGCGTTCAGCAACGAGCCTTGTCGCCGTCCTGGCGCTCTGCACCGGTTTCGCCCACGCGGCTGCCGCTGGGTCCGGCAGCGTCTCCGGCTCCGTCACCAGCGCCAGCACGCGCAACGCCCTCCAGGGCGCGGTCGTGTCGATCCCCGCGCTCAATCGCTCGGAGTTCACCGACAACGCCGGCACCTTCACGATCTCCGATCTGCCCGCTGGCGCGGTCGAGCTGGTCATCAGCTACTCCGGCTTCGAGGAAAGCCGCCGCACCGTGACCGTGCGCTCCGGCGAAGTCGCGCGACTCGACGCGGATCTCAAGTCCACCAACGCGGTCATGATGGACGCGTTCACGGTCGCGACGGTGAAGGAAGGCCAGGCGCTCGCGATCACCGAGCAGAGAAACGCGCTGAACGTGAAAAACGTGACGGCGTTTGACGAGTGGGGCGTGCTGCCCACCCAGAACGTCGGCGAGCTCGTCTCACGCATGCCGGGCATCACATTCACCACGGACGAGGACAATCTCATCAACAACGTCAGCATCGGCGGCCTGCCCGCCAGCTACACCCGGCTCAACATCGACGGCATGTCCTCGACGGGCGTCGGTGGAGACGGGCGGCAGGCGACGTTACACTCGTTCTCGGCCTCCCAATATGAAGCAGTGGAGATCATTGCCGGTCAGACGCCCGACAAGCGCGCCGATTCGCTCGGCGGGCAGCTCAATCTCAAGACGGCGTCGCCGCTCAACATGCGCGACAAGCGCCGCACGACCTATACGGCGAGCGGTCGATTTTTCCCCTCCTCATCGGAACGCACTCACGCCGTCGGCGAACGCGGCATGCGCCCCGATTTCAGCGTGAGCCATCAGGAGGTTTTCAGCGTCGGCAACGGGGATCGCAATCTGGGCATCATGGTCAACGCGTCGTATCAGGAGGTGCTGAATCAGCACGACTGGGATATCCTGCTCTACGAGGCCACGACGAATCCCACCGCGCAATTTCGCGACTATACCCGCAAGAGCGGGCTCAACGATCGGTTCCTCACGGCCTTTGGGGCGCGCGCGGATTACAAGTGGTCGAATTCGACCCGGGTGTCCCTGCGTTTCCTCTATAACGGCGGCTCGGAGCCCTATTTCAATTACACGGACGTCAACCCGTGGGCTTCGGCGAATCTGACCGTGTTCAATCCGGCGGCGCCGCTCGCTACCGCCTCGGTCATGCCGGGCTACACGAATCGCCGCATCGAGTTTCGTCCGACCACCACAACGGTCGCAGGCAACACGGTGGGCGCCGCGCAGATGCGGCTCTTTCCCCAGAAGTATTCGTTCACCAGCAAGAACCCGACCGGCACGCTCACTTTTGAGCACAATTGGGGCCGGCTGAAGGTCGACCACGCCTATCGCTGGAGCAACACGCACTGGAACTCTGGCGCGGGCACCAGCCGCGAGGGTGGCACGGTCGCGATGCGCACGCGGGATGCGATCGGTTTTGTGCTCGATTACTCCGACCCGCGCGGAAAGGTGTTCACGCAGACGGCGGGCCCGAGTGTGACCGACCCGGCGAGCTACGCGGCGTTCGTCCTGGCGGCGCCGACCGCGACACAGCCGGTGCCGCAGACGTCCACGGTGTTCAACAAGCGCGACACCATCACGGACACGAACGAAGTCACCGCCAACGTCAACGCGTCGTATCTCCTGCCGGTGGAGCATCCCGTCACGGTCAAGGCGGGCCTCGATACGGTGAACCGTCGCGTCAACAACCGGCAGGTCTATCCGCGCCGCTGGTATGCCACGGTCGGCACGGTGCTGCCCGTGACCGGGCTGATGCCGGTGACGGAATTCGAGCGTGCGCACGGCGGCCCGCGCCTCCCGGTCGTCGATCCCGCGGCCATCAGCACGACGCTCAACAACGCGGCCATGTGGTATGAGGACGTCAATTTCACGGCGACCTCGCAATACACGAACCGCCGCATCCTGGAGGAAGGCGTCGATGCCGCCTACATCCAGGCGAGCACCCGGTTCGGACCGCTGACTGTGCTCGGCGGCGTGCGCCGCGAGTGGGTGACCACGGACACGTTCACTTATTTCCGGGCGCGCACGACAGCGATCGCGGCGGAGCCGGACCACTTCAAGCGCGCGGCGCTCGACTATGGGCGGCTTTCGAAGGATGGCGAATACGCCAAGAGCTTCCCGAGCGTGCATGTCGCCTATGACATCACGCGCAACCTGAAGGCTCGCGCGAGCTGGTCCACCAGCTACGGCCGCCCCACGCTGGCCCAGCTGATCACGGCGCCGAGCGCGAGTGATGCGAACCGCACGGTCACCCTCGGCAACCCCGATTTGCAGCCGCAGAACGGCGAGAACGTCGATCTGAAGCTCGAATACTATTACAGCGACACGGGGATGGTTTCCGTGCGCGGCTACAAGAAGGACATCACCGACTACATTGGTGCGTCCGGCCGTTCCGGCGAGCTTGTTGGCTCGGGACCGGACAACGGTTTCGAGAGCCTTTATGAAGGCTACGAAATCATCCAGGCGCGGAATCTGGGCTCCGCGACCTACAAGGGGCTTGAGTTTGATTTCCGCCAGCGGCTCACCTTTCTGCCGGGGGCGCTGCGCGGCCTGACCGTGCGCGCGAACTACACCTATCTGAAGTCGCGCGGCAATTTCGGCGGCACGGTCGGCTTCAATTCCAATCAGATCGCGGGCTTCATCCCGCGCGCCTACAACGTCGGGCTGCTCTACACCTACGGGAAGTGGGGTGCGTCCTATGACCTCAACTACACGGCCAGCTGGCCGGTGGTCAACGCCACGCCGGGTGCGGCGGGCAACCGGTTCCGTGATTCGTGGACGGTGATGAACGCCGGCCTTCGCTACGATCTCACCCGCGCCACCACGCTGTTCGCCAACGTCTCCAACCTCGCGCAGGAAGGCCGGCAGGAATACATCTTCGACTCCAGCCGTCCGCGTCACATGTATGTGATTCCGCGCGCGGTGAAGTTCGGCGTCACCGGACGCTTCTGAGCGGCCGCCGCGAACGACCTGCCATTTCAAGGGCGGACCTCGCCGGTCCGCCTTTTTTTTGTCCGATCACGGCGGGCTTGACGCGGTTGCCGGTCGGCGGACGCTCACCGCCAACCCCGTCTCGCCCCATGAACTCCGTCGCGCCTTCGTCCGCCTCCACCCGCCGCGCCTTCTTGCAAAAATCCGCGCTCGCCGGCGCCGCCGTGGCATTCCCGTCCGTGCTCCGCGCGGCCAATCTCAACGGCCGCGTCCAGCTCGCCGCCATCGGCGTCAACGCCCGCGGCTACGCGGACCTGCACGGCTGCGCTTCGCACCCGAAGGTGAAAGTCGTCGCGCTCTGCGACATCGACCGCGCCAGCTTCGCCAAGGCTGACAAGGACCATCCGGGCACGCCGCACTTCGAGGATTTCCGCGCGATGCTCGCGCAGCTCGGCGATCAGGTTGATGCCGTCACTGTCGCGACGCCCGACCACATGCACGCGCTCGCGGCCGTCGAGGCCATGCGCCGCGGCAAGCACGTGTATTGCGAGAAGCCCCTCGCGCAGACCGTGTGGGAGTGCCGCCAGCTCCGCCTCTGGGCCGAGAAAAAGGGCGTCGTCACGCAGATGGGCAACCAGATCCATTCCTCCGTCGAATATCGCCTCGCCACGCGCTTCATCCGCGAGGGCGTGATCGGCAAGGTGAAGGAAGTCCACTCGTGGCTCTCCATCACCGGCAACGAGCGCACGCGCCTGCTCGAGCCGCCGGCGCCCGAGCCCGTGCCCAAGGGTGTCAACTGGGACCTCTGGC
>JANOCA010000132.1:0-16298 GCA_031411915.1 Opitutaceae bacterium
TGTCGGTCTGCGTCGATCTGCGTCGGGCGTAAAGCCCGACCTACCTCAGATGCTTCGCCAGCCACCCGTGCACTTCGCCGAACCAGAACTTCGAGTTCTCGCCCTTGAGGATCCAGTGGTTCTCGTCGGGGAAGACGAGGAACTTGCTCGGCACCTGCAGGCGCTGGAGGTAGGTCCACATCTCGTAGGCATTGTTTGCCGGCACGCGGAAATCCTGTTCGCCCACCGTCACGAGCATCGGTGTCATCCAACCCGTGCCCTTGGCGCGATTGCCGGCGTAGGTGGTGGGGCTCTGTTCACGCCAGATCGGGTTTTGCTCCCACACGGGGCCGCCGTTCGTGACTTCGCGGGGATAAACGCTGTCGCTCGTGGACCACTGCGTCGAAAGCGTCGCGAGGCCGGCGTGCGAGACGAGGGCCTTGTAGCGCGTGGTGGTCGCTTGGAGCCAATTGGCGAGGTGGCCGCCGTAGCTCGCGCCGGCCGCCGCCTGCCGGGTGCCATCGATGAATGAAAACCGCTTGATCGCCTCGTCGGCGCCTTGGTTGATCTCCTCGGCGGGGCCCTTCAACGGATCAAACTGGATGCCTTGGGCAAAGGCCTCGGTGTAGCCGGTCGAGCCGGAGTAGTTGGTGAGCACGAGCACGTAGCCGGGCGCGGCGAGGAGGTGGTAGTTCCAGCGGATGCCCCACTGGTCCTTGAACTGCGGCGTCGGCCCGCCGTGCAGGAGCACGAGCAGCGGATATTTTTTCGCGGTGTCGAACCCCGCGGGTTTCACGAGCAGGTTGGCGATCGGACGGCCGCGGGCGCTGGTGAATTGGAATCGCTCGACCGGCGGCAGGTCTAACGCGGAGAGGGCATCGTCGTTGAAACGCGTGAGCGGGCGATAGGACTTGGCGGCGACATCGAGGCGCACGACTTCCGGCGGACGCGCTGCGCTGTCGTAGTTGGCGATGAAGACGTCGCCGCCGCGCGCGAGTCCTGTGAGGCAGCCGGCTGCCGGCACCTCGTGCGCGGTCACGGTGCCGCCGGCGGCGGGCACGGAAAACAGCTTCGTCTGCTCGCCGGCTTCGGCGGTGAAGTAAACCGTGCGTCCGTCCGCGCCGGGGACGAATTTCACGACCGAGAGATCGAAGCTCGCCGTGAGCGCGGTGCGCTTCGCGGCGTCGAACGGCCACGGAAACGACACGATGCGCGTGTGGTGATAGCTCTTGCCGTCGCCGCCGGCGACGTGCGTGCCCAGCAGGGAGCGTCCGTCGGGGCTGAAGGCGGGTTCGTCGAAACTGCCCTTGTCGTCCGTGAGCTGCGCGGGCTCGCCCCCGGCGAGCGCGACCGAAAACAACTGCGTGGGCGTGCTCGCATACGCCGCGCGGTCGCGCGTGGTGCGGGCGACGAAGACGATCGATTTTCCATCGGGCGCCCACACGGCGGGTAGGTTTTCCGACGTCTCGCCTTCCTTGCCGCCGAAGCCGGGGAGCGCCGCGAGCTTGGTGCCGGCAAGAAGGTCGCGGGCCTTCGCGCCGGCCTTGGCTTCCTGCACGAAGAGGTGGGCCTTTTTCTCGTCGAGCCAGCGATCCCAATACTTGATCGGGAAGCCCTCGTAGACGCGCGCGGTGTGCTTGCGGTCCTTCACGGCTTTGGCGGCTTTCTTGTTGGCCTCGTCGTCAGCCGCGCTGGGAAACACTTCGCTGACGAACAGCAGTTGCTTGCCGTCGGGGCTCCACTGCGGCGTGCGCGCGCCGGTCGAGAGCGAGGTCACACGCTCCGCTTCGCCGCCGCCCGCGACGTCGATCACGTAGAGCTGCGCGGTATCGTCGCCGTCGCGCTTCGCGGAGAACGCGACGCGTTTAGCATCGGGGCTCCAGTCGGCGCCGGACTCGGCGCCCTTGGTGTGCGTGAGCTGGCGCGGCGGGGCGCTGCCGTCGAGCGGCACCAGCCAGAGATCGGACGACTGTTCCTTCGCATCGTAGGCCGGTATCGTCACGGAGAAGACGGCCCATTTGCCATCAGGGCTGGGCACTGGCGCGCCGACGCGTTTGAGCAACCAGAGATCGGCGTGGGTGATTGCGCGCTGGGCCGGGGCGGCGAGGACAGCCGACGCCGCAACCGCGACAAATCCGAGGGCGAGCAGGAATTTTTTCATGGGTGATAAAGTGGAATCAGGAGCGGGCCTCGAAGGCACCGTCGGCGCGTTTGGCGATGAGGCGTTTCAGTTCGAGCATCATGAGGGTCGCGGAGAGCGGGGCCGGAGCGAGACCGGTCGCTGCGGCGAGCGCATCGGAAGCGAGAATCGCGCCACCGCGGAAGCACTCGAAGACGCGCGCTTCGTCGGTCGTGAGGTTGGGGGGCTTGCCGGCAGCGACGTCGGCTGGCTTTTCCGCGATGGGCGCAGGCCGCAATCCCTCGAGGTAGTTCAGTTCGCCAAGCAGATCGTCGACGCTCGTCATGAGCGTCGCGCCATCGCGGATCAATTGGTGGCAGCCGGCGCTCGTGTTTTGGTCGATGCGGCCGGGCACGGCGAAAATCAGCCGGCCTTGCTCGCCCGCGAAGCGCGCTGTGATCATCGCGCCGCCATCGACGTCGCTCTCGACGACGATCGTCGCCTCGCACATGCCGGCGACGATGCGGTTGCGCATCGCGAACGATTGCCGGTCGGCGCGGCGGCCGAAGGGAAACTCCGAGAGAATCGCGCCGCCCTCGGTCTCAATGCGGCGGTAGAGCGCGAGGTTTTCGGGCGGGTAGATGATGTCGATGCCGCAGCCGAGCACGGCGGCGGTCTTGCCGCCGACCGAGAGCGCGCCCTCGTGCGCCGCGGTGTCGATGCCGCGCGCGAGCCCGCTCACGACGCAGAAGCCCAGGCGCGCGAGCTCCGCGCCGAATTTTTTCGCCGTCGCCTGACCGTAGAGCGTCGTGCGCCGCGAGCCGACGATGGCGATGCACGGATGGGAAAAGTCGTAGCGCCCGCGTCGATAGAGCCCGATGGGCGGATCGTGGATTTCCTTCAGGAGCTTCGGGTAGTCGGCGTCGCGCGTCGTGATGAAGTCCGCGCCGCTCTTGGCCATGCGCTCCTCCTCGCGTGGGAGATCGACGTGGTCGCGCCAGGTCGTGACGGAGTGGGAGATGATGGGGCCGACGCCCTTGACGGATTCGAGCTGACGCTTGTTCGCGGCAAGCACCGCTCGAGGATCGCCGCCGAGATCGGCCAGCAGGCGGTTGAGCGTGATCGGCCCAATGTTGGGCAGGGCGTTCAGGATGAGGAGCGCCTGACGCTCGGTCAGCTCGGGGAACATGCGGCTGACTCTCGCAACGCGGCGGGCAGAAAGTCGAGCAGTTGGGTGACGTTCACCGCCGTCTGTCCGCGCGCCCGAGCGAGATGATCGGCGGCGAGACCGTGCCACACCACGCCACGCGCCGCCGCGAGCAATGGCTCCCGGGGCGTCTGAGCGAGCAATCCGCCAATCAGGCCGGCGAGCAGGTCGCCGCTGCCGCCACGGGCGAGCACGGGGCCGCCGAAGAAGGAATGGTAGATTGTGGGTCGGGCTTTATGCCCGACAGAATCGGATGTCGGGCGTAAAGCCCGACCCACAATTTGCGTCACCGGGCCTTTGCGCACGACGGTGGCGTCCGCGGAGATCGCGCTTTCAATCCTAGCCCATTCTCCCGCGTGTGGCGTAAGAACGCGCGGCGCGGTGCCGGCGCGGACGATATCGGGTTGCAACGCATCCGCGTCGATCACGAGCGGGACGGGCGACGAGGCGACGAGGCTGCGCGCGAGCGCGAGGGTCTCCGGCTCGCGGCCGAGCCCGGGCCCAAGCACAAGGGCCGTCGCCCGATCGAGGCGAGCGCGGAGGAGGTGCTCGCCTTCCAAGGCGAGGTGGCCGCCGGGCGTTTCCGGCCAGGCAATCCACATCGCCTCGGGGACGCGCGCGGCGAAGGCCGGCACGAGTGACTCGGGCACGCATGCCGTCACGAGCCCCGCGCCGCTGCGCAGGGCGGCGAGTGTGCTCATCAGAATTGCACCCGGATAGGCGCGCGAACCGCCGACAAGGAAGACGTGGCCGAAGGTGCGCTTGTCGGACTGCGGTGGGCGCAGGGCGGCGAGCGGCGCGAGCACCGATGGCGTGAGCACGTGAGTCGCAGATGCGGGCACAGGGACGTGCCCGCCCACCTCAAAAAATCCCAAGTCGAGGTAGCGCACGCGGCCGGCTTGCGGCGAGGTGAGGACGGGTGCCTTCACGCAGCCGGTGGCGTAGGTGAAGTCGGCCCGAAACAGATCCGCGCTCGGCAAATCGACCGCGGCGCGAAGGCGGATGGGCAGGGCGTTCACCGTCGCGATCAAAGCCGCGATGCGCGGCTCGGCCGGCGGACGAAACTGGAAACCGAAGACACCATCGAGGCACAGATCGTAAGCCCCACTCGCGACCGAAACCGTGCTCACGCGGGCACGCCCTGAGTGGACGAGGTCGCGCCACGCGCGCGCGGCGAGCGGGCGAAGGGCGCGCGAACCGAAGGCGAATACCACCTCCACTCGCGCGGCCGGAGATTTTTCGAGGATCGACTGCGCAGCTATCAGCGCATCGCCGCCGTTGTGGCCCTTGCCGGCGAGCACGAGCACGCGGCCACCCGGCGGAAAACCACCGATCTCCTCGTAGTCGCGCAGCACGGCGTCGGCGATCGCGCGGCCGGCGCGCTGCATCGCGGGCCACTCACGGGTCTCGTCGCCGGCGAAGAGTTCCGTTTCGAGCGCGCGCGCCTCGTCGCAGGAGAGGATGGGGTGGCTGGAAGTAGTCATGTTGCTACTCATGCACTACTTCTTTGTCGGTGCGTCGCCGATGGGAGTTGTGATTGGCGCTGACGGCGGAGGTTCTGCCGGCGGTGGCTGGACCGGTCTAGGACTAGAGCCTCCCCGCAATGGAGGATCAATCCGCGGGAAAAGTTCTTGAGTGGGCGATCGCTCCTTGCGGCCGTGCTCAAGCCACTCGCGGTATTGCTCCTCGGTCTCGGTGAATTGCAGCGGGCACTCGGGCATGGGTTTGCCGCGGGCGATGATGCGGCGGGTGAGCCGCGTCAGGCTGCGGAAGTAGAGTGTGTCGCCCAACCGGCGCACCTCGTAGAACTCCGTGAAATCGCGGTCGCGGATGCTCCACTGCGCGACCTCGGTCGTGTCGCCGGACCAGACCGCGTGGTGGCCCCACTCGGCGAACACCGCCTCGATCGTCGTGAGCTGCGGGGGCGGGCGGGGTTTGGCGGGCTCGAATGCGGCGGGCACCGGCGGTGCCGAGCCGGCGAGCGCGGGGGTTCGCGTTGGTTTTTTCCAGGGCGTCCAGAGCGACAGCACGAAGATGGCGCCGAGCAAAAACCCGAGCATGATCCACGAAGGCGTCTTCGACAGCGACGCGGCCGAAGGGGCGGGGCGTTGGTCCGGCGTGTCGGGGTCCATGGTGGAGCGGTTTGCCGCGCGCTCAGGCGCGCACGAGCGCGGCGACGGCCAGCGCCATCGTGTCCGTGTGTGAGAGGGTGAGGTGGACGTGCGTGGCGCCGACGGCGCGCAGCAGCGCCTCGCCCTGCGCGTCGAGCCGCACGAGCGGCTGGTGGCGCTCGCCGTGGTAGACGGACGCCGAGCGCCAGCCGAATTCAGCGCCGATGCCGGTGGAGAAGCATTTCGACACCGCCTCCTTGGCGGCAAAGCGCGCGGCGTAGTGCTTGTGCGGGAACTTCATCGCGGAGCAGTAGGCGCGCTCCTCGTCGGTGAAGACGCGGGCGAGGAACCGCTCGCCCTGCCGCTCCAGCACGCCACGGACGCGCTCGACCTCGATGAGATCGGCGCCGAGGCCGATGAGGATGCCGCCAAGGGGGAGGGAGATGTTCATGGCGCAGACGGAAAGTAGCGGGTAGCGAGCAGCGGGTAGCGAGTAGAAAGGCTGCGCCCGTGCGCCTGCGTGATGCTCACTACTCACTACCCGCTACTCGCTACTTCAACGGTCATTCATCAACCGCCGCATCTCGCGCACCGCTTCCTCGACTCCGGTGAACACGGCGCGGCTGACGATGCTGTGGCCGATGTTGAGTTCGTAGAGGTGGGGGAGGGTGCGGACCTCGGCGATGTTGACGTAGTTGATGCCGTGGCCGGCGTTGACGGTGAGTCCGCGCGCGTGGGCCAGCTCGGTGCCGCGCCGCAACCGCTCGAACTCCACCGCGCGTTTCTCCGTGAAATACGCGTGCGCGTAGGCGCCCGTGTGCAACTCCACAAATGGCGCGCCCAGCTCCGCGCTTAGCTCGATCTGCGGCGCGTCGGGGTCGATGAAGAGGCTGGCCTTGATGCCGACGGCGTTCATCGCGTCGACACACGCGCGCACGCGGTCGCGGTTACCCACGACGTCGAGGCCACCCTCGGTGGTGACCTCCAGGCGGTTTTCCGGCACGAGGCAGACGAACTCGGGCTTCAGCTTTAGCGCCAGCGCCGTCATCTCCGGCGTGCAGGCCATTTCGAGGTTGAGCCGCGTGCGCACGCTGTCGCGCAGCCGCCACACATCGCGGTCCTGGATGTGGCGGCGATCCTCGCGCAGGTGGACGGTGATGCCGTGGGCGCCCGCGCGTTCCGCCGCCGCCGCAAACGCCACCGGATCAGGCTCGACGGCGCCGCCCTCCGCGCCCGCGGCGTCGCGGTAGCGGGCCTGGCGCAAGGTCGCGCAATGGTCGATGTTCACACCGAGGAGAATCATGGGGCGGCACCATGCAGGAAACCACCGGCGCAGGGAATACGGAAAACAGCGTGTTTTTCGCCTTTCGGCGGGACTGTGCCGCCGCTTTGCTTGCCGGGAATGTCCCCCGCCGCTCCCAAGAAGGAAAACCTGCTGCTCAATCTCGCGTGCAACATCCTGGTGCCGACCCTCGTGCTCACCAAGCTGAGCGAGGACAAATATCTCGGCGCGCAGTGGGGGATCATCGTCGCGCTGGTGTTTCCGCTCAGCTACGGCATCTACGATCTCGTCACGCGGCGGAAGACCAACCTCTTCTCGATCATCGGCGTCGTGAGCGTGCTCCTCACCGGCATCCTGAACCAACTCAAGGCCGACGTGTTTTGGTTTGCGGTGAAGGAAGCCGCGATGCCCACGCTGCTCGGCGCGGCGCTGCTCATCTCGATGAAAACCAAGCGCCCGCTCGTGCGTGAGCTGCTGTGGAACGACGCCGTGATCGACACGGCGAAGGTCGAGGCCGCGCTCGACGACCGAGGGCACCGCAGCGCGTTTGAGACGCAGATGGTGCGCGCGAACTACGGCATGGCGGCGTCGTTCCTCCTCAGCGCCGTGCTCAACTACGGCCTCGCGCGCTACCTCCTCAAGGATTCGCCGGGCACCACGGCCTTCAACGAGCAGCTCGGCCGGATGAACCTGTTGAGCTGGCCGGTGATCGTGCTGCCGACGACGGTGGTGACGATCTTGGTATTCTGGAAACTGATGAGCGCGCTCACGCACCTGAGCGGCCTCACGCTGGAAGAAGCGCTGCACAGCCCGCCGCCGAAGAAGGAGACGAAGTAGAGCGGTGGGTAGCCCGCCTCGTGAGAGGCGGGACGGCGCACACGCAATCTCCCGTCGGTCCCTGCTCTCACGAGCAGGGCTACAAGGCTACTTGCGCTTCGAAATCGCGACGTAGTCGCGCTTGGTCGGTCCGACGTAGATCTGGCGCGGGCGGTAGATGCGGCCCTTGGGGTTGGCGGCGACCTCGCGCCAGTTGGCGATCCAGCCGGGCGTGCGGCCGATGGCGAACATGGTCGTGAACATGTTCATCGGGATGCCGAGGGCGCGCATGATGATGCCCGAGTAGAAATCGACGTTGGGGTAGAGCTTGCGCGAGACGAAGTAGTCGTCCTTCAGCGCGGCCTGCTCGAGGTTCTTGGCGATGGCGAGCAGCGGGTCGTCGATGCCGAGGCGCTTGAGCACGACGTCGCAAGCCTCGCCAATGATCTTCGCGCGGGGATCAAAGTTTTTGTAGACGGCGTGGCCGAAGCCCATGAGGCGGTTGCTCTTTGAGCCCGACTTGGCGGCGGCGATGAAGCGCGTGCCGTCATCGTGCTCGTCGTGGATCGACTGGAGCATCTGCATGACGGCCATGTTGGCGCCGCCGTGGAGCGGGCCGGATAGCGCGCTGATGCCGGCGGAGACGGAGGCGAAGACGTTGGCCTGGCTCGAGCCCACCATGCGCACGGTCGAGGTGGAGCAGTTCTGCTCGTGATCGGCGTGGAGGAGGAGGAGAAGGTTCAGCGCGCGGGAGACCTCGGGCACCGGGACGTAGTCCTTGTAGGGCTCCGAAAACATCATGTGCAGGAAGTTGTCGCAGAACGGCAGATCCTGTTTCGGGAAAACGAAGGGCAGGCCCTTCTGGTAGCGATAGATCATCGCGACGAAGGTGCGGATCTTCGAGATGGCGATGGCCGCGGCCAGGTCGAAGTTCTTGAGGTCCTTCTCGAAATTGTTGGTCGCGAGGTCGGGGTAGTAGGCGGGCAGCGCGGCGACGAGGGCCGAGAGCATCGCCATCGGCGAGGCGCTCGTGGGGAAGCCCTCGAGGATTTTCTGCATCTGCATCTCGACGGCGGAGTTTTGCCGGAGGAGCTGACCGAAATCCTTGCGCTGCTTGGGCGTGGGCAGCGAGCCGTAGATGACGAGCCAGGCCGTCTCGACGAACTCGCTCTGCTTGGCGAGTTGCTCGATCGGATAGCCGCGGTGGCGGAGGATGCCGTTATCGCCGTCGAGGTAAGTGATCTGGCTCTCGCAGGAGCCGGTGTTGCCGTAGCCCTGATCGTAGGCGATGTAGCCGCTGGCGGCGCGGAGCTGGCGAGTGTCGATCGCCTTCTCACCCTCGGTCCCTTCCATGATCGGCAGGGGGTATTCTTTGTCGTCGATTTTCAGCGCCGCGGTCTTGGCCATATCCTGCCGAGCGAAGGGAAATCCGCGTCGCTGGCAAAGGAAAGTTTGGCCACGAGGCGGAACCCCCGGCGGCAGTAGCCACGGGAGAAGGAATCGGCGCGCCGCCTTATGCGCACTTATGCCGCCGCAGCGACCGTCGCGAAGTTGCGGTAGATCTGGAGGCCTTTGGCCTGGCTCTTCTCGGGGTGGAACTGCGTCGCGAACACGCGGCCGCGCGCAATGGCGGCGCAGAACTCGCCGCCGTAGTCGCACTCCGCGAGCACCAGCGCCGGATCGGCGGGCGCGCAGTGGAAACTGTGCACGAAATAAAACGACTCTCCCGCCGTGGCGAGTTGGGCGCTGAGGGCCGAGCGTGGCTGGACGAAGCGGACGGTGTTCCAACCCATGTGGGGGATCTTGAAATCGCGCGGGCGCTGGAAGCGGACGACCTTCCCGGGGAAAATGCCGAGGCCCGTGATCCCGCCTTCTTCCGAGTGCTCGAAAAGCGCCTGCATACCGAGGCACACGCCGAGGAACGGCCGGTCGGCCGCGATCCAGTCGCGCACGGTGGCGTCGAGCTTTGACGCGCGGAGCGAGGCCACGCAGTCGCGCAGCGCACCAACGCCGGGGAGCACGAGGCCCCGTGCATCGGCGGCGGCCACGTCGGCGGGCGAGCGCACGACGCGAATTGACGCACCCACGGCCTCGAGCGCCTTGGTGACGCTGCGCAGGTTGCAGATTCCGGTGTCGATGACGGCGATCATCCGGGCTTCAGCGGAGGTCGATCTGCGACGGGAAGTCTGGGCAAAGCTTTGACTTGGTGAGCGGCGCGGCGCGGTCGGCGCCGAAGAAGGTCATCTTTCCCGCTTTCGAGCAGTGCCAGACTTCCTTCGCGCCGGCGTCGAAATACAGCGCGGTCTTCTCGCGCATCTCGGCGGCGGTGTTGTCGGGGGAGAGGACTTCGACGCAGATTTCGGGGGCGGTGGGAAAGACGATAAGTTTGCCGCGTTCGCGGACGCACTTGGGAGACGCCCACGCGACATCGGCGACGCGCACCCCGTCCGCCGTGGAAATGGGACATTCCACATGAACTCGGCCTTCCTTAAAAAGTTGCCGGAGAAAAAACGAAATCTCGGATTGAAATCCACCGTGGTCGGCGGCGGCAGGGGGGCTCATAAGGGCATGGCCATAGCGGTCGGTTTCTACCCGGCCCACGATCTTTTGCATCGTCGGGTCCGCCAGCAGCTCCGCCCAGCGTCGGAGGTTGAACTCGGTCTGCGTGCGCTGCGGCGGAAGTTCGATGGTCAGCGTGCTCATGGCGGCAGGATGATGCGAGGGGTGGCGGCGGCAAGGCCGGTGCCTTAGATTTTACCCTTCGTGCTCGGCAACTGATCCGCGGCGCGCGGCTCGATCTGCGTCGCGATGTCGAGCGCGCGGGCGAGGCCTTTGAAGATCGCCTCGGCCACGTGGTGCGGCTCCTCGCCGTAGACGAGCTGCACGTGCAGGTTGCAGCCGAGCGCGTTGCTGAACGCGCGGCAAAATTCCTTCACGAGCACGATGTTGAAATCGCGCACGAACATCGTCGGGGCATTCGCCTCATACACGAGGTGCGGCCGGCCGCCGACATCGACGACGACGCGGGCGAGCGACTCGTCCATCGGCAGCAGGAAAAATCCGTAGCGCTTGATCCCGATCTTGTCGCCGAGCGCTTCCTTGAAGGCTTGGCCGAGCACGAGGCCGACGTCCTCGACGGTGTGGTGGTAATCGACCTCGACATCGCCCTTGGCCTTCACCGTGAGATCGAAGAGGCCGTGCTTCGCGAAGAGCGTGAGCATGTGGTCGAAGAAGGCCACGCCGGTGTCGATCTTGGCCGTGCCGCGGCCGTCGATCGCGAGGGTGAGCGCGATGTCGGTCTCCGCGGTCTTGCGGGTGACGGTGCCTATGCGTTTGTCGTTTTTTGCCATGCGTCGAGGGTGTCGGAGAGGACGCGCATTTCGGCGTCGGTGCCGACGCTGATTCGGAGGAAGGGGGCGGTCAAGGCGTGGCTCGGGAAGTGGCGCACGAGGACTTGGTGCGCGCAGAGGAAATCGTAGGCGGATTTGGAAACCGCGGGGCCGGTCGCGCCGCGCGCGTCCTTCGGCTCGGTGAAGACGAAGTTGGCCTGCGACGGATAGGTGAACCACCCGAGGCGCTCCGTGAGATCGCGCACGAAGCGGTCGCGCGTGGCGACGACCTTGGCGATCACGCCGTCGTAGTAGGGCTGGTCGCCGAGCGCGGCGAGGGCGGCGGCTTGGGAGAGGCGGTTGACGTTGTAGCTGTCGCGCACGCGGTCGAGCAGGCCGATGACTTCGGGGTGGGCGAGCGCGTAGCCCACGCGGATGCCGGCGAGCGCGTAGGCCTTCGAGAGGGTGCGGACGACGACGAGATTGGGAAAACGCGCGAGGAGCGGGAGCGAGTTTTCGCGGGCGAAGGGCGCGTAGGCTTCGTCGACGACGAGGAGGCCGCGATACGATGCGAGCACGCGCTCGAGGTCGGCGTTGGCGAAGGCGACGCCGGTGGGGGCGTTGGGCGAGGTGAGGAAAAACGCGCGGGCCGGCGAGTCGGCGATTTTCTCGAGGGGCAGCCGCATCGAGCGGTCGAACTCGATCACGCGCGTGCCGCCGTCCTGGATGCCGACGAGCACGGGGTAGAGCGAATAGCTCGGCAAGGTGAAGCCTGCTGGCGCGTCCTGCGTGCAGAAGGCGCGCACGAGGAGATTCAGGATGTCGTCCGAGCCGTTGCCGATGCAGACATGTTCCTCCCGCAAACCGTGGCCGTGAAGCTGCGCGATGGCCGCACGCAACGGCGAACTCTTCGGGTTCGGGTAGAGTCGCAGCGTCGCGCCGTCCTCGCCCACCTCGCGCCGAATCGCCTCGGCCACGCGCGGGCTCGGCGGGTAGGGGCACTCGTTGGTGTTGAGCTTCACCCAGCCGGGCTCGGTCGGCTGGAGGCCGGGGGTGTAGGCGTGGAGCTTCGCAATGTGCGGGAGCGCGAGGGACGTGGGCTGCATCGAGGAGGAACGGCGGATGATTCGGGAAACGTCTCCGACGGCGAACCGAATTTCGCGATGCGGGAGCACAGCGCGGCGCTTTTGGTGGGGCCGGCTCTCCGCAGCCGGCCTGGGTTTTAGCCTGCGAATCCTCCTGCAACACAGGCCCGCTCGGAGAGCGGGCCCCACCTAGGAATCCGTCCTATGGCGCGGCGGCAGGCTGGGTTTCAACCGCAGCCGGCGCGGCGTTGAACTTCACCTTCTCCTCGTCGCGCTCGATGTAGGGGATGCCCTTCTCCAGCCACGCGGGGGCGGGCGCACCTTTGAGATAGTGATCGAAGAACTGGCTCATGCGCTTCGCCCAATCCTTCTGGTCGGGGCGGCGGCGGAGGCCGTGGAACTCGCCGTTGTAGTTGAAGAGCCAAGCCGGCTTGCCGTGGCGGCGCAGCGCGAGGAAGAGCTCGATGCCTTGCTGCCACGGCACGGCGTCGTCGGCGTCGTTGTGCAGGATGAGCAGCGGAGTCGCCACCCGGTGGGCCTGAAAGACCGGCGAGTTGTCGAGGTAGGTGTCCGGCGCGTCGGTGAGTTTTTTCCCGATGCGGCTCTGGGTCTGCTCGTATTGGAACTGACGCGGCAGGCCCGTGCCCCAGCGGATGCCGGAGTAGGCGCTCGTCATGTTGCCCACCGGCGCGCCGGCCTCGGCGGCGCGAAACCGGTTCGTCTGCGTGACCATGTAGGCGATTTGGTAGCCGCCCCACGAGTGGCCCTGGATGCCGACGGCCTTCTCGTCGACGAAGCCGCGCGCCACGATCGCGTCGAGGGCGGGCAGCACGCAGCGCAGCGCGCTCTGGCCGGGTCGACCCGTGCGATAGACGATGTCGGGCATCAGCACGCAGTAGCCGTTGCTGACGTAAAACGGGACGTTGATGCTCGTGCCGGGCGCCGGGTTCGAGAAGCTGTGCACGTTCTGCGAGAGGCGCTCGTAGATGTAGATGATGACCGGGTATTTTTTCTTCGGGTCGAAGTTGGCGGGAGTGTAGAGCGTGGCCTGAAGCGGAGTGCGGTCAGTGCTGCGGAAGCTCACCAGCTCGCTGCGGCCCCATGAGAACGCCGCGAGCTGCGCGTCGCCGTCGGTGAGTTTCCGCAGCTTGGCAAACGACGGGTCGGTCACATGCACATCGGGAAACTCGTCGAAGCGCGAGGCGGTGAGCAGCAGCGCGTCGGCGTCGCGGGCGCGGCCGATGTAGCGGTAGTTCTTGTCGCCCCAGAGCAGTCTTTGGGGCGCGGCGGTCGCGGTGAAGCTGGTGCGAAAGAAGCCCGTGGCGCGCGTCTCCTCGCTCTCGCCGCGCAGCACGAGCGGCTTGGCGGGGTCGATGCCGCGCTCGTCGTCATCCTCGTCCACGGGCTCGGTGCGCTGCACGCGGAGCTGGACCTTGGTCGAGCCGCCATGGCTGGCGGTGAGATTCTTCGCGGGGCGGCCGTCGGGAAACAGCTGCCAGACGTCGTAACGATCGTAGGTGAGAAACGAGGCGCTGTCCTTGGTCCAGCCCGCCGCGCCGTGGGGGCCCGGCGGCTGCGGGCGATCGTCCTGCTCGTTGTGGAAGGCGGTGCGCACCTTGGCCGTCAGCGAACGCGATTCGCCGGTGGCGGTGTCGAGGATGTGCCAGTGCTTGCCCTGATAGTAGGCGGCCGATTTGCCGTCGGGTGACCAGAGCAGGGAAGCGCCCCCTTCGCTGCGAAGCTTGGAGATCGCGAGTTTGTGGGCCCCGGTCGCGGGATCGACGAGGTGCACGTCGGTGAAGCGGCCATCGTAGTCCACCATGGAGCGGTAGGCGCGGTCGTCGTAGCCGAGGGCGCGGGTGGCATCGTCGCTCGTGGTGATCGTAGCCAGCGTGGAGTCGGCGAGCTGCACGTAACGCATCGTCGCGATGTCGAAGATTCCCCGGTAGGCGCGGTTGCGCTCCTGCGCGGCGCGGACTTTTTGCATCGGCTGGACGAAGCCATCGCGCCAGTGCCAGAGGTCGGCGACGACTTTCTCGTCGTCGGGCACGGCGCTGGCGGCGGGGCGCAGGGTGCGCGCGGCGTTGCCCATGGGCACGAGGATCTTCTTTCCGTCGCGCGAGAACGAGGCCGTGGCTTGTCCGCTCACGGTGAGAGTCTCTGGCACGCCCTTGGTCTCCTGGGAAACGATGTCGACCGCCGTCGACGTGGCGCGATCCCAGAGATAGAGCTTGTAGCGCGCGGGGCCGCGGCCCCCGGCGGGTGCCGCCGACTCGCTGTCGCTCACAAACACGGCCTGCGTCTGCTCCCGATCCCAGGTGAACCGGCTGTAGCGACCGCGGCCGGAGAGCAGCGCGACCGGTTCGTTGGCGGTGGCGGGCAGCACGCGATACACGCCATTGTCCGTCTGGGCGCGTGAGGAGACGAGGTAGACGAGCGTGCGGCCGTCGCGCGTCAGCGAATAGTCCGTCACCGAGCCGAAGGTCCGCTCCGTGCCCGCCGCGAGATCGCGGAGCACGAGCTCGGTGCCGTAGGTGCGCTCGCCGGGCGTCGCGGCGCCCGCCGAGGGGGTGCGCCGGGGTGGTGCGGCTGCATCGTCAGCTTCGTCCTCGCTCAGGGTTTCGTCATTGGGTGTCGCGGGCGCCGGAGTTTCGTCGGGTTTTTTCTCCTCGGGCTTCCCCTCCGTGAGATAGGCGACCCACGGGCCGCCCTTGGACGGGACTTGAAAACTCTTCACGTCGGCGACGCGGGTGACCTCGCCGCTCGTAAGCGCCACCATCACGAGTCCGCCCTTGGGCATCTCGTCGGGTTTTTTCTTCGCCTTCTTCGCCGCGGCGACATCGGCCTTGGCCGGGTGCGTGGTCGCGACGAGGAACTGGCTGTCGCCCGTGAAGGCGATGCGGATGTTGCGCGGCGGAGGCGGGGCCTCGGGGTTGGCATTTTCCTCCGCGGGCGCCGAGGTCGGCGGCGGGATGGCGCCGACGGGCACGCGGTGCTCCCGTCCGGTCGCGACCTCGCGCACGACGAGATCGCCGTCCCCATCCTGCGGCATGAACGAGTAGGCGAGCCAGCGGCCGTCGCGCGAGAGCTGGGGCGTCGCGATGCTCCGCCAGGAGTCGAAATCGGAATGGGTGAGGGGGCGGGGCGCGGCCGGCGCGGCGGAGCTGAGCGCGCAGGCGAAAAAGCCGAGCACCAGCCGGGGAACGAGACGGAAGGGGAGCATGACGGCCGGAGCATGCGCCCAATGCCCCGGCTCCGGCAATGCGTGATTCCTGCGTCGTTGCCTCGCCTGCCACTTTCGTGCGCCAGGCATTTTGCGGCTGGCGACGGGGCGGGAGAGTGGTCTTGCTGGGGATAGTTTTGAGGCGACGATCTGGCGTCGCCCGGCTCGCCCCACCTCCACCGCCCCATTTTGCCCGTCGATGAACTCCCCGCGCTTGACCGTGTTTGCCTTTCTTTGCGCCGCGGCGACGGCGTCGGCCGCGGCGCCGGTCGCGCGGTGGGATTTCAACGAGGAGGACACCTCGCGCGCCGTGGCCGTCGGCGCGGTGCAGCGCGATGTGCCGGGTCCGCGCCCCCCGATGTTCCCCGACTTCGAGCGCCGCAACACCGCCGCGAAGTTCGGCGGCGCCGGCGCGCACCTGGCGCTCGCCGACCCGGGGCCGGGCAGCGGTTTCGATTTCACCAACGGCGACACGATCACGCTCGAGGCGTGGGTCGAGGTCGAGGGCCACAATGCGAGCGACAACCTCTACATCATCGGCAAGGGCCGCACCGGCGCGCCCGGCTTCGCGGCCGACAACCAGAACTGGGCCCTGCGCGTGCGCTCCATGGGCGGCAAGTTCGCCGTCAATTTCCTCTTCGCCACGCCGCGTTCCGCGACCGCCACCCAGCGCGACGCGCATTGGCACCGCTGGACCTCCACGCGCACCTTTGCTTCCGGCAGCGGCTGGCACCACATCGCGGTCACGTATCGCTTCGGTGATCCGGCGAGCATCCGCGGCTGGCTCGACGGCGCGCCGACAGCCGGTTCCTGGGACATGGGCGGTCCGACCACCGCGGCGCCCGTGGTCGACGACGACGCGATTTGGATCGGTTCCTCGATTAAGGGATCGGCGACGGCGAGTTTCCGCGGTTCGCTCGATGGAGTGGCGGTCCACCGGGAGGTTTTGCCGGAGGCGGAACTGAAGGCGCGCTATCGTCGCGTGGGCCCCGCGACCACCGTGGCGAAGGCCGCGCCCGCCGTGATGCCCGAGGTCGGCGCGATCCCCGCAGGCCGCGTGCTCGCCACGTTTCACGAAGGCATGCCGACCCACGATCGTTGGCTGAATGAAGGCGAAAAGCTCCCCGCCGAAACCATGCGCTGGTCC
>JANOCA010000133.1:0-14723 GCA_031411915.1 Opitutaceae bacterium
AGCGCGACGAGCACGATCGAGCTCGCCATCAGGCCCGCGCCGCCGGGCTCGACGCGAAATTCCGGAACGAGCGTGCGCTGAAGCCACGGCCACCAGGGTGTGCCGAGGGCGCTGAGAAGCACGGTGCAGGCGGCGAGCACCACGAGGGGGATGGTCATCGTGGCGGAGTTTTCGTGCGCGTGCGCCGCGCCGTCGCCGCGCGGTCGGCCGAAGAAGACCTCGGCGAGGAGTCGCGTCATGTAGAACGCAGTCAGCACGACGGCGGCGAGCCCCGCGTAGAAAGGAATCTGCGAAAACTCCCAGCCGTGGGCGGCGTGGAGCACGGCCTCCTTGCTCCAGAAACCGGAGAAGAGAAACGGCACGCCCGAGAGCGCCATCATGCCGACCGCGAACGCGGCGAACGTCGTCTTCATCGGCCCGCGCAGGCCGCCCAGCGCGCGGATGTCCTGCTCGTGATGCGCGGCGTGGATGACCGAGCCCGCGCCGAGGAAGAGCAGCGCCTTGAAGAAGGCGTGCGTGAGCAAATGGAAGATCGCCGCGGTCCACGAGCCGACGCCCAGCGCGAGCATCATGTAGCCGAGCTGCGAGACGGTGGAGAAAGCGAGGATGCGCTTGATGTCGTTTTGGGCGATGGCGATGAGTGCACCCATGAGCGCGGTGATGGCGCCGATGAAGGCGACGACCGTGAGCGCATCGGGCGTGAGCAGCGGATAGACGCGCGCCATCAGGAACACGCCGGCAGCGACCATCGTCGCGGCGTGGATGAGTGCGGAGACGGGCGTCGGCCCCTCCATCGCGTCCGGGAGCCAGACGTGCAGCGGGAACTGGCCGGATTTGCCCACGGCGCCGCAAAAAATCAGCAGGCCAATCGCCGTCGAGACCGCGAGGCCGCCGACCGCGGCGCTGGTGGCGAGACCTCCGAGGGCGTTGGCCTCCAGCACACCGTTGCCGTTGTCGTAGAACAGCAGCGTGCCGGTGGAATCGTAGAGCCAGAGCATCCCGAGCAAGAGGCCGAGGTCGCCGATGCGCGTCGTGATGAAGGCCTTCTTCGCCGCCGCCGCGGCCTCGGGCTTATGGAACCAGAAGCCGATGAGCAGGTATGAGGCGAGGCCGACGACTTCCCAACAGATGAAAAGTAGGAGCAGGCTGTTCGCGACGAGCAAACCAAGCATCGCGGCGGCGAACAAACTGAGGAAGCAGAAGAACTGCTTCGCGTTGGCGTCGTCGCGCATGTAGCCCGTGCTGAAGACGAAAATCAGGAGGCCGACGAACGTCACCATCACGCACATGAGCGCGGTGAGCGGATCGAGCAGCCAGCCGAGGCGCACGGTGCTGTGGCCGAGATCGAACCAGGTGAAGTTGCTTGTGAGGTGCGCCGATGGGTTTGCCAGCGCCGTGGCGAGCGCGCCGCAGGAAAGCAAAAACGCGAGCGCGAGTGCCGCGATGGCGCAGGAGGCTGAAGGTCTGAACGCGCGCGACGGCGCCAGCACGCCGGTCATTGCGGCGATCAAGGGCAGAGCGGGGATGAGCCAGAGATATTCGACCGAAAGGCTCATGGTCTGAAGGTGGAGCGGTTTGTCCCCAAGACGCTGGTTTGGCCGGCGGGCGCAGCTCCTGAAAGCGCGTTGAGGGCAACGCGCTCCACCTCAATGCACTGTTGCTGGGCGATCATCCTTTCAGGCGATTCGCATCCTGCAGCCGGATGTTTCTCTGGTGGCGGTAAATCGCGATCACGAGGGCGAGGCCCACGGCGGCCTCGGCGGCGGCGACCGCGATCGCGAAGAGGACGAAGATCACGCCGGTCGCGGCCTCCGGGTTCGGCCCGTAACGCCAGAAGGCGATGAAGTTGATGTTGGCCGCGTTCAGCATCAGCTCAACGCCGAGCAGGACGAGGATCGTGTTGCTGCGGGAAAGCGCCGCCATGAGCCCGATGCAGAATAGCGCGCTCGAGAAGAGCAGGCAAAGCTGGAGCGGCGAGAGGCTCATGGTGCGTCCGCGGTCTTTTGTAGGGGCGTCCCTTGTGGGCGCCCGCGGGCGGCGTCGAGCGACGCCCCTACGATTTCGCGATCCGTCGCGGCGAGCACGATGGCCCCGAGCAACGCGACGGTCAGCAGCGCGCCGATGATGAGCAGCGCGCCGGCATGGCGTCCGGCGAGCTCAAGGCCGAGTTGCTTCACCGAAACGGTTGGCGTTGCCGCCGTGCCGCCCGGCAGCGGGCTGCTGAGGATCGCGCCCATGAGCACGCCCAGCACGGCGCCGCCGGTGATGAGGGCGACTAGGGCGCGGCCGAGGGTGTTGGGCGGCGCGGCGGGCATCGGCTGAGGCGGCCGCGTGAGGAGCACAGCGAAGAGCACGACCATCGAGATGGCGCCCACGTAGACGAGCACCTGGGCAAACGCCACGAACTCGGCGCCGGCCCAAAGGTAGAACGCAGCGATGCCCGCCCAGCTCGCGATCAGCAGCAGCGCGCTGTGGATCAGGTTGCGCAGCATCATCGCCACGGCCGCCGCCGCGAGCGTCACAACCGCGATGATGATGAGCGGAATCATGTGGCGTAACGATACGTGCGCGGCGCGAGACCGGCGGTGAGTCTGCGGCCGAGCAGCACAAACGGCCCGGCCAGCAACACGGCGGCGATCAGCCAGCGCGTCGCGCGCACGGCGCCGGTCCAGTCGGCGCTGAGCGACCAGAATGCCGCGACACCGAGATTCACGAGCGCGAGCGGCACGAGGAATTTCCACGCGAGCCGCGTGAGCTGGTCGATGCGCAGGCGCGGCATCGTCGTGCGCACCCACATGAACGCGAGCAGCAGCGCCATGAGTTTCGCCGCGAACCAGACGTAGGAAGGGATGATTGCGAGGAAAGGCAGCGGCGCTTGCCAGCCGCCGAGGAAGAGCGTGACGCCCATGCCGGAGAGAGCGCACATGCCGAAATACTCCGCCATGAAGAACAGCGCGTATTTGAAGCCCGAGTATTCCGTGAGATGGCCGGCGACGAGCTCGCTCTCCGCCTCGGGCAAGTCGAAGGGCGAGCGGTTCGACTCGGCGAGCGCGGCGACCAAGAATATCGCAAACCCCGCCGCGCCCCACGGCGTGAACACATGCCACTGCGGCAGCAAGCCGAAGGTCCAGCCGCCCTGCCGTTCGACGATGCCGCTCGTGGAGAGGGTGCCCGCGAGCATCACGACCGGCACGACGGAGAGCAGCAGCGGGAACTCGTAGCTGATGAGCTGCGCGAGCGCGCGCATCGCGGCGAGGAGGGAGTATTTGTTGCGGCTCGCCCAACCGGCCATGAAGACGGCGAGCTCCGTCGCCGCACCGGCCGCAAAGAAGTAGAGCACACCGGCCTCGAGCTCCACCGGCACGAGGTGCCGGCCGAACGGGATCACCGCCAGCGTGAGAATCGCAAATGCGAGCAGCGCCACCGGCGCAAGGAAGTGCAGCACGCGATCCGCGCTGCGGGGGATGATGTCCTCCTTGGTGAGCATTTTGATCCCGTCGGCGAGCGGCTGGCCGAGGCCGAACATGCGGTTCTTCGTGAACGGCAGAAACGGCAGGCCCACGCGGTTCGGCCCCGGGCGATTCTGCACGCGGGCGAGGACCTTGCGCTCGAGGAGCGTGAGCAGCGCGAAGAGCGACGCGAAAGCGACGATGACCGCGGCGATGGCGAGCAGACTGCCGGCTAGCCAGCGCAGCGGCTCGGGGAGAAAGCCGACGAGCCAGTCGCGGAGCACGACTGGCAGGCGTTCGAGATGCGTGCTCGGCGTCATGCGAGATGGAGATAGGGCGCGACCGCTGGGCGCGCCGGGCGGAGTGCGCGGGCGTTTGGGTTCACGCGGCGGGCCCAGCGGTCCCGCCCTACCTTTGGCAAGTTCATGCG
Organism: Opitutaceae bacterium; assembly: GCA_031411915.1. Taxonomy (GTDB): domain Bacteria; phylum Verrucomicrobiota; class Verrucomicrobiia; order Opitutales; family Opitutaceae; genus ER46. The sequence goes on from JANOCA010000133.1 coordinate 3,880, forward strand.
GTGGGTGGCGGCGGAGCGGGTGGGGTGGTCGGCCGCGGCGGGGGCGCCGCGGCGCCAGCAGAGGCTGCGGCCGCTTTTTCAGCGGCGGCCGCACCGGCTTTATCAGCGGCGGCTTTGCGCTCCGCGGCGAGGCGGGCGTCGACCTCGGCGGCCTCAGTGGGATGAATCGTGTGGTAGTAGTCGTTGGGCTTCGCGAGCTGCTCGCGTTTCAGCAGCAGCGCGTCGAAGCGATCCGTGGTCGCGATAGCGAAGACCTGATCCATCTTGATCGCGTCGAAGGGGCAGACCTCGACGCAGATCTGGCAGCTCATGCAGACGGAGGTATCGATGTCGAAGATCGCGGGGTAGAGCTGCGGCTTGCCGGTGGCGTCGGGCTTTTTATCCTTGGATTTCTCGATGTAGATGCACTGCGGCGGGCACTCCTTCTCGCAGATCTGGCAGGCGACGCAGCGGAGCGTGCCCATCGGATCGGTGGCGTTCTCGGAGACGAGGAAGGGGAAATTTCGGTAGGCCTCGGGAAGTTTCTCCTGCTTCTCGGGATACTCGACAGTCGTGTAGCGAGCGGGATCGTGGAAGGAACCCACGAAATTTTTTGCGGTAACGACGAGACCTTGAACTAGTCCTGAGCCGAGCATGATCGGAATTTTTGAGCGCGGATTACGCGGATGGCGCGGATGCAAGACCGCGGAGGCGAATGGTTTTTATCAGCGTCATCGGCGTAATCCGCGGTTAAGAATGTTTGGATAGGTCATCGATCGACCTCACCCAAAACGATGTCGATGGAGCCGAGGATGATCACGGCGTCCGCCACGGTGTGGCCGAGGCAGAGGTCCTCGAGCACGGTGAGATTGACGAACGACGGCGGGCGCACGCGGTAGCGGTAAGGGTTGGGCGTGCCGTCGCTCACGAGGTAGAAACCGATCTCGCCCTTGGGGCCCTCGATGCGGCCGTAGGCTTCGCCGGGCTTGGGGCGGAAGCCGCGGAGCTTGGCCTTGGGATCCATCACGGGGCCCGCGGGCAGCGTGGCGAACGCCTGCTGGAGAATCTTGATCGATTCGCGCATCTCGAGGACGCGGATCATGTAGCGGTCATAGGTGTCGCCGTGATCGCCGAGCGGGACGCGGAACTCGAAGCGCGGATAGAAACCGTAGCCATCGACCTTGCGCAGATCGTAGTCCACGCCGGTCGCGCGGAGCATCGGGCCGGTGATGCCGGCGCTGATCGCGAGATCGGGCTTGAGCGCGCCGACGCCTTGCGTGCGGGCCATCATGATTTCGTTGGCGGTGATGAGCGCCTCATACTCGTCGAGAAAGGCGCCGTAGCCGTCGGTAAGGTTCTTGGCGGCGGCGAACCACTCGGGCGAGGCGTCGGTGCGGCAGCCGCCGAAGCGCTGGAAATTGCACATCATGCGCGAGCCGCTGAGCGACTCGAAGAGATCGAGGATTTTCTCGCGCTCGCGAAACGCATACATCAGCGGCGTGCCGGAGCAGCCGCAGTCCTGCAGGAGGAAGCCGGCGAGGCAGGTGTGGTTGAGCAGGCGCGTGAGCTCGGCGAGGATGATGCGGAGATACTCGGCGCGCTCGGGCACGGGCTGGCCGGCGAGCTTCTCGACGGCGAGGGCGTAGGCCCAGTTGTTCGTCATCGAGTTCAGGTAATCGAGCCGGTCGGTGTAGGGCATCGACGAGAGATACGTGGTGTTCTCCCCGAGTTTCTCGTGATTGCGATGCAGGTAACCGAACACCGGCTTCAACTTCACGATCGTCTCGCCATCGAGCGTGACCTGCATGCGGAACACGCCGTGCGTCGACGGATGATGCGGCCCCATGCTGACCTCGAGGAGGTCGCCGTGAAAGGGATCGGTGACGGCGCGGGTGTGGGCGCCGGAATCGGGAGCTGAGAGCTGAGAGTCCAGTGCTGAGAGAACGGATGCGATCATGGTTTCGCGGCTCCTTCCTGCGATACGGTGGCGGGTAGGACAGGATAATGCGCCTTGGCTTTCGCGTGCACCGCGCCGTGCGGCGTGGGCTCCCACTCGTAGTCGTCAGGCTCGACGTAGTCCTTGCGCATCGGGTGGTCCTTGAACTCGTCCCACATCAGGATGCGGCGCAGGTCGGGATGGTCGGAGAAGACCACGCCGTAGAGGTCGAAGACCTCGCGTTCCTGAAACTCGCAGGCGCGCCACACCGGCGTGAGCGACGGCAGCGTGACGGCGTCGGTGCGGTTGGCCGTGCGCAAGCGAATGATCACCGGCCCGTGCTTCAGCGCGATGGAGTAGAGGTGATAGACGACCTCGAGGTGACCGGCCTTGGGCCAGTCGATGCCGGTGACGTTCGAACAGTAGTCGAGGCGCAGCGCGGGATCATCGCGGAGAAAAAAAGCGATCTCACGCGCGAGCGCGGCGGGCAGGAGCAGCGAGTGCTGCGCGGCGGGGCCGGGGTTCGCGACGAGGCTGATGTCGGAGCTCGGGAAACGGGCGAGCAGGCGATCGCGGAGCTGTTCGGTGGTTTCCATCAGCGCACGGTCGTTATTCCTTCCGCACAATCGTGGGCGCTTGCCAGACGGCGGGGTTTTTCGCCGGCTCGAGATCGTGTTCGCCAAACTCCGGGACGGGATAGTCGCACGTCGCATCGGGCTGCAGGTGGCGCGGCGCGGCGGGGCCGGTGAGTTTCTGGCCGCGGATTTTTTCCTGCAACGCCATCAGGCCGTGGAGCAGCGCCTCGGGGCGCGGCGGGCAGCCGGGGATGTAGATGTCGACGGGGATGAAGCGGTCGATGCCCTTGAGGACGTTGTAGCCCTGCTTGAACGGTCCGCCGGAAATGGCGCACGCGCCCATCGCGATGCAGTATTTTGGCTCGGGCATCTGGTTCCAGAGACGCACGACCTGCGGCGCCATTTTCTTCGTGACGGTGCCCGAGACGATGAGGAGGTCGGCCTGGCGGGGCGACGGGCGAAAGACCTCCGAGCCGAAGCGCGCGATGTCGTAGCGCGCCATCGAGGTGGCAATCATCTCGATCGCGCAGCACGCGAGGCCGAATTGCAGCGGCCACACGGAATTGCTCCGGCCCCAGTTGTAGAATTCCTCGAGGCTCGTGAGCAGAATGCCCTGGCGGCGCAGCTCGGTGCGGTCCGTTTCGCTGATGCCGCCGGGGAGTGTGGTGGCGAAGTCACTCATGCGCCCGGCCTCCGGAATTTTTTGACCACGGATGGCACGGATTGACACGGATGCAGGCATGCGGGCATGGGCATTTATCCGTGTTCATCCGTGTGATCCGTGGTCGAGATCTGTTTCTTGCTACTGCCATTCGAGGTGGCCGCGGTGCCACGCCCAGACGAGGCCCTCGGCGAGCAGCAGGATGAAGACGAGCACCGTGATCAGAGCACCCGCCGGCAGACCGGTGAACGCGACGGCGATGGGCAGGAGGAACAGCACCTCGACGTCAAAAATCAGGAACAGGATCGCGTAGAGGTAGTAGTGGGCCTTGAACTGAATCCAGGAGTCGCCCGTGGGCGCAACGCCGCATTCGTAGACATCGTTCTTGGTCTGGCTGGGCTTCGGTGGGGAAAAGAATTTCGCCCACAATCGCGCCACGCCGAGCAGACCCAATGGAAACGCGACCGCCGCCAAGGCGAACAGGGCGAGAAATGCGTAAGAGTGGGGGCCGTTCATCGGCAGTTGAATCGCTGAGCAGGGCGGCCACGGGAATGGCGGCGCGAGAGGGGTGAGTCGGAGTGAAACGACCGCGCGGTCGTTTTCAATGCACAGTCTGACGGGTTGGTTTCAAACGCGGTGAACTAATCGGGCATGATCCCCAGCGTGCGGGAAACTTATCACGAGAGCGATGGGTGAGCTCGTGACGCGAGGGCGAACGTCGTCTGTCCCGGCTCTCACGAGCCGGGCTACCGCAATCGGTGTAGCCCGCTTCGTGAGAAGCGGGACGGCTTTGAACGCAATCAGCGCAACGCGCCGTAAACGGTGAGCCGCTCTTCGGGTCCGGAGAGCGCCGCGCCGAGCTGTGGATGTTCGCTGCAGAGGGTGGCGATGCCGGCTTCGTCCATCACGAAAAACGCCGTCGAGAGCGCGTCGGCCTGCGCGGCGGTGGGTGCGAGCGCCCACGTGCGGGTGATGCGAGCGGCGGGTGCACCGGTCCGCGGATCGAAGAGGTGTTCGCCTTGCACGGCGGTGCCGGAAGCGCTGAGCGAGGCGCCGTTGAGCGCGAGAGTGCGCTGAGTGTCGCCTTCGCCGAGGCCGGCGGGCCAGCCGTCGGCATCGGGCGACGGGGTGCCAAAGGCGAGCAGGCTGCTGCCGCCGGCGTTGAGACAGGCGGACGTGATTTGCCAATCGCCGCGCAAGAGATCGGCGAGCCGGTCGAGCGCGTAGCCCTTGCCCACGGCGCCGAGATCGAGGTGTAGGCGCTCGGCGTGCGCGGTGAGCGTGAGCGCTTCGGGATCAAGGGTGAACGGCGGGGCGTCGGGCGGGAGGTCGGCGGCGCGTTCCGAGGCATAGGCGGGATCGAAGGCTCGGCCGGTGGCGAGGGCGATATCGGCGGCGATGAGCAGGCACTCCAGCGTTTCGGGCGAGATGCCGACGGTCGCGCCACGTGTGAGGCGGTTGGCGCGGGCGATGTCGCTCGACTCGACGTAGCGGCTCAGGAGGGTTTCGAGGCGATCGAGTTCGCGGAAAGCCGCCTCGGCCGCGTGGCGCGCGTAATCACGCTCTTGTCCGGCGATGGCGATTTCCCAGTGGGTGGCCATCGCCTCGTGGGGAAAAGCGTTGATGGACGGCGCGGCGGTCATTTTCGCCGCGGAGTTTGGCCGCGCCAGATTTTCCAGCGCAAGCCGAGCATCGCTGCGGCAGGGCGCCACCAGAGCCGGCCGAGGCCGTATTTGGTCTCGCCGTGCTGGCGGGCATGGTGGCGCACCGGCATTTCGCCGACCCGGAACCCGGCGGCGACGGCCAGCGCGGGGATGAAGCTCTGCATGAGTTCCATCGGGAAAAACGCCTCGCGCACCTCGCGGCGCATCACGCGGAGCTGGCAGCCGGCGTCGTGCACGCCGTCCTTCAGAATCGCGCCGCGCACGATGTTCGCAATGCGCGACATGATGCGCCGCAGCGTCGAATCGTGCCGATCGACGCGCCAGCCGCACGCGAGGTCCACGCGGCCGGACTCGACGAGCGCGAGCAGGGCGGGGTAGTCGCCCGGGTCATTCTGTCCGTCGCCGTCCATCATCAGGAGAAACTCGCCTTGCGCGGCGTTCAGGCCCGTGAGGAGCGCGACGGCCTGGCCGGAGTTTTTTTCCATGGGCAGCTCGCGGACCTCGGGCCAGCGGGCGGAGGCGGCGGCGATTTCGGCGGCGGTGGTGTCGGTGCTGCCGTCGTTGACGAAGATGGCCTCGAAAGGCCGGCCCAGCGCGCGCAGCACCTCGACGCAGCGCTCCGCGAGCGGCAGGATGTTTCCGGCTTCGTTGAAGACGGGGACGACGAGGGAGAGCGCGGGCTTCACGGTTCGGGCGTGAAGACAATCAACAGCACGCCGGGTCGCAGGCCGAGGATCGATTCGCGGTAGGTGCGGCGGAGCTTGGCGCGCACCGCGTCGCCTTGCGCGGTCGAGGCGACGACGAGGGCGCCGTCGCAGTCGTCGGGTGGCGCGGCATAGAAACCCACGCGCGGCAGCCCGCGGAAATACCAGGGCAGCGGCCAGTATTCCTCGGCGACCACGCGGACGGGCTCACCGGGCGCACGCGCAAGGGCGGCGTCGGCGAGCGCCCGGAACTTCAGGACGTCGGGCGAGCTGTGGACGTAGGCGTAGGGGTTGCGCTGGTCGGCGGGACGCAGGAACGACGCACGCCACGTCTGCTGGAAGAGCGTCGCCGCGGTGATGAGCGCAAAGGCTGCCGCGAGCAGCCGGCCGGTCGGCAAGCGCGCGAGCAGCGCGAGCGTCGTCGCGGCGAGGAGCGCCAAACCGGGCACAAAGTGGATCGCGTGCCACGGGGTCTTGTAGGCGAAGAACGAAAACGCGCCGATGACCAACAACGTGTAGAGCGCGACGCCGCGCAAAAGCCGGTCGCGCTGAGCGAAGGCCGCACCGAGGCCGGCGAGGGCGAGCACGGAAAACGCGACTTGGTGCCAGACGAGGCCACCCTCGCGCCACCAGCCGAAGAGCCGCAGGTAATACCACCACGGTTTCTCGTGGCCGGTCGGCCCGGCGTCGGCGCCGAAGCGCGTCGCTGCGTGCGCATAGGCGGCGAACGCGTCGCGCAGGCCGGCGACGTTCGTGCCGAATGACGAATAAAGCAGCGCCGCGGTCGCCAGCGCCGCCAGCAGCGCCACGCCGAGATCGCGGCGTGGTCGACGGGTGAGGGGATGGGCGTCGCCGCGGAAAACCAGCACCGCCACGAGCGCGGTTCCTAGGAAGAGCGGCGCGCTGGCCTTGGTCGCCTGCGCGAGCCCGGCGCAAATGCCCGCGACGATGGCCCAGCGCGTGAGGCCGGTTCGCCACCACGTTCGCCCGCTCAAGAAAACGGCGAGGACGAACGTGAGCAGCAGCGTCTCCTGAATAAAGTCGCGCGCGTAGTAGACGACCGGCGGCGACAACGCGAAGAACAGGGCCACGGCTGACGCCGGCCAGCGACCCATTGGCGCCGCCAGCGCCGCGATCAGCAGGACGGCGAGGGTGCCAAAGATCGCGGGCACGAGACGCACGGTGGTTTCCGTCAGCGCAGCGAGGGAACGCTCGCCCCTCGCCCACGCGACGGGGAGCGCGGCGTAGTAGAGCGTGGGTCCGTGGTGATCGCGCGGGTCGAAGACGTAGCGGCCGGTGTCGAGCAGCTCGCCGAGCTTCACGGCTTGATTCGCCTCGTCGGCATGCATCGGCCGCCGCGCGAGATCGTGCGTGCGCAGCCAGAGCGCAAGGACGGCGATCAGCGCGAGGGGCAGCCAGCGGAGGAGCGGCGGGAGCACAGCGTCTCAGTGCCGCATCGAGTGGCGTTTGTCACCACGAACGTCGCGGGGAGCCAGCGAGTGGGCGATGAATCGGCAGGGTGGCGAACGAGTCGGCGGACAACAAAACAGCCGGCCGTGCGGAGGCACGGGCCGGCTGTGGAAAGAAAATCAGTCTTGGCTTACTTCCCGGCGACGCCGAAGACCTCGACTTCGCAGTAGTGGTTCAGCTCGTCGGACGTGTTGCCGTTGCTGAGGAGGCGGACGTAGCGGCCGGTGGCGTTCTTGGCGTCGACGACGCGGCCGTGGTTCACTTCCACGTAGGTGAAATCCTTGCCCTTGCCGAGCTTCGCCGAGTTGTCGTCGTCGTTGTTGAAGATGATGGTGACACCCTTCTTGAACTCGGCGTCGTCGGAGATCTGGATGATGACGTCGTGATAGACGCGGGCCTGCGAGTGGAAGTGCCACACCGCGACAGCCGCGATCTTGGCGGAGGCGCCGAGGTCGACCTGCACCCATTGCACGCCGGGCCCGAGCTCCACGTAGGCGCCGTCGATGCCGGTCTTGTCGCCATCGGTGATGAACGAGAGTTCACCGATCACGGGGAGGGAGTCGCTGCTGGTGACCTTTTTGCCCTTGGAGAGGAGCTTCACGTCGGCCGAGACCATGATGTCGGAGCGCTTGGTGCCGGCGGGCTCGAGGTTGGCGAGCGAGACGGGGCGGGGCGTGCCGGCGAAGAGGGGCTTCGGGAATTCGACCTTGAGCGGGACGTTGGCGGCGACCGCGGCGGACGCGAGCGCGAGGGAGGCGAGGGTGAGGGTGAGAATGCGGGTGCGCATGGTAATGGAGGAAGAAGGGGGGACGGTGAGGGAGGGAGACAGGGAGACGAACGGAAGCGGGGAGTGGACGCGGCGCGGGGTGCGGAAATTCAACCGAGATTCATCAAACGACGAAATCGCCGGGCGCAAAGCGGAGGAGCTTCTCCGCGGCGATGGCCTCGTTGACCTTGAGCACGGTGACGGCGGTGGCAAAGCCGTCCTCGCCAGGGCAGTTCAGCGCCGTGCCCTTGCGGATGGCGTCGAAGAAGTTCTCAAGATGCGGCTGGTGGATCGCCTTGTCGCGGAGGGCGACCGGAAGGTCGAAGGCGTCGAGCGCCGCAGTTTCGCGGACATCGACTTTGGCCGGACCGGCGGCGGCCGGGCCATCCGGAACCTTCGAAGGCATGGCCAGGCGTTTGCGGGGCTTGTCCCATGGCTTGAGGCCGGCCGTGGCGCCTTCGCCGGAACTTGGGCGCAAGATGATCTTGGCATCGACGTGCGGATCCCACTCGGGGGCGCGGGCCTCGCGGTAGATTTTGTTGAGCTTGTAGTTCTCGGAGATCTTCAGGGCGCCTTCGTCGCCCATGAAGTATTCGTGGTAGCCGCCGCCGGCGCTCGTGGTGGTGAGCACCTCGTAGGTCGCGCGGACGATGCCATCCTTCGTCGGATACTCGTAGATACCGATGGCGTTGTCATACCACTCGTGGCTCTTGTAGTAGTCCACGCCGCCGCTCGCCATGCACATCTGGGGATTGGCGCCGAGCATCCAGTTGTAGATGTCGATCTGGTGGGCGCCGAGGTCGGACATGGGGCCGCCGGCGTATTTTTTGAACCAGCGCCAGTTCCTGAACTCGTGCATGTTGGCGTAGCCGAACTGGGCGAGCTTGTCCGCGGACATTTCCTGCCCCTTGGGCGTGCCCAAGTCATTGGTGACGGCGCGGTGCCACTCGCCCGAGACGTTGGTGATGCGGCCGAGCAATCGCGCGTCCTTGATGATCTTGTCCCGCGCGTGCTGGTAAGCGGGATTGCTCCGGCGCTGGTGGCCGATTTGAAGCAGCTTTTTCGTCTCGCGGGCGGTGACGACCATCGAGCGCGCGGCCTCGACGGTGTGGGCCATCAGCTTCTCGCAATAGACGTGCTTGCCGGCCTTGAGCGCGGCGTTGGTGTGCTCGGCATGGACGAAGTCGGGGGTGGCGACGAGCACCGCGTCGAGTTCCTTCACGGTGGAGAGCATCTCCTTGTAGTCCTCAAAGGGCTGCACGTCCTGCTTAAAGACCGCCTTGATGCGGCGCGCAGTGCTGTTGAGGGCATACGGCCAGATGTCGCAGACGGCGACGAAGCGGATGCCGGGGATGGGGCGCGCGGCATTGGCCAGAATGCTGCCCTCGACGCCGCAGCCGATGAGGGCGACGTTGATGGTGTCGGCATCCCGCGCCGCACCGACCTCCGCGCCGCGCGCGATGTAGGGGGCGGCGGCGATGACAGCGCCGAGCTTGGCGCTCGTGCTCAGGAAATCGCGGCGGGAAAGAGGCGAGGCGGGAAAGGCAAAAGGAGCGGACATGGGAGAAGAGAGATTATGTTGGGCGGGATGCCCGGAATCGCAAGAAGCCGAGCCACCTTCCACCGCTCAATCAGTCGCGGCTATCGCTGACGCAGGCGAAGCGGTTGTGCCGCACGAGCGTGAGCGCGACGGCGAACATCAGCACCTGCATGCCGATCCAAGCGACGCCCTCGCCCTCCTGCACGGCCATGAGGCCGAAGCCGAGGCCGACATAGACCAGACCGCCGAGGAAGAGGGAGACGCGGGTCTTGATGCCGAGGAGGATGGCGGCGCCAAAGATCACGAGCAGGAAGCCGAGGGACATCGCGAAGATGTTGGTGGCCCACCCCGGGATGATGGAGTAGTCCGAGATCGCCTTGCCGATGCGACCCATGTTCTCGGAATAGTTCGAGAAGCTGAAGGTCTTGTTGGCCTCGAATTTTTCGAGGCCCGCGATCAGCGTGCGCAGCCCGAGGAACAGGCGGAGCAGGAGAAACGCGGACGTGAGGTCGCTGCGAGGCGTAGGGGAGGAGGAGTTTTCGTTCATCGAAAGGGGCGGAAGAATTATGACTTCAACAGGGCGGAGGGCGTTGGCAAGGCGGAGTTGCAGCTGGGCTGGCAGCTACGGTTCAAAGCGCGTGCAGGGCGCTCTTGCTCACGGCGAGGGCGGCTTCCTTCACGGACTCGCTCATCGTGGGGTGCGCGTGGATTGTGCGCGCGAGGTCCTCGGCGCTGCCGCCGTATTCCATGTGCGTCACGACTTCGCTGATGAGTTCGCCGGCGTTGTGGCCAAGGATTTGGGCGCCGAGGATTTTATCGGTCTTGGCATCGGCGATGATCTTCACGTAGCCGTCGGTCACTCCGGCGGAGATGGCGCGGCCGTTGGCGGCGAAGTTGAATTTGCCGACATTCACGGCGCGGCCGGCGGCCTTGGCCGCGTCCTCGCCGAGGCCGACCGAGGCGACCTCCGGGTTCGTGTAAACGACCGCAGGGACGAGATCCCAATTCACGTGGCCGGCCTTGCCGGCGATCCACTCGGCGACAGCGACGCCGTCTTCCTCGGCCTTGTGCGCGAGCATCGGACCGGCGACGACATCGCCGAGGGCCCAGACGCCGGGCGCGGTGGTCTTCAGGTGCGCGTCGACCTTGATGCGCTTCTTGTCGTCGAGCTGCACGTTGGCTTTTTCGAGCGCGAGCGAGTCCGTGAACGGGCGGCGGCCGACGGAGACGAGCACCTTGTCGGCGGGGAACGAGAGCTTCTCCGCGCCCCGCTCGGCGGTGAGCACGCCGTTGGCAAAACCCGTGACCTTCGCCCCGACCTCGATCTTTAGGCCCTGCTTTTGGAGGAGGCGCGTGAAGTTGCGGACGATGTCGTCGTCGTAGCTCGCGGCGATCTTGGGGAGGAACTCGACGACCGTGACGTCGCTGCCGAGGCGCGACCAGACGGAGCCGAGCTCGAGGCCGATGGCGCCGCCGCCGACGACCACGAGTTTCTTTGGGACGGAATCGAAAGCGATGGCGTGATCGGAGGAGACGACGGTCTTGCCGT
>JANOCA010000134.1:0-7413 GCA_031411915.1 Opitutaceae bacterium
CCGTTCTACCAGCGCCTGCGCGCCCGCGGCAAACCCGCCAAGGTCGCCCTCGTCGCCGTCGCCCGCCGCCTCATCGAGCTGCTCAACCTCCTCCTCAAAAATCCAAACTTTGTCCTAGCCGGCTGACACCGTTGCTACCCGAACCATCGCGCGCGAGCGCGCTCCTACCTTCGGAGTCGATCCACTTTTTTCGTCGCCCGCTCAGAGATCCACCGAGAACGACAGGCGCCAGCTGCCGGGGGCGCGGGGCGTCACGCGCCAGAGGCGGGTGCCGTCGGCGGAGTAGCGCAGGACCTGGACTTCGCGGTTGTTGAGCACGTTTGAGCCGTTGATCTGCACGCGCCAGTTGGTGCGCTGGCCGAAGAAGTCAGCGCGGCCGGAGTAGCCGAGCAGCGCGTCCACCTCGAGAATCTCGGGGCCGTGGAGCGTCGCGCCGTAGATCGGGCGGCCGAGCGCGGAGAGGCCGGTGACGACGCGTTGCACGCGGTTCTGGCTCTGCCAGCGCACGCCGCCGCCGAGGAACACGCCGCGCAGCCGGCCCGCGCCGAGCGTGTAACGCGTGAACATGTTGGCTTTCCACGGGCGATTGTTGAAGCCGAAGGCCCCCGCGTTGCGCACGTCGTCGATCGCGAGCTGCATCCGCTCGACGTGCTCGGCGATATTGACCGGGTTGTTGAGCTGGTCGACGAGGCCCGCGGGGCTGCCGAACCGCTCGAGGTAGGGCCGGACGCTGGCGAACCACGCGTCGAACTCGGAGAAAATATTTCCGCGCTCGAGCTTCGTGTAGGAGACGGCGCCGGTGAACGTCCACTGGCGCGACGGGTTGAACTTCAGGTCGGCCTCGTAGCCGGTCGTGACGTCGTCGGAGAGGCCGTCGAGCAGCGCGCCCCCGTAGGTGCCGACGGTGCCGCCGCGGGATTTCTGGTAGACGAACTTCTCGTTGGCCTCGGCCTGCGTGATGTAGGTCCGGCCGGTGGCGGGATTGATCGAGGTCATCTGCGCGCTGACGATCCGGTCGTGGTCCACGACGACGGAGCTGACGCGGTTCACCGGGTTGCCGGGGTTCTCGCCCTTGAAGTAGGTGAGGCGCGCGTTGAAGCGGTTGTCGAAGAGGCGGACCATCAGGCCGGTGTCGTAGCCCTTGCCCTCGACCGGATTCGGCACGTCGAAATTATTGGCGATGACGCGCCGGTTGGTCATCGCGGGCGCGACGTTCGTCGCTTGGTTGGCGAACACGGAGACGTTGGTGTGCGCGTGCCACACGAGGCCCGCGGTGTAGGTGTCGAAGGTCTCGCTGTTGATCGGCAGATACTGGTTGGTGAGCACACCGTCGCCGGCGTAGCGCGAGCCGGAGGTCACGCGCGGATCGGTCGCGGCGAGGAGCGAGCCGACCTGCGTGAGCGTCCGGTAGTCGTCGCGCCGGAAGCCGAGGGAGGCGAAGACCTTTTTCTCGAAGAACGAACTCTGCGTCGCGAGCACGTAGGTCTTCGCCTCGGACTTGTTGCCCGAGACGGCGCGGTCGGTGAAGTCCTTCTTGTAGTCGATGCCGTTGAGGCGGACGGGCTGGTTGCCCGAAAATGTGCCGGCAAACCACGAGCGGTAGTCGGTGCCGGGCGTGATGTAGGTGCGGTAATCGAGGCGGTTGTTGGCGTTGCGGATATCGGCGTTGGCGATCGGGGCGTTGGTGCGGGCGTTCACGAGCACTTGGTTGCCCTGGAGCTGCGAGTTGGTGTTCTCGCTGCGCTCCCACATCGCGAGGATCTTGTGGTCGCCGAGTTTCTTCAGGTTGAGGCTGTAGAGGGCGGAGGCGCGGAGGGCTTCGTTGTTATCGGTGTTGATCGTGCGGAGCGGGGCGCCGTCGATGTAGTAGCGGCCGACAAAGGGATTGGCCTTCACGCCGCCGGCGCCGTCGGGAATGTAGAGATTCGGGTCGGCGGAGATCTGGGTGTCGAGGCGGAAGGCGGAGCCCTCCGCCGTCTCCTTCTGGTAGGCGACATCGAGGAAGAGATTGCGGCCGACGGGCTGCTCGATGCGCACGAAGAGCCGCTCGACGTCGCTCGCGTTGGTGGTGTCGGGCCCGTATCCGACATGGTAGGGCGCGATGAGGTTGGACTGGAACGGGCCGTTGCGGTCGGCGTCGCGCCGGGTGGCGGGCAGGAGCGTCTGAAACGTGTCGCGATAGATCGCGGGCTGCCAGCCGGGGACGACGCCGACGAGGGGGTTGAACGCCGCGGCGGTCTCGTAGAAACTCGTGCTCGTGTAGAGATTCAGGCCGCCGAAGACGCCGCCGACGGTGTTGGCGTAGGTGTCGCCGCTGTTGGTGACGATGTAGTGGCGGTTGCCGGCGATGCGCTCGAGGCCGCGCGCGGCGGCGAGGTTGGCGTTGAGGGCGGCGGTGCCGCGGTTGTCGACGAGGCGTTGGGAGTCGGGGAGGGTTTCCCAGAAGGAGACGTTGTCGGCCATGTTCTGGGGGACGGACCACATGCCGGCGAGGTTGGCCTTCTCAAACGACGCGACGATCTGCGTGCCGGCCTTCTTGAAGGGCACGAGGCGCAGGGAGCCAGTCACGCGGTTATCCTCGCGGTTGTCCCACTCGCGCCAGCTTTCCTTGCGTGCGTGCATGCCGAGGACGCGCGCGGCGACGCGCCCGGGGATGAGGACGATGTTGGTGTCGATCGCGGCGCGATAGTCCGCCCAGCGGCCGGCGTGCGCGGAGAACTTGTAGTGGTTCTTCCGCAGCTCGGCCTGGAGCGTGGAGGTGTTGATGGAGCCGGCGGAGTTCGCGACGCCGAAGAGCACGCTGTTGGGACCGGAGGCAAAGTCGAAGCGGCCGGTGTTGTAGGCGTCGACCGGCATGCGCGAGCGGAAGAAATCCGTGAGGCTCGAGCCGAGCAGGCCGCGGTTGTTGATGCGTGTGTTCTGGAGGCCGGCGTCGACGTAGAACATCGTCGGGTCGGGCCGGTTCTGGTCGAAGTCGATGTTCGAATTGACGCCGTATTCGAGCACCTCGGCGAGCGTGGTGGCGCCGAGGTCCTTCAGGAACGCCTCGGTGAAGACGGAGACGGTCGCGGCGGAGTCCATCAGGCGGGTGTTGAAACGGCTGGCGGCGAGAGAGTCGCCGGCGGCGTAGCCGACATCGCTGGCGGACGTGACGGAGAAGGGACTGAGGACGACCGGATCGGTTTCCTTGGCGGACGCGGAAGTGGTGGCGGCGGTCGGAGCAGTTTGCGCGGAACCAGCACTGACGACGAGGAGCGCGGCGCCAAATGCGGCGAACACGTGAGCCAAAGCGGAGATTAGGGAGCGGTTTGTCATGGTAGTGATCGGTCGGGGTGAACAGGCCACGCGGCCGGAGCCGGGGAGTGCGGGTCAGAGCTGACGTGACCGAATCCGTTCGCCAGAACCGGGCAAGACAATCTCTCCGCTTCAGAAATGCGGGCAGACCGAACTTTGGAAAAAACTTCCACCCCGCTGCAAAACGGAACTCTGTAGCTGGACTCGCACGCAGCACGCCGGACGCTGGGTGTGCGTCGTCATCCGGCGGCAGGACGACACCGGATTTCTGATCACCGCCTCTCCCACCGACGCTATCAAGGAAGGAACCCACCTATGGCCGACCTGAACATTTTTCACGATCCCACCGGTCACACCCTCACCGTGTGGTTCGGCGCCCCGCAGTCGGAATACGTCTGCGAAGAGACGGGCGACGAGGTCATCCTCATGAAGGATCGGGCGGGCCGCGTGATCGGCTTCGAGCGCCTCAATTACGTGCCGGGCACAAAGCCGCCCATCCAACTGGCCTTCGAAACGCTGTCGGGCGCGGCGTAGCGCGCGGGAGTCCGCCGCCATGACGATCACCAAACAAACTGTCGCCGACCGGATCGCGGCCTATCTGCACCACGAAATCACCCTGGCGCAGTTGGTCGATTGGTCGGAGCAGGCCATGCGGGATGGCGATCTGGCCGAAGGTGATGCCAAGACGCTGGCGGCGGTCATCGCGCGACTCGGTGTGGCCGATGTGCGCGCCTTCGGTCTTGCCTGGGAGGACTGCGAAGACCTTCTCCGCCAGCTTGGTCTCTCCCAGCGCGTGGAAGTCGTGGCGGTTTGAAATAGAGGCCAGCGGGCGGAGGACCATTCCGTAGGAATCGTCGAAATGGTCACAATCGACCGTCCCCACGGCGGGACGCAATTTCACCAAAACTCGCCGCCGTCTTACTAGGCGGTTGCTTCGGGGCGGGATAGGATTCTCATCCTTTTCTTCCCCCTCCTCGCGTCGCATTCCCCGGCGCACTCCCCGGCCTCGCTTCCCCAATCCTTTTTCCATGTCGAAATCCTCCGTCCTCGATCTCAAGACCGTCAAAAAATCCACGCAGGGCCTCGTCGAGGCCGAGCTCGGCCGCACGGGCGGCCTGTTGCGCCTCGCTCCGGCGTGGGTGCCGCGGTCGTTTCTCCAGCCCGGCCTGCGCATCAAGCTCCACCCCGACGACACCTACGCCTACGGCCTCAACCGCGGCGGCATCGACGAGCGCTGGTTCGCCTCGACGACCGTCACCGCCAACGAGGGCCGCGCTTGGGACGAAGGCCTCTCGTGGTGCGTGGTCGGCAACCAGCGCTTCACGCTCCAGCAAGCCGTCGCCGACACGGGCGCCACGCTCGTCGGCTCCTCCATCTGGAAGAAATACAAGAAGTGGCCGGTCTACTCGAAGTTTTTCGATAACATGGGCCCGATCCCGCACCACATGCACCAGTCGGCGAAGCAGGCGAAGCTCGTCGGGCAGGAAGGGAAGCCCGAGTCGTATTACTTCCCGCCGCAGCACAACAATGTCGGCAATAATTTCCCCTACACCTTCATGGGCTTCGAGCCCGGCACGACGAAGGAGCAGGTCAAGCAGTGCATCCGCAACTGGAACAAGGGCGACAACGGCATCCTCGATCTCTCGAAGGCCTATCGCCTCAAGGTCGGCTCCGGCTGGCTCATCGATCCGTGCATCCTTCACGCGCCCGGCTCGCTCTGCACCTACGAGCCGCAGTGGGGCTCGGATGTCTTCGGCATGTATCAGAATCTCGTGGAGGGCCGCGAGGTGCCGTGGTCGCTCCTCGTGAAAGACATGCCCAAGTCGAAGCACAAGGACATCGACTTCATCGTCGACCAGCTCGACTGGGACAAGAACGTCGACCCCAACTTCAAGGACAACCACTACCTCGAGCCCGTGCCCGTCGCCGACACGCGCAGCGAGGGCTACGTCGACCGCTGGATCGTCTATGGCAAAGTCGATGGCGAGCAGCTCTTCACCGCGAAGGAACTCACCGTCGATCCCGGCACGAAATGCACGGTGAAGGACACCGGTGCCTACGGCCTCATCTGCGTGCAAGGCTCCGGCAAGATCAACGGCCAGCCGCTCGTCAGCCCGAAGCTCATCCGTTTCCACGAGCTGACCGAGGACGAATATTTCTGCACCGAGGACGGCGCGAAGGCCGGTGTGACGTTCGAGAACACCAGCGGCACCGAGCCCATGGTCTGCCTTCGCTACTTCGGCCCCGAAGTGAATCCCGCCGCTCCTGCCATGGGCGCCTACCGCAAAAACAAATTCAACTAACCAGTAGCGAGTAGTAGGTAGCGAGTAGCGAGCATCGCGCCGTCACTCGCTCCTTCTGATCGCTGCTCTTTCCCCTACTCACTACTCGCTACCCACTACTCGCTACTTCTTCCTCCCATGCCCCAAAATAACTTCCCCAAACTTCACAACGCCATGTGGCCCGGCCTCGTCGGCAAAGGCTCGCCCGGCGCGGAACCGTTCATCGACCTCGACACCATGCTCGACATGACCGCCAAGGCGGACGTCGGCGGCGTGAAATTCGACGGCGTCGATCTCTTCCTCTACAATCCGCACACCGACATCGATATCTCCGACGACGGCATCAAGGCCCTCGCCGCGAAGATCAAGGCCAAGGGCCTCGTCGTCGGCTCCGTCGTCGCGCCTGTGTGGTTCGACGCCTCCGCCGGCGGCGACGAAAAGGCCCGCGCCAACTTCGTCTCGCACGTCCGCAAAGCCGTCCGCATCGCCGCCAAGCTCCGCGAGCTCGGCGTGCGCCCCTACGGCATCGTCCGCATCGACAGCGCCACGGGCGTCACCGCGTGGGACAAGGACCCAAAGGGCGTCACCAAGCTCATCGCGCAAACTTTCCGCGAGTGCGGCAAGATCGCGAAGGGCGAAGGCGAGCGCCTCGCCGCCGAGGGCGAGATTTGCTGGGGCGGCATGCACTCGTGGAAAAACATGGTGCAGCTCCTCGAAGCCGTGGACATGCCCAAGGTCGTCGGCTTCCAGGCCGACATGTCGCACACGCATCTTTACACACTCGGCGCCAACGCCGAGGCGCACCGCATCGTGCCGAAGAATTACCACTACGAGCCCGCCGAGTTCCACAAGGCGATGACCAAACTCACCGATGCGCTCCGCCCGTGGACGATCGATTTCCACGTCGCGCAAAACGACGGCACCGTGCATGGCACCGGCGATCACGAGAAGACCGGCCGCCACTGCGTGGCCACCGATCCGAAGGGCAAGCTCAACATCGCGCGCGACTCCGGCTACTGGCTCCGCGACAAGAGCGGCAAGGTCACGAAGAAGATGAAGCACATCTGCTGGGACGGCTGCATGTTCCCGAACGACGTGCTGATGAAGCAGCAAACGTGGAACGACATACTCTCCGCCATGATCGAGGTCCGCAACAACCACGGCTGGGTCGGCTGACGCCGTAGTAGCGATTAGTGAGTAGCGGGTAGCGAGCATCACGCGAGCGCCCGCCTCCTCTCCTCGCTACTTTCCTCACCTACTCGCTACTCACTACCCGCTACTCGCTACTTCTTCCCCATGCCCAAGAAACAACTCCGCATCGGTCTCATCGGCTACAGCTTCATGGGCCGCGCCCACAGCAACGCCTTTCACCAGGTCAACCACTTCTTCCCCTCAAGCTACGAGCTCGTGCCGCAGGCCGTCTGCGGCCGCGATGCGAAGGCCGTGCAGGAGTTCGCCGACAAGTGGGGCTACAAGTCCATCGAGACCGACTGGAAGAAGCTCATCGCGCGCGACGACATCGACGTCATCGACGTCGCCACGCCGAACAACCTCCACGCCGAGCAAGTCATCGCCGCCGCCAAGGCCGGTAAGATGATCCTCTGCGAGAAACCCCTCGGCCTGAATGGCAAGGAAGCCGAGACGATGCTCAAGGCCGTCAAGAAGGCCGGCGTGCCCAACATGGTCTGGTATAACTACCGCCGTTGCCCCGCGGTTGTGCTCGCCAAGCAGCTCATCGACGCCGGCAAGCTCGGCCGCGTCTATCACTACCGCGCGAATTTCCTCCAGGACTGGACCATCAATGCCGACCTGCCCCAAGGCGGCACCGGCCTCTGGC
>JANOCA010000135.1:0-28503 GCA_031411915.1 Opitutaceae bacterium
ACTCGACAACACCGCCCTGCCCACGCCCGCGCAAAAGGACTACTACCTCACCGACGCCTTCACGGACCACGCCATCCAGTTCGTGGGCGAGCATCCGCGCGCGCAGCCGTTTTTCCTCTACCTCGCGTTCACCGCGCCGCACTGGCCGCTCCACGCGCGCGACGAGGACATCAGGAAGTTCGTCGGCCGCTACCGCGGCGGCTGGGATCAGTTGCGCGAGCAGCGCTATGCCCGGCAGCGCGAGCTGGGCGTCATCCCCACCGCCGCCAAGCTCTCGCCGCGCGACGACGGTGCCCGCGCTTGGGATACGCTCACCGCCGAGCAGCAGACCCAGCTCGACTACCGCATGGCCGTGTATGCCGCGCAGGTCCACCGCATGGATCACAACGTCGGCCGTCTCGTCGCGCACCTGCGCGAGCGCGGGCAGCTGGACAACACGCTCATCCTTTTCCTATCCGACAACGGCGGCTGCGCCGAGCCCTACACCGATCTCGGCGGCGGCGCCTTCGAGGCCATCAACCAGCCCACCGCCGCCGGCTCGGGCGGGCGCAATGCCGGCACCGGTGGCTCGTCCTACGGCACGGGCTGGGCCAACGCCTCCAACACACCCTTCCGCCGCTACAAGTCGCGCCTGCACCAAGGCGGCATCTCCACGCCGCTCATCGCGCACTGGCCCGCCGGCCTGAAGACCAAGCCCGGCTCGACCACGACCGTGCCCGGTTATCTCACCGACTTTATGCCCACCGCCGTCGAGCTGAGCGGCGCAACCTACCCGGCTGAATTCAGCGGGCAGAAAATTCAACCGCTCGTCGGCCGCAGCCTCGCGCCAGTTTTCCGCGGCGGCGATCTCCCCCCCGACCGCTGGCTCTTCTGGGAACAATACAACAACAAGGCCGTGCGCCACGGCAGTTGGAAGGCCGTGCAACCCGCCGAGGCCAACTCGCCGTGGGAACTCTACGACCTCGCCGCCGATCCGACTGAGCTAAACGACCTCGCGCAGGCCCGGCCCGAAAAACTCCGCGAGCTCACCACCGCGTGGGACCAGTGGGCCCGCACCCATCGAGTGCTCCCCAAGACCATCTCGCCATGAAGCCATTCGCATTTCTCCTCCTTCTCCTTTCTCCCTGCTCCCTCCTCCCGGCCGCCTCACGGCCGAACGTGCTACTCCTCCTCGTCGACGACCTGAAGCCCACGCTCGGCGCCTACGGCGATCGCACCGCCATCACGCCCAACCTCGACCGCCTTGCCGCGCGCGGGTTGAGGTTCGACGCGGCGTATTGCAACCAGGCCGTGTGCGCGTCGTCGCGTTTCACGCTCCTCCTCGGCGCGCGCTCCACGACGACGGGGCTCTACCAGTTCGGCCGTAACTTCCGCGACACCTACCCCGACGCCGTCACGCTCCCGCAGTTCTTCATGCGCGCCGGCTACCGGACCGAGTCGATGGGCAAGGTGTTTCACGTCGGCCACGGCACCCACGACGATCCCGCCTCGTGGAGCCTGCCCGCGCACAAGGACCTCGTCATCGAATACGCCGATCCCGCGAGCACGCGCGACGGGTCGCCGACCAACGAGCAGGCGCTCTTCACCAACCTCCGCCGCCCACCCGGCGCGGGCCCGCTCCCGCGCGGCGCGGCGTGGGAATCGCCCGACGTCCCTGACGACGCCTACGCCGATTCCCGCGTCGCCACCCACGCGATCTCGCGCCTGCGCGCCGCGAAGGAGAAACCCGCCGAGCCGTTCCTCCTCGCCGTGGGCTTCGTGCGCCCGCACCTGCCGTTTTCCGCGCCGAAGAAATACTGGGACCTCTACGATCCCGCCAAGCTGCCCATGCCCGCGCGCGAGACTGGCCCGGACGGCGTCGTGCCGACGGCCATGAAACGCGGCGGCGAGATCGATGCGTTTTTCCCCGTGCCCAAGCCGCCCGTGCATCCGTATCCCGAGGACATCAAGCGCCAGCTCATCCACGGCTACTACGCGAGCATGAGCTACGCCGATGTGCAGATCGGCCGCGTGATGGCCGCGCTCGACGAATTGAAACTCGCCGACAACACCATCGTCGTCCTCTGGGGCGATCACGGCTGGCACCTCGGCGATCTTGGCATCTGGACCAAGCACACGAATTTCGAGCAAGCGAACCGCATCCCGCTCGTCGTGATCGCGCCCGGCGTGACGCGCCCCGGCACCAGCACCGGCCAGCTCGCCGAAACCGTGGACCTCTACCCCACCCTCGCCGAACTCGCCGGCCTGCCCAAGCCCGCCGGCCCGCTGAAGATCGACGGCACGAGCCTCGTGCCCGTGCTGAAAAATCCCGCGGCCCGCGTGCGCGACCACGCCAGCCACTGTTTCCCGCGGGGCGAGCTGCTCGGCCGCGCCATCCGGTCGGAGCGCTACCGGCTCGTGGAATGGAAAAAAATCGGCGCCCCCGCCGACACCGCGCAGCTCGAACTCTACGACTACGCGACCGACGCGATCGAGTCGCGCAACATCGCCGCCGAACAGCCCGAAGTCGTCGCGAAACTCCGCGCGGTGCTCGCAACCCACGGCGAAGCCCAAGCCGCCGTGCCGGTGCGTCGATAGCCACGGGCGGCCGGGTCTTCTTCCGGGCGGGCCGCGCTGTGGGCGGTCTTGCCGCGGGACCCTATTCCTTCTGCGTCTCCACCCACCTGACCGCGTAGCGCACGAGGGCCGTGGCGTGCTTCAGACTGAGCTTCTCCTTGATGTGCCCGCGATGCACATCGACCGTCTTGGGGCTGAGGTTGAACTGCGCGGCGATGTCGCGCGTGCTCTTCCCTTCCCCGATGAGCTGGAAAACTGCGAACTCGCGATCGGTGAGCTGCTGGAACGGCGAGTTGGAATCGCGCGTCTTCCGGCCCGACAAGCCGTTCAGGATCATCGCCGACATCTTGGGGCTGACATAGACTTGGCCGCCGAGAATCTGCCGGATGGCGGCGAGCAGGTTGTCGCCGCCGGCCTCCTTCATGATGTAGCCGCGCGCGCCCGCCCGGAGCACGCGCTCGGCGTAGAGCAGCTCGTCGTGCATCGAGACCACGAGGATGGCGAGGTCAGGATGGAGCGCCTGGAGGTCCTTGATGAACTCGAGCCCGCTGCGGCCCGGCATCGATATGTCCGTGAGCACGATGTCCGCCAGCGCGCTCCCGAGGAGGCGCAGGGCGCCCTGCGGGTCGCCCGCTTCGCCGCAGACGATCAGGTCCGGCTGCTTGTCGATGAGCTGCGCCATGCCCGCCCGCATGAACGGATGGTCGTCCACGAGGAGGACTTTCCTGCGGGCGGGGGTGGCGGGCGCAGGGTTCGCGGCTGGCGCGGGTGGGGCTTTTTTCCCGGGCTTTTTCATGGGTGGCGCCGCAGTGTGCAGGTGACGGTCACGCCTTGGCCAGACTTCGATTCGATCTTCAGCTCCGCCCCGATGCTGCTGGCCCGGTGCCGCATCACGTGGAGGCCCATGCCCTCCCCTTCGTTTTTGCCGAGGCCCGAGCCATCGTCGGAAATTTGCAGCTTCAGCCCGTCCTTGCCTTGGGTGAGGCGGACGACGATTTCCTCGGCGCGGCTGTGCTTGAGCGCGTTGTTCACCGCCTCCTGCGCGATGCGGCAGAAGTGCAGCGCGACTTCCCGGTCAGCCAGCAGGATGGGCTTCGGGCACTCCAGCCGGCATTTGAGCCGGCCGAGGGAATTGGTGCGGACGGCGAGCTCGCTGAGGCTCCCTTGCAGGGCAAAGGGTTCCTCGCCGACCGGCGCCAGGCCGCGGGCCACAAGCCGGACCAGCGTGATCGATTCCCGGATATACTGCGCGATGCGCTCCACCTGTTTTTCCAGCTTGGGCTGGGCCGCCACGTCCGCCTTCAGGGCGGCGCACAACATCTCGATGGCCGAGAGCTGCTGGCCGAGGCCGTCGTGCAGATCCTCGCCGATGCGCTGCTGCTCGCGCGCGCTGATTTCGAGGATCTCCCTCTCTAGCCGACGGCGCTCGCTCTCGGCGGCGGCGAGCGCGCGGTTGCGCTCGAGCACCTGCAGCGCGCGGCTGACCACGGTGGGCAGCCGGTCGAGGAGCCGGGTGTCCTTCGTCACGTAGTCCAGCGCGCCCTCCTTCATCACCTCCACCGCCACGCGCTCGTCGCCCTGGCCGGTGACGACGACGAAGGGCACGAGCGAATTCTCCTGCTGCAGGCGCTCGATGAGGGCGCGGCCCCCGAGATCCTTCATCTTGAGATCGAGCAGCATCAGGTCGGGCGTGTGCTGAGCGAGGTAGGCGAGCGCCGCGGCGCCGGAGGCGGCGGTGTCCACCCGGCACCCGCCCGTGCGAAACGCGTCGGCCAGGAGGATGAGCAGGCCCTCGTCATCGTCGACGATGAGGATGGAGGGCGTGTTTCGCGGTTCGCTCACGGGACAGCGCGTCAGTGCGCGGGCCCGTTCAGGGGCGGCGCGAGGAGCAGGTTCACGAACAATCCAAGCTGCTGGATCGCCACGGTGAAGCGATCGTAGTCCACGGGCTTTTGGATGTAGGCGCTGCAGCCGAGCCGGTGGCAGCGCTCCACTGCGCGCGCGTCGTCGTCGGTCGTCAGCATGATCACGGGCATCTTCCGCAGCTCCGGGTCCCCCTTGAGTTGGCGCAGCACCTCGATCCCGTCCACCTTGGGCATCCGGATGTCGAGGAGCAGGAGATAGGTCTCCCCGTGCAGCCGCGCCCGGTTGGCATCGCGCAGAAAAAGAAAGTCGAGCACCTCCTGCCCGTCGCGGAAATGCGCGATGCGATTGCCCAGGCCGGCGGTCTCGAGGTTTTGCCGGATGAGGATCGCGTGGCCCTCGTCGTCATCGACGATGAGGATTATCGGGGCTTGCTTCATGGGGTGGGGGTGGGGGCGATTCTTCCGTGGGCAGGGAAACAAAGAAAGTGGACCCGCGGCCGGCCTGGCTCTCAACCCAAATGCTGCCGTGCTGGCGCTCGAGGATGCGTTGCGCGATGGTCAGGCCGAGGCCGTCGCCGTTCGTGACCTCGGGATCGAGCCGATGGAAAATCTCGAAGACCTTCGCGTGGTGCGCGGGCGCGATGCCGATGCCGTTGTCCGCGATGGTGTAGATGGCGCGGCCGGCCTCGGTGCGGCCGGCCACCGTCACGCGCAGCGGCCGGGCGGGGTCGCGATACTTCAGGGCGTTGTCGATGAGGTTGGAGAAAACCTGGTTGGTCTGCGTGCCGTCGCCGAGGCAGTCGGGCAGCGGCTCGACCCGCACCTCGGCCTGCGCCTGGTCGATCTGGAATTTCATCGCCGCCACGATCTCGGCCAGCAGGTCGTCCATGCGCAGCGGGCGGAGTGTGAGCGTGACGCGGCCGAGCCGCGAGTAGCGCAGCAGGCCGGCGAGGAGCATCTCCATTTTGTTCACGCCCGCGGTGATGAACCGAAGCGCCTGGGGGATCGTCGTCTCCATCGGCTGGGCGAGCGCCGCGGCGGCGACCCGGCCCTCGGGCGCCGCGGCGATCGCCCCGCGCATCTCCTCGCACGCGCGGGCGAGCTGCCGGCCGAACCCCTGCACGTTGACCAGCGGCGAGCGCAGATCGTGCGACACGGTGTAAACGATCATTTCGAACTCCTTGTTCTTCTCCGCGAGATCGGCGGCAAACTGCTGGAGCTCGGCCTCGGCGGCCTTGCGCGTGGTGATGTCCGTGCGGATCGCGACGTATTGGACCGGCGTGCCGGCCCCATTCAGGAACGGGTAGATCGTGGTGGCCACCCAGTAGAACGTGCCGTCCTTCGCGCGGTTCTTGATTTCGCCCTGCCAGACCTCACCGCGGCGGACGGTTTGCCAAAGGTCGCGGAAGAACTCCCGGGGGTGATGGCGCGAGTTGATGATACGGTGATCCTGCCCGAGCAGCTCCGCGCGAGAGTATTTCGAGATCGCGCAGAACTTGTCGTTGATGTGCGTGATTTTCCCCGCGGCATCGGTGATGGCGACGATGGAGTGCTCGTCGAGCGCCGCCTTCACGTCGCGCAGTTCCTGCACCGTCGTGCGCAGCGCCCGCTCGGATTCCGCCCGCTCGCGCTCGAACGCATGCAGGCGATCGAGCAGCGCCTGCTTGGTCAGCGTGGAGTAATCCTCGGACGGCATCGCCCGAACGTGCGCGGCGCCCGCGCCGGCCGCAAGGGCGCTTCGGCCTACGCCGCATAAGAAAATCCCCTAGATCGATTTCTCCGCGCCTCCGATTTCCCGCGGCGCGCGCTTCGGGTAGGCTGGTTTTTCCACCGCCGTTTCCCCCGAGACGAAGCTGTCGTCCCTCCGCCGCACGAAATCCTGTTGAAATCCGACCCAAGTCGCCACCGTCATGAATTCCTCCGTCCCCGCCGCCGCCCGCGTTGAAGCCGAAGCGCCGTGCGGGCTGCACGTCCTCCTCGCCTACGAAAATATCTCGGCCGCACTTTGGGCGGCGGAGAGCCTCACGAATTTGTTTCGGCGGCTGCCGCTCGGCCCGCAAATGAGCCTCTCGCCGTGGAGCTTTGCGATGCTGGCGGACTTGGAATTCCGCGCGCGCGCCGCGGAGGCCGCCGTCGATTCGGACCTGCTCGTGGTCGCGACTTCCAGCGATCCCCGCCTGCTCCCTGCCGCGGTGGAGAGCTGGCTGACGGAATGCCTCTGCGGGCAGACGCGCGCCATTTCCGCCGTGGCCGCCTTCCTCGGCCGGGAGGGGCTGTTTGACGGCGCGGATTCGCCGCGACTGAAGACCGTGCAGCGGCTCGCTAAAAGGGCCGGTTGCGAGTTCTTCGCCCCGCACGCCGCGGACGCGGACGGCGGCTTGCTCAGCGTCGCCTGAGGCACATCACCTGCGGCGGAGCGAGCGCCCATGTCAGCGGGCGCGGCGCTCCCGTTCCGCGGCGGCCTCGCGCGTGAAACGCGTCCAAGGCACCGCACGAAGGCGTGCCGCGGGGATTTCCTTTCCCGTCGCCTCGCATACTCCGTAGGAACCGAGGCGTAGGCGCTCTAGCGCCGTGTCGATTTCGGCGAGCGCATTGGCCTCGGCGGAGAGCTCGGCCAGAATCACCTCGCGCTCCGCTGCCTCCGCGGCGGTCTCCGTCGTATCGGCGACATCGTCGAGTTCAGTCGCTGCGGCCGCGTGCCGGTGTTGACCGCGTTCCTGCGCGAGGCGCTCGCGTAGCTGCCGCAGCGTCCGGAGATGCCAGCTCCATTTGCGCCTGATTTTTTCGTCGCCGCGCGGGGCGCGGGTTTCGGGGGGATTGGTTTTCACGTCGCAAGCCTAGCGGAAATTCGTGCCGCCGCTCCGCATGGGTTGCGCGATGCGCCTCGTTTATTGTCCGACCGACTCGTCACCGCACGGAAGCGTTCGCCGCGCCACCCCAGCGGTCATCCGCGTAGGTGCCCTAGGAATATTCCCTAGCGCGATATCGCCTGGCCTCCGATTCTCGGCGCCGCCGCGATGCGCTAGTCTCGCCCCGATGCAAACGCTCGCCGCCCCCCTGTCCTCCGCCGCCCATGGTTCGCCCGCTGCCGCTGCCAGCCAAGGCGTGGTCGCCCAGCTCCAGCGCTCCGCCATCTATCGCGAATACCAGAGCGCCTTCGAGGCCACGACGGGGCTGCCCATGGCGCTGCGCCGCGCGGGGTCATTTCAATCACCCCTGCACGGCTCCCGCCGCGCCAATCCGTTTTGCGCGCTCATGGCCGGGGCCAACAAGTCGTGCGCCGCCTGCCTGCAGCTCCAGCAGCGCGCGGAAACCGAGGCGGTGGCCGGGCCCAGGACCCTGGAGTGCTTCGCCGGCCTGAGTGAATCCTCCATCCCGATTCGCAACGGGGAGCAAGTGATCGGCTTCCTCCAGACCGGGCAGGTTTTCCTCCGGCGGCCCACGCCCGCGCGCTTCGCCCGCATGCTCCGCCAGCTGGCCGAGTGGGGCGTCGAAGTCGATCGCGCCCGGATCGAGGCGGCGTATTTTCGCACGCGCGTGTTGGCCAAGGCCCAGTATGGGGCGGTCGTGCGGCTGCTGGGGATTTTTGGCCAGCAGCTCGCGGCGATGAGCAACCAAGTCATGGTCAGCGAGGCCCATGCGGAGCTGCCGGTGATCGCGCGCGCGCGCGCCTTCATCGCTGCGCAGCACACCGAGGAGTTGTCGCTCGCCTCGGTGGCGCGCGCCGCGAACATGAGCGCGTTCCATTTCTGCAAGGTCTTCAAGCGCGTCACCGGACTGACCTTCACCGCGTATCTGGCGCGCGTGCGAGTCGAGACCGTCAAGCGCCTGCTGCTCAAGCCCCACGCCCGCATGAGCGAGGCGGCCTATGCGGCCGGCTTCCAGTCGCTCTCGCAGTTCAACCGCGTCTTCCACCGCGTCGCGGGCGAGTCGCCCTCCTGCTACCATGAGCGGCTGCACGGGAAGGCGCGGGGCGCCACGGTGATGGTCGCGCTGGCCTTGCCGCACGCCGCCTAGCAACGGCGGCGGGCCGTTATTCGTCCGCGTGCGGCAATTGATGCGGAGCGATGCGCAAGATCCGCCGGGCGCCCGGCGGCCTTCTATTCTAGGATGAAAGCGTGCGGGCAGTCCGCCTTGAATGCAGTCCAGACTTTTCACGATGATCACCCTGAATCCACCCACCTCCCTCAATGGCGCGCACCGCCGCACGTATGAAGCGATCTTTCGCCATCCGGCCGCGCACAATCTCGCCTGGCGCGAGGTGCAGAACCTGTTCCGCCACCTCGGCGACGTCGCCGAGGAACCCAACGGCAACCTGAAGGTGATGCTTCACGGCCAGACGATGGTCCTGCGCCCCGCGCACACCAAGGATGTCGCGGAGATCTCCGAACTGATGGCGTTGCGCCATTTCTTGCAGCGCGCCAGCGCCCCCGCGGTCCCCGCGCCCACCGCGCCTGAATCCGCCGCACGCCCCAGGGACCGCTGGCTGCTCGTGATCGATCATCATCAGGCGCGGCTCTTCCGCTCCCAGGCTCCCGGTTCCATCGCGACAGTCATCGTCCCGCAGCCCAGGGGGGATGATCATCGGCCGAGCCGCGGCGGGCAGGCTCCCGACCGGGGCCGCGAGAAGTCGGATGCCGGCCATTTCTTCGGCGCCGTGGCCGAGGCCCTGCATGGGGCCGGAAAAATCCTGGTCTTCGGCTGCGGCAACGGAAAGGGCAGCGAGATGGAGCAGTTCATCGCCTGGCTGAAGGAGCACCATCCGGAACTCGCCCGTCGCCTCGCGGGCTCGATGACCGTGGATGAGCACCATCTGACCGATGCCCAGCTGCTCGCCCGAGCCCGCGATTATTTCGACTAGACGCAGTTTCCCTTTCGCCTCACCGCGTCGCCCAACCTCAACCCGCTCCCACGCCCATGCTCAAAAAATACGCCATCGATTACACCCTCATGCCGCAGCACAACCACCGGGTCTCGACCCATTTCACCGACGAGCCGGTGGAAGCCGAGGAGTTCCTCATGCACCTCCTGGTCGCGCGCGCCCGCATCAAGGAAGTCCGCCACGAGGGCGCCGTGCTCACCGGCCACCAGTTCGACCGGATGCTCAAGGTCGCGGCGGAACGCATCGCCTCCGGCATGTTGCGCGAGTCCCTGCACCTCGACGCCGACGAGGTGAAGTTCCGCTTCGGCTTCGCCGGCTAGCGCCGCGCGGGGCCTCGCCGCCGCCCGGTCATGGCCGTCGACTTCAAGGACTATTACGGGACACTCGGGGTCTCTCGCACCGCCACGCCGGAGGAGCTCAAGCAGGCGTTTCGCGCGCTGGCGCGGCTCCACCATCCCGATGTCGCGAAGAACAAGGTCTCCGGCGAGGAGCGCTTCAAGGAAATCAACGAAGCCTACGAGGTCCTCGGCGATCCGGCCAAGCGGCGGAAATATGACGAACTCGGCGCGCGCTGGCAGGATCCCGAAGGCTCGCCGCCGCCTGCTCCACCGGGTGCCGCCGACGGCGCCGGCCCCGGCGCGGCGGAATTTCACTTCGGGGGCACGGGCTTCAGCGACTTCTTCGAGCAGTTTTTCGGCGGCGGCGGCCAGCCCTTCCCCGCGGGCGGATCGCGCGGCCACGGCGCCGACATCGAGGGCGACATCATGGTCACCCTCGGCGAGGTCCTCAACGGCACGCTGCGCCCGATCTCGCTCCAGACGATCGATCCGCGCACGGGCGCGGCCGAGACCCACAGCTTCACCGTCCGCATCCCGCCCGGTGCGGCCGAAGGCCGGCGGATTCGCGTCGCGGGCAAGGGCGGGCCCGGCGCCGGCGACCGCCCCGCGGGTGATCTCTATCTGCGCGTGCGCTACGCGGCGCACCCGGACTTCCGCGCCCACGGCGCCGACCTTTACCACGACCTCGATCTGGCTCCGTGGGAGGCGGCGCTGGGCGCGAATGTCGTCGTGCCGTCGCTCGAGGGCGCGCTCAAGCTCCGCATCCCGCCCGGCACCGACGCGGGGCGGCAGCTGCGTGTGGGCGGGCACGGGCTGCCGCAGGGCCGCACCGGCGGACGCGGCGACCTGCACGTCGTCACCACTATCCGGATGCCGGCGAAGCTGACCGAGGAGGAACGGGAGCTCTGGGAAAAACTCGGCCGCGCCTCGACCTTCAATCCCCGCGGGTAGCGCCGGGTGTCCGGCCCGCTTATTCCGCCCACCCCCAACCACGAGAAATCATGAATCCCTCCGTTCCCGGCGCGTCCACCGCGCTGCAGCCGTTCGAGCCGGCCCACGATGCCGTCTACACCATCGAGACGGTCGCCCACCTCACCTGCACGCCGCGCCACCAGATCGCGGTCTATTGCCGCCACGGCCTGATCGCGCCGCTCGCCGCGCCGGGGAAATCGGCCTGGGTCTTCGACGCCGAGGCGATCCGGACGCTGCGCCGGCTGGAACGCCTGCGCGCGGACTACGGCGTGAATCTGTCCGGGCTTCGTTTCGTGACGGAGCTGATGCGCGATCTTGAGCAGTTGCACGCGGAGGTGCGGTTCCTGCGCGGCCGGTAACGGCAACCCATGCGCAGCCTTTCTCCGAAAACGCGGAGCACGAATCCGGCGGACGTGGCACAGTGGGATTCCAACATGAACCGGGCCCCGCCGCCGCCGGCGAATCCCGGGGCATTTCCCGACCCTCCCACCGCAATCGCAAAAAACAACACGTCATGAAAAATCGCCCACACAGCCCCGCCGAGACGCCCCAGGATTTGCTCAACGACCTGCGCGCGCTCGTCGTCGAAGCCGAACAAATGATGGAAGACAGCGTCAGCGAGCACTCGCAGGAGGCCATTGAGGCCGTGCGCGTCCGCTTCGCCGCCGCGCAGGAGCGGCTCGCGCAGCTCTGCGAGAGCACGAAGAAGAAGGTTGTCGCCGGCGCCCGCTACACCGACGAGACGATCCGCGAGAACCCCTACCAGTCCCTCGCGGTCGCCCTCGGCGTCGGCGTGCTGGTCGGCGTGCTCATCGGCCGCCGCTCCAGGTAACCGCCGCCCGCCATGCGCACCTCCGATCCGGAACCACGCGGCGCCGCACCGGCTTTCCGTCGGTTTCGCGACGGCAACCCCGCCCGTCCGGGCGCCGCGCCATGAGCACCGCCATCCGCTGGTTTTCCGGGATCGGCATCGGCGACATCCCGGTCGTCGGCGGGAAAAACGCCTCGCTCGGCGAGATGTATCGCGAGCTCACGCCCAAGGGAGTCCAGGTGCCGAACGGCTTCGCCACCACCGCGGAGGCCTACCGCCTTTTTCTCCACGCGGCGGGGCTCGACGAGAAAATCCCTGATCTTCTCCGCGGCCTCGACACGCACGACATCGAGAATCTCCGCCTGCGCGGCCGCCAGATCCGCCACGCCATCCTCGCGGCGGAATTGCCCGCGGAGCTCTCCGCGGAAATCCTCGCGGCCTACCGCACGCTCGGCGGCGGCGATCCGGCCCGGCCGGCCTCCGTCGCCGTGCGCAGCAGCGCGACGGCGGAGGACCTGCCCGACGCGAGCTTCGCCGGCCAGCAGGAGACCTACCTCAACGTGCAGGGCCCCTACGCGCTCCTCGACGCCTGCAAGCGCTGCTACGCCTCCCTCTTCAAGGACCGCGCGATCTCGTATCGCGTGGACCGGGGCTTCGATCACCTGAAAATCGCGCTGTCCATCGGCGTTCAGCACATGGTGCGCTCCGACCTCGCCTCGTCGGGCGTGATTTTCACCATCGATACCGAGACGGGCTTTCGCAATGCCGTGCTGATCAATTCCGCCTACGGCCTCGGCGAGAATGTCGTGCAGGGCACGGTCAACCCCGACGAATACTGCGTCTTCAAGCCCACGCTGAAAACCGGCTTCCGCCCGCTCCTGCAAAAGCGCGTCGGCTCCAAGGAATTCAAGCTCATCTACGATCTCGGCGGCGGCAAGATGGTGAAGAACGTGCCGGTGCCGCCGGGCGATCGCGCGAAGTTCGCCGCGTCCGACGAGGAGATTCTCCAGCTCGCCCGCTGGGCCTGCCTCATCGAGGACCATTATTCGGCGAAGCGCGGCCACCCGACGCCGATGGACATCGAGTGGGCCAAGGACGGCGGGACCGGCGCGCTCTTCATCGTGCAGGCCCGCCCCGAGACCGTGCATTCGCGCAAGCGCGCCGACGTGATCGAGTCCTTCAAGCTGAAGGCACGGGGTCGCGTGCTCGCCACCGGCCGCAGCGTCGGGGAGAAAATCGCCGCCGGTCCCGTGCGCGTCATCAAAAACGCGCAGTTCCTCGGCCAGTTCCGGGACGGCGAAATCCTCGTCACCGACAAGACCGATCCGGATTGGGAGCCGATCATGAAGAAGGCCGCGGCCATCGTCACCAACCGCGGCGGCCGCACCTGCCACGCCGCGATCGTCGCCCGCGAGCTGGGCGTGCCCGCGATCGTGGGGACGGAGCACGGCACGGACGCGCTGAAGGACGGCCAGATCGTCACGGTCTCCTGCGCCGAGGGCGACGCGGGCTACGTCTACGAGGGCGAGCTGTCCTTCGATGTCACGCGCGTTGATGTCAGCCAGCTCGGCCACCCGCGGACGCAAGTGATGATGAACGTGGGCAACCCTGAGGAGGCCTTCGCCCTCTCGTTCATTCCCAACGACGGCGTCGGGCTCGCGCGGGAGGAGTTCATCGTGAGCACCTACATCAAGGTCCACCCGCTCGCCCTCCTCGACTACGCCCGGCTCCCCGACGACGCGGTGAAGCGCCAGATCGACGAGCTCACGGCGGGCTACACCGACAAGCCGGAGTTCTTCGTGGACAAGCTCGCGCAGGGCGCCGCGATGATCGCCGCCGCGTTTTACCCGAAGGACGTGATTCTCCGCCTCAGCGATTTCAAGACCAACGAGTATGCGAATCTCATCGGCGGCCGCGCCTACGAGCCTGCCGAGGAAAACCCCATGATCGGCTTTCGCGGCGCCTCGCGCTACTATCACCCGCGCTACCAAGCGGCCTTCGCCCTGGAATGCCGCGCCGTGAAGCGCGTGCGCGAGGACATGGGCCTGACCAACCTGAAGGTCATGATTCCGTTCTGCCGCACCGTGGAGGAGGGCCGCCAGGTGCAGCGCGAGATGGCGAAGCACGGCCTCGTGCGGCAGATGAACGGGCTCGAGGTCTACGTGATGTGCGAAATCCCGAGCAACGTCATCCTCGCGGAGGAGTTCGCGGCGATCTTCGACGGCTTCAGCATCGGCTCCAACGATCTCACGCAGCTCATCCTCGGCGTGGACCGGGACTCCGCCATCGTCGCGCCCATCTTCGACGAGCGGAATCCCGCCGTGAAAAAGATGATCGCGCAGGTCATCGCCGTCTGCCGCGCCAAGGGCCGCAAGATTGGCATCTGCGGCCAGGCGCCGAGCGATTATCCGGAGTTCGCGCAGTTCCTTGTCCAGCAGGGCATCGACAGCATCTCCCTCAATCCCGACACGGTCATGAAAACGACGGTCGCGATTCTCGCGCAGGAACGGGCCTTGGCCGCGAAAAGCAAATCCCATGAAATCGAAACTGCCCTGGATTCTGTGCGCCACTGATTTCTCCCCGCTCGCCAATGACACGGCGACCGTGGCGGCGAAGTTCGCCCTGCGGTGCGCCCAGCCCCTGCAACTGGTCCACGTGGGCATTGGGAGCCCCATCGCGGCCGCCGCCGCGGCGCGCCAACGCCTGGAAGACGAGGCGCTGCGCCTGCGCGCACTCGGCGCCACCGTGGAGCCCCTGCTGCTCCGCGGCCGTCGCGCGGCCGGGACCTTGCTCGATCACATCCGTGCCAGCCGGCCGGGTCTGGTGGTGGTCGCAGCCGCGGGAAAGGGCACGATCGATCGGTGGGCGCTTGGGAGTTTCTCCGAGCGCATCGCGGAATCATCCCCCATGCCGACCTTGATCGTCCGCGATCCGGGGGCCCTCATGGGCATGGATAAGCCCACCGCTCCGTTGCGCGTCCTGGCGGCCCTCGATCTCAGCGCCGCGTCCGATGTCGTGCTGCGCTGGGCAAAGGAGGTCGGCCGCTCCGGCGCCTGCGAACTGGTGCCATGCTATTTCAACTACCGCATGCCGACGGTCGCCGAGGCGGCGGTCTCGCCCGGCGAGCCGCGGAACCCGCCCGCGCTGCAACAACGGCTCGAGCGTGCGGTGCGAAAGAAGGTGCGGGACGTCCTGGGCGCGACCCCGGCGACGGTGGTGCTGAAGGCCATCTTCGGCGATCCCGATCCCGGCATCATCGAGGCGGCGCGGCAGGTAAAGGCCCACGTGATCGCCGTGGGGACGCACCAGCGCCACGGGCTCGGCCGCCTCGCCCGGTTCTCCGTCTCGCGCGCGCTCCTGCACGAGTCGGCGATGAACGTCGTGTGCGTGCCTCTCACGGCGAAGTTTGATCCCCGCGACGCGAATATCCCGGCATACCGTCGCGTGCTGGTCGCGACGGACTTCTCGGACTTGGGCAATGCCGCCGTGCCGTTCGCCTGCGCAGCGTGCGCCGGCGGCGGCCTGCTCCGAATCGTCCACGTCGCGCGCGCATCGGAGCGCGCCGGCGTCGCCGCGCGCCTGCGCGCGAGGCTCCGCGAACTGATCCCGCATGAGATGGCGGTCCGCGGCCCGCCGCCCGAGGTGGAGGTCTTGGCCGGGCGCGATGTCGCGGCCGCCGTCTGCGGCGACGCGGAGCGGTTCGGCGCGGACCTCGTGTGCATCGCCTCACACGGCCTCGGCGCGTCGCGGGCGCTGCAAGGCTCCGTCACGAAGGCGATGCTCAAGCAGATCCGCCGCCCGCTGCTCGTGATCCGCCGCCCCGAGGAATGACCGCCCCATCCGAGGTCACCGCGGTCTCCCGCCGCGACCTTGAACGCGTTTTTTTGGCGCGGGACTGCGGGCGGTGGCGGAGCGCGCAGCGGCCGTGGCCCGCGTCTCGCCCGGGAAGAAGCTGCGGCGTTCAGCCCGCGCGCTGCCCGCCTGAACCATGATTCTCAATCCCATGAAAACCACCCCCCAGACCTCGGCCGAGCCGCACCGCATCCTGGTGCCGGTAGATTTTTCGGAGCATTCGCGTGAAGCGTTTCGGGCCGCCGCCGAGCTGGCCCGAGGGTTCGGCGCGCGTCTGGCCGCGGTGCACGTCACCCGGCGCAACCGGCCCGACAGCCACATCGTGGCCGAGCAGATGGGCATCACGTTCGACACGCGCCGAGCCAGCCGGGCACGGCTCCAGTCCTTCATGGAGGATGAACCGACGGGCGACATCCAGCCGACACGCCTCGTGGCCGATGGCGTGCCGTTCGATGAAATCGCCAAGGAGGCCGGCACCTGGGCGGCCGACCTGATTGTCATCTCGACGCATGGCTACACGGGGCTGAAGCATGCGCTGCTGGGCAGCACGGCCGAACGGGTCGTGCGCCACGCGCCGTGTCCGGTGCTCGTCGTGCGCAGCCGCAGGATCCGCGGCGCCACGCGCGCGTTCTCGCCTGACCGGGTGCGGTCGATCCTCGTGCCGGTGGATTTTTCCGCGGCGTCGCTCGTGGCGCTGCAGCACGCCCTCGCCTTGGCGCGCAAATACGACGCTCGCCTCTGCCTCCTCCATGTCATCGAGCGATTCCTCATCGACACCAATGAGACCCGACGGGCCGCCCGCCTGACGGCGCATCTGGCGTTGGCCAAGCTGGCGGGCGCGACGAGGAAGCTCTGGCCCAAGACCGGCCGGGAACTCCGCACGGGACGACCCGTCGACACCATCAGGGCCATGGCCAAACGCACCAACGCCGACCTGATTGTGGTGGGCACGCACGGGCGGAGCGGCCTTGAGGGCGCCCTCATCGGGAGCGTCGCGGAGCACGTGGTGCGCTGCGCGCCCTGTTCCGTGCTCACTGTGCGCCCCGCGACCACGACATGACCGCCCGCGGGCCCTTTCGCTTCGACGGACGCGCGGCCAAGCTGGGACACTGTCCGGCCGCCGTGCACCGGGGCACAAAGGTCCAGGCCGCTCGATTCCCATGAGCCCATATGTTTCGCTTTTCATCGGTGTCGCGTGCGGCTGGCTCGGCGGCGAGTTCTTCGTGCGCGGCTTGGTGGGGCTGGCCCGCTGGGCCCAGGTTTCCGCCGGCGTCATCGCCACCACCTTCGCCGCCTTTGCCACCTCAAGCCCGGAAGTCGCCGGCGTGCTGGGTTTCGGACTGCTCACGAAGCTCATGATCGTCCCGCGGCGGGACGCACTGATCCCCCGTTCACGAGGGCCGATCTTGCTGGCGATCTACGCGGGCTTCTTCCTCGCGATGCTGCGCGGCTGAGGAAGCGATGACTCCCGTGAGCTCGAATCCGCTTCCTTCCATCGCACCCGGGGTCAACACCGCCGCCATGGCCGCAAATCCTCCCCCGCCCGCTCCGCCTTCCGCCGTTCCCACCGGGGGACGGACGCTCTTGTCGGACGAGCTGCGCGCGTTGATTGCCCGCTTTGACGATCGCCCGGTGCGCCTGGCCGACATCCTCGAGGCGACGCAGGGCCGCGGCTACCATCTGCTGCTCGTGCTGATCGCGCTGCCGTTTGTCGGTCCGATCCCGCTGCCGGGTTTCTCGATCCCGTTCGGGCTGGTCGTCACGCTGCTCGGGGCGCGGCTCGCGCTCGACCGGCAGCCGTGGTTGCCGCAGCGGCTGCTGCAGCGCGAACTCCCGCCGCACTCGCTCGCGAAGCTGCTGGGGGCCGCGAGCCGCATCATGCGCGGGATCGAGTTTTTCCTGCGGCCTCGTCTCGGCTTCGTGCCCAACCACGCGATCTTCGGCCGCATCGCCGGGCTCCTGATCGCGGTCTCGGGGCTGATGCTCATGCTGCCGTTCCCGCTGCCGTTCAGCAATTCGCTCCCGGCGTGGACGGTGCTGCTGCTCGCCGCGGGCGCGCTGGGCCGCGACGGGCTTTTCTTTTTCGCCGGCTGCGGGGTCTTCGCGGCTTCCTGCGCCTTCTTCACGCTCGTCGCCTTCGGCGGCATGGAGGCGCTCGATCGGATTCGCCGGATGATGTTCGGCGGCTGATAACCGAAAAAAAACAAATGCACTCGATGAATTCGTCCCTCCTCACGCCGGACAAAACCGTTACCCGCCGCCCGCTTGATGCGATCCTCGCGCCGCGCTCCGTCGCGCTGATCGGCGCCTCGGAGAAGCCCGGCAGTGTCGGCCGCGCCCTGTGGGAGAACCTCCGGGGATTTTCCGGCCGCGTGTTCCCCATCAACCCGAGGCACGCCAGCGTGCTCGGCTCGCCGGCCTTTCCCAGCCTCGCGGCGCTCCCCGGGGCCGTGGACCTCGCCGTGATCGCGACGCCGGCGCTGACGATTCCCGCGATCGTGCGCGAATGCGTGGCGGCGGGCGTGCCGGCGGCCGTGATCATCTCGGCGGGATTTCGGGAATGCGGGGCGGACGGCGCCGGACTCGAGTCCCGCATCCTCGCCGAGGCGCGGCGCGGCGGCCTGCGCCTCATCGGCCCCAACTGCCTCGGCGTGATGGCGCCGCCGCTCGGCCTCAACGCGAGCTTTGCCGCGAGCGCGGCGCGCCCGGGCAGCGTCGCCTTCCTCAGCCAGAGCGGCGCGCTCTGCACCGCCATCCTCGACTGGAGCCTCAAGGAAAACTTCGGCTTCAGCGCCTTCGTCTCCGTCGGCTCGATGCTCGACGTCGGCTGGGGCGAGCTCATCGCGCATCTCGGCGACGATCCGCACACGCAGAGCATCGTCATCTACATGGAATCGATCGGCGATGCGCCGGCGTTCCTGGCCGCCGCGCAGAACGTTGCGTCGTCGAAGCCGATCATCGTGATCAAGGTCGGGCGCAGCGCGGCCGCAGCCAAGGCCGCCGCTTCGCACACCGGTGCGCTCACCGGCAGCGACGAGGTGTTCGATGCGGCGTGCCGGCGCGTCGGCGTCCTGCGGGTCAACACGCTCGAGGAGCTCTTCGACATGGCGGAGGTTCTCGCCAAGCAGCCGCGCCCGCGCGGCCCGCGCCTCTCCATCGTCACGAACGCCGGCGGTCCCGGTGCGCTCGCGGTCGATGCCCTCGATGCCGCGGGCGGCGAACTTGCCCCGCTCTCCCCCGCGGGCACGGCTGCGTTGGACCGCCTGCTGCCGGCGCACTGGAGCCACGGGAATCCCATCGATGTCCTGGGCGACGCCGACGCGGAGCGGTTCGCGCGCGCCGTCGAAATCGCGATGCTCGAGCCGGCCAGCGACGGCGTGCTGGCCATCCTGACGCCGCAGGCGATGACCGAACCGACGGCGACCGCCCGCTTGATCAAGGCGGCCGCCGCGCGTGGGGCCGGCAAGCCGATCCTCGCAAACTGGATGGGCGGAGCGACCGTCGAGCCCGGCGAGAAAATCCTCAACGACGCTGGAATCCCGACGTTCAAGTATCCCGGCCGCGCGGCGCGCGCCTTCGCCTCCATGTGGCGCTACAGCTCCAATCTGGAACTGCTCCGCGAGACGCCAGCGCCTTTTCCGGTCTCATTCGGGGCGTCGGGAGCGGCGGCGCGCGGGCGGATCGACGAGATTATCGGGGCCGCGCACCGCGCCGGCCGCACGATCCTGACCGAGCTCGAGTCGAAGCAAGTGCTCGCCTCCTGCGAGATCCCAGTCGTCGAGACGCGGATCGGAATGAGCGCGGACGCGGCGGTGGCCGCGGCTGACGAGCTGGGATTCCCCGTCGCCGTGAAACTCCATTCCGAGACAATCACGCACAAGACCGAGGTGGATGGCGTGCACCTCGGCGTGCGCGATGTGGCCGGGGTGCGCGAAGCGTGGCGGGCAATCGAACAGACAGTGCGCGCCAAGGTGGGTGAGGGACATTTTCTCGGCGTCACGGTGCAGCGGATGATTCCCCCGGCCGGCATCGAGCTCATCCTCGGCAGCAGCATCGATCCGCAGTTCGGCCCGGTGCTGCTCTTCGGCGCCGGCGGCCGGCTCGTGGAGACGATTCGCGACCGCGCGCTCGGGCTTCCTCCCCTCAACTCCACGCTCGCGCGACGGCTGATGGAGCAAACGAAAATCTACTCAGCCCTCCACGGGGTGCGTGGCCAGCGGCCCGTCGATCTCGCCGCGCTGGAAAATGTCCTCGTGCGCTTCAGCGCGCTCGTGGCGGGTCAGCCGCGAATCCGCGAGATCGACATCAACCCGCTGCTGGCCTCCGCCGATCAGTTGATCGCGCTCGATGCGCGGATCGTCCTGCACGACGCCGAGGTGCCCGACGAACTGCTGCCCAAGGTTTCCATCCGCCCGCTCCCAAGGCTGGCCGACTTACCCTCGTGACCACGCCCTCGGCCCACGCATCCCGTCAGCAGCCGGCGCCCCCGCGCTGGCCTCGTGCGGTCGCGTGGATTTCCGCCTACGTGCTGCTCGCGGCGTTTCCCGTCGCGACGCTCCTGCTGGGAGATCTGCCGGAGGGCGGAGGCTTCTGGTGGGATTTTGCGATGGCGCTCGGCTTTGGCGGCCTCGCGATCATGGGCCTGCAATCGGCCCTGACGGCGCGATTCCGCCGGGCGACGGCGCCATTCGGGGCCGACCTCATCTATTATTTCCACCGGCTGGTGGCGGTCGCGGGCTTCGGCCTGATCGCGGCCCACTATTTCATCCTCCGCGCACGCCACGCCGCGGCGCTCGGGCCGCTCAATCCGATCGAGGCGCCGTGGCCCATGACCGCTGGGCGGATCGCGTTCCTGCTGTTTGCGGCGCTGATCGTGACTTCCCTCTGGCGGAAGCAGCTCCGCCTCGAATACGACCGCTGGCGTGTGGCCCATGCCGCGATGGCCGTGGCCGCCGTCGTGCTCGCCATCGCGCACATCCAAGGGGCCGGCCACTACACGCGCGCGCCGTGGAAGGGCGTCGTATGGGCGGGCTACTCCACCGCGTGGCTGCTCGTAATCGGCTATGTGCGCCTCGCGCGGCCGCTCGCACTGCGGCGATGCCCCTACCGCGTGACGGATGTCCGTCAGGAAACGGGCCGCGCCTGGACGCTTACGGTCCAGCCGCAGGGACACGCGGGCATCCGGTTCCGACCCGGGCAGTTCGCGTGGCTCACGCTGCGCGCGAGTCCGTTCCGCGCCAAGGAGCACCCGTTTTCGTTTTCCGGCAGCGCGGAGGATCCGACGGCACTCCGCTTCACGATCAAGGAACTCGGCGACTTCACGCGCACGATCGGCGGCGTGAAGCCGGGCGAGATCGCGTATGTGGACGGGCCGCACGGCGTGTTCACCCCGGATCGGAGACCGGGCGCGCCCGGCTTCGTGTTCATCGCGGGGGGCGTCGGAATCGCCCCCATCATGAGCATGCTCCGCACACTGGCCGACCGCGGCGACCGGCGGCCGCTGCGCCTCGTGTTCGGTAACTGGCGGCAGGACGACGTGCTGTTCCGCGAGGAAATCGATCTGCTGGTTGCCCGGCTGAATCTGGACGTGGTCCATGTGTTGCAGGAACCGCCGCCCGGATGGACGGGGCTGCAGGGCGTGCTCAGCGAACCGGTCCTGCGCGAGGCGGTTCCGCCGGCAGCGCGGGCACTCGAGTTCTTTGTCTGCGGCCCCAAGCCGATGAACGATGCCGCGCAACGCTTCCTCCGCCAGTCCGGCGTTCCGCAGAACCGGATCCACTGCGAGCTCTTTGACATGGCCTAGCTAAGGCCGAAACCAACGACGACGGAGGAAATGAAACATGAGGGAAAACATCGCCAAACTTGTCGCCGGACTGACCATGGCCGTGGTCGTCGGCCTCTCGTTGCTCTTCGCGATCCGCCATAATCCGGGCGCGGCGGCGAGCGCTCCCACTCGCCCGGAGATCGCGCCGGCGCCTGTGGCGAACGTTCCGGACGAAGGCGCGCCCCGCCCCGAGGGGCCCAAGGATGTCGCGCCGCTGGCCGCGCCGCCCCCGGAGCTCGTTGCGCGCGGGCGCGCGGTCTACGACCAGCAAAACTGCGCCGTGTGTCATTCGATCTCGGGTGAGGGCAATCCCCGCGCGCCCCTCGATGACGTGGGCGCGCGCCATAGCGCGGCAGAACTGCAGGCATGGATCACCGGGTCCGGTGTGGCCGCGGAGGTGCTGGCGCCGGCGATCGTGAGGCGGAAGCAGCGGTATCTGAGCATGCCCGCCAGCGACATGGACGCGCTGATCGGCTTTCTCGCCACGCTCAAAACGGGGAAGTGAAAAGCGCTCCGTGACCGCCGCCGAGCCCGTGCGACCCGTGCAAGGCATGCGACGCTAATCACAGAAGATGCGGAGCCATCCGCGCCGCCTCGTGCGATGATCGCATCACGCCAATCAAGGAATCCGATGCCATCATCCCGACCCCGGCCGCCTGCCAACGGCCCCGCCCCACCCGGGGGCTCATCGAGCCCGTTCAGCTGAAACAACATTTCCCCGCTTCGCCGCGGCGGCGGTGCGCTCAGGCCCGGCCCGCGCGAGGACAAGCCGATGCCCGCGAAACAGAACCCGTCACAATCCGCCGAGCGTGAACGCCAGTGGCGCCCCCTGCTTGCCGAGGCGTTGCGCGGCAGCCTGCGCCGGCGTGGGCAGCTCGGACGGAAATGCGCCCGCAAGGCCACGGCCCGCTCCGTCCACGAGTTGCGCGTCGAAACCCGGCGCCTGATCGGGCTCGTCACGATCATGGGCAAGGCCAGCGGGAGCCCAACGCGCAAGGCGCGCCGCTCGCTGCAGCGGTGCCTCGACGACACCGGCAAACTCCGCGACGCGCAGGTGCATCTCAGGTATCTCGATGGTCTCCTCCCCGACCACCCGGGACTGAAGCGTCTCCGGCGGCACCTGCGCCGAATCCTGCGGCATCAGATCCGCGCCACCGCGAAAGCACTGAAAAAACGCCCGCGTCTGGCGGTCAAATCCCTCCACGCGTTGGCAAAAAAGCAGCCGGCAATTCCGGCGCAGCGTTCGGCCGCACCGGCGATCATCGCACGCACCCTGCGCGCGGCTTTCGTTAAGGCCAAGGCCCTTGAGCGAGCGGCGCGGCGCGGTGGAGAATCGTTGCACCGGGCCCGACTCGCGCTGAAGCGACTTCGTTACTTGGCGGAGGCGCTGCACGGCATCTTTCCCGGGCTCACTTCGGCCTGGCTCCGGCAGCTCCGCCACCGGCAGAGCTTCATGGGGGAGATTCACGATCTCCAGCTGATCGGCCGGCGAATGGAGAAATATGCGGCGCGCCATCCCCGCAGGACGCGCCGAGTGCGCCGCGCCCGGGAAGCTGTGGCCGAGCGGACTAGGCGAATGCTGCAGAACTATCGCCCGGGGGTGGCGAAATTCGCTCCGGGATTTCTGGGCAAATGATGCCACGGAAATGGCAAATACTGCACAGCGCCCGGCAGTCATTTCGGTTAGTGTCTGGTCCTCAGCCACGAACCGCAACTCATCGTCCATTGAAAAAATGAAGCCGCTCCTCGTGCCAGTCGATTTCTCCGACGTAAGCCGTCATGTGATGGCCGAGGCGACCAAGCTCGCCCGCATGATGAAGTGTCCCATCACGCTCATCCA
Source organism: Opitutaceae bacterium (assembly GCA_031411915.1). Lineage (GTDB taxonomy): Bacteria > Verrucomicrobiota > Verrucomicrobiia > Opitutales > Opitutaceae > ER46. The sequence goes on from JANOCA010000135.1 coordinate 22,941, forward strand.
CGTGGTGGAGCCGCCCCCGATCATCGTGAGCGACTTCGGCGCGGTGGTTGACAGCACCGTGCAAATCACGGCCGCGGCGGAAAAGAGCGCCGCGCAGCATCTGGCGAAGCTCAGGAGCAAATTGAAAAAGGCCGGGCTGGAGGTCGCCGCGGTTTTGCGCACGGGTTTCCCCGTATTCCACATCGCCGAGCTGGCCAAAAAACTCCGCGCCTCGCATATCGTGATCGGTTCGCACGGCCACACCGCATTCTACGATCTCCTGATCGGCAGCACCACGGGCGGTGTGTTGAAGCGGGCGCCGTGCCCCGTGGTCATCGTGCCCATGGAGGCGAGGGGCAAGGATCGCGCCACGCAGAAAAAATGAGCGCCTCCGTGCCGTGGCCACACCCACCCCTGAATTCAATTTCCGCGCGCCGACAGGCCGATCCGGCCGGCGCCGCAACGCGATGCCCGGCCTCGCCCTCCCGTGTTTCGCTGGCCGGCCGACCTGAGAGGGGGGCCCCCGTGAAATCAGACGAACGCCAACGCATGAAGACCAAGTTCAGCAACCGCACGGAGGCCGGCGAATTGCTCGCGCGGAAGCTGAGCAAGCATGCGGGCCGCCGCGACGCGCTGGTCCTCGCCTTGCCACGCGGCGGCGTGCCGGTGGCCTTCGTCGTGGCGGAGCGCCTGCATCTCCCCCTTGATGTGCTGGTCGTCCGGAAGCTCGGCGTGCCTGGCCGGGAGGAACTGGCCCTCGGCGCGATCGCGAGCGACGGCGTGCGCGTCCTGAACGCGCCGATCGTCGCGGCCCTGCACCTCTCCTCCGCGACGATCGAGGCTGTCACCGCGCGCGAGCAGCCTGAGCTGGCGCGCCGCGAACGAGTCTATCGCAACAACCGGCCCGCGCCCCCCATCCTGGAGCGGACCGTGCTCCTCGTTGACGATGGCATCGCGACCGGCGCGACGATGCGTGCGGCCATCCACATCCTGCGGCAGCAGCGCGCGGGGTGCATCGTTGTCGCCGCGCCGGTCATCGCCGCCGCCACCCGGGCCAATCTCCGCCGCGAGGCCGACGAGGTCGTCAGTGTCCTCGCGCCGGAGGAATTCTCCGGCGTCGGAGAGTGGTTCGAGGATTTTGCGCAGATCACCGACGAGCAGGTGCAGGTGCTCCTCGCCGCCGCCGCCACCCACCAAGGAAACCCATGAGCCCATCCGACCTCGAAGCCACCGCCCGCGCACTTGTCGCCCCAAGGAAGGGCATCCTCGCCGCCGACGAAAGCGGGGCGACGATCGCGAAGCGCTTTCAGGCGATCGCAACCGCCTCCACCGAGGAAACGCGGCGCGCGTATCGGGAGTTGCTGTTCACCACGCCGGGCCTTGGCGAATGCATCAGCGGCGTGATCCTGTTCGACGAGACTATCCGGCAGAAATGCGCCGACGGCACGAGCTTCGTGGCAGCGTTGCGGCGCGAGGGCATCCTCCCCGGCATCAAGGTGGACCGCGGCACGCAGGCCCTCACCGGTTTCCCCGGCGACAAGATCACCGAGGGCCTCGACGGCCTGCGGGCACGGCTCGCCGAGTATGCCGGGCTGGGTGCGTGTTTCACAAAGTGGCGCGCCGTCGTGACCATCGGGGCGGACACCCCCAGCCGCACTGCGCTCGAGGCCAACGCGCATGCCCTCGCGCGCTTCGCCGCCGTGAGCCAGGAGGCGGGCCTAGTGCCCATCGTCGAGCCGGAAGTGCTGATGGACGGCGACCACGCGCTCGAGCGCCACGCCGAGGTGACGGAGGCGGCGCAACGGCACGTCTTCGCCGCGCTGGCCGAGCATCGGGTGCGGCTGGAGGCGATGCTGCTCAAGCCGAACATGGTCCTCAGCGGCACGACGTGCCCGCAGCAGGCGGACATCGCCACGGTCGCGGCGGCGACCCTTCGCGGCCTCCTCCGCACGGTGCCGGCAGCGGTGCCGGGCCTCGTGTTTCTCTCCGGGGGCCAGCCCGACCGGCTCGCGACGGCGCACCTCAACGCGATGAACCAGATGGCCCGCGCTCCGTGGGAGCTGAGCTTCTCCTACGGCCGCGCGCTGCAGGCGCCGGCGCTCGCGGCGTGGGCCGGCGTCACCGCCCACGGCCCCGCGGCGCAACAAGCGCTGCTCCACCGCGCACGCTGCAACTCAGCCGCCCGCGACGGAAAATATTCGGCGGCCATGGAGTGAGAGACCGGGGCAGGCGTTGACCGCTGCATCTTCGCGGGCCTCAGTCGTCGCGGAACCATGGCACCGGCTGCGATTCTCTGCCCGACCTCTGTTCCACGGGACTCTGCACTCTGAAGATGTCGCCTAGTCCTCCTCGATGTCCGGTGGCTTGATGGCCGTGAGCAGGCGATCGAGTTCCGCGGCGGTAGGATTCCGTATGGAGCGGACGGTGAGGATCGCTTCGCCCGCGGGGAGCCTGACCTGAGCGGACGCGTTGACCGCGAGGCCGAGCACGGCCGTGGCCAGAGGAGAATTGTGCGGCAGGCATTCGATGCCCGACTCGGGATCGCTCGCGGTCTCGCCGTGCGTGGTCACGAGAAACGTGAAGCGGTGTTTCCGCTGCGTCCCCACATCCTGTTTTTCGATCGTGGTCACGTGCCCGAGTTGCAGGGTCGCGGTCGGCTTGGTGAGCCACGTGGCGGGATCGACCTCGAAGAACGTGTTGCGGGCGACGAAGCGATCGAGCGCGGTCATCTTGCGGTCCACGGCGCGAATCGCGTCCTTGGCCGCCTTGAAGCCGAAGTTCTCGCGCAGATCGCCCTGGCTGTGGGCCTCGACCTTGTCCTTCACCAAGCCGACGCGCTTGACCTTGAGCGCCTCGAATTCCTCCGCCAGCACGCGGTTGTAGCCCGGCCGCACGTAGATCGTCGTGGGTGGCGGAGCGGGGATGCGGAAGATCCGTTTTCGAGCGAGTGGCATGGCGACGCTGAGCCAGCAAGGCGTCGCAGAAATAGGCAATCCGACGGTGCGGGGGCCGGGCGGTGAAAAGACCGATGTTTCCTGACGCCGTCTAGTTTCTCAAGTCGCCCGCCAGCCCTTGGCTACAGAGAGTCATTTCGTAATCCCGTGCATCACGTGCCGCTGAACTTTTCTTCGGCAATTCACGTCATCTTCATTTGGACTTCACGCAGCGTCGCGATACTCGGCGCGCATGACATCTCCCCTCCTCTCCCATCGGTCGGCGCGCTGGATGTGCGCTACGCTTGCCTCGTTGGTGTTGGTTGCGTTCGCCGCACGCAGCAGCGCCGCCGATGCGACTGCGCGGATGGAGGCCGCAGTGCAGCGGCACGTCGCGGCGGAGCAGTTCACGGGGGCCGTGCTCGTCGCGAAACGGGGCGTCGCGCTCTTTGATCGCGCCTACGGGCCGGCCAACCGCGAGTGGGAAATCGCCAACACCCCCGCGACGCACTTCCGCATCGGCTCGATCACGAAGCAGTTCACCGCCGTGGCCATCTTGGTGCTGGAGGAGCGCGGCAAGCTAAAGCTCACCGACCCCATTTCCGTGCATGTGCCCGACGCGCCCGCGGCGTGGAGCAAAATCACACTCCACCACCTCCTCACGCACACCTCGGGGATTCCGAACGTCACCAGCGACCCCGAGTTCATCCTCTGGAAAGGAAATCCCGCCACGGTCACGCAGATGGTCGGCCGCTTCCGCGATCTGCCGCTCGATTTTCCCGTCGGCGATCGCCACGCCTACAGCAACTCAAACTACCTCGTGCTCGGCCTCATCGTCGAAAAGGTCACCGGCGGCCAGCGGTTCGGCGACTTCCTGCGCGAGCACGTGCTTGACCCGCTCGGGCTGAACGACAGCGGACTCGACGTTAACCATCGGATCCTGCCGCGCCGCGCCGCCGGCTACGAGCGCAGCGGCGGCAAGATCTTCAATGCACCTTACACCGACATGTCGGTGCCCCATGCCGCCGGCGCGATGTATTCCACCACGCACGATCTGTGGCGCTGGGCCGAGGCGGTCTTCCACGACAAGCTGCTCATGCCGGCTTCGCGCGCGAAGCTGCTGACGCCCGTGCGGGACGACTACGCGCTCGGCGTGAGAATCAGCGTTTCCCACGGTCGCAAAGTGATCGAGCACGGCGGCAACATCGCCGGTTTCTCCTCCTTCCTCGCGCACTACCCCGACGACGGCGTGACGGTCGTCGTGCTCGCCAATCAGGAGACGCGCATCGCGGCTGAACTCGCCGTTCAGTTGGCGGCGGCCGCTTTCGGCGAGGCGGACGCCTCGGCTACCCCCCGCACGTCCGTGTCAGTGCCCGTTGCCACGCTCGAAACCTACGTCGGCGTCTACCAACTGCGCCCCGGGTTCCGAAACACCATTCGACTGAAGGACGGCCGGCTGACCACCCAGCTCACCGGCCAACGGGCCCACGCTCTCCTCGCCGAGTCCGAAACGAAATTCTTTCTCACCGACCTGAATGCCCAGATTGAGTTCGTCCGCGACGCGAACGGCCGCGCCACAGAGATGGTGATGTATCAACACGGCCGTTCGCGCAAAGTGCCGCGGGTCGCGGAGTGAGCTTCACCTGGCAAGGGGCGCCTGGCGAGCCACGCTCAACCTGCGCCGAAGGTTCATTTCCAGAGCCAAAAAATGGTGCCCCCACGGGGAATCGAACCCCGCTTTGAAGATTGAGAATCTCCTGTCCTAACCGATAGACGATGAGGGCGAAAATCGGAGGGGAGAGGGTCCCTGTTTCCGCGCGCGCGTCAAGCGCTTGTTTGCCGCCTGACGCGGCCACAAAAAAGGCGCGCCGGAATGGGCGCGCCTTGGAAAATCTGCAACTCAGCGGCCGCTCACTTCTTCACCGTGAACGGCAAAGAGAACTTTGTCCGCTCCCAGCTGATCTCGATCGCGCCGCCGAGCGCGGCGGGGTTGGTGTTTTTGACGGCGATGGTGAGCTGATCGACGGGCATAGAGAGCGCCTCTTTCGTGAGGTCGAAACGCGCCACGTCGTTATCCACGTTCACCGGCACGCCCCAGTCGCCGACCTTCTTGCTGAAGGCGAGTTTGCTCACGCCGTTTTCCGACGGGATGATGTAAAGGGTATGGATGCCAGCGGGGATCGTCTTGCCCTGAATCTCGAGCGGGTGCTGCGTGAGGATCGTCGTGGCCTCGTCCGCGCCAAGGCGGTCGGGCTTATCCCACGCGACCAAGCCGCCCCAGATCTTCCGCGGCTCGCCGCCCTTCCGGGGATGCACCGCGAAGGGCCGGCCGTAGGTGATGGTGACGCGGCTGCCCTCGTTGCGGTTGGGACCGATCACGGTGCCGATGGTGGCGTGCGGGGTGTTGCCGCCGGTGCCGGCGCCTGGGATGGGCGCGGGCGCCTGTTTCTTGGCGGGCTGCTTTTGGTCAGCTTGGGCGAACGCGGGCGCCGCGAATGAAAACGCGAGCGCAGCGGTGAGGACGAGGGACGTGAATTTTTTAGTCATGGGTGATGGGGGAACAATAACTTGACGAACGAAGGGGCCGAAAGTCACGCCCGGAGATGCCGCACATCTGCCTTGCGGCGGACGGCAGGCCCGCGTTCAACCGG
>JANOCA010000136.1:0-15016 GCA_031411915.1 Opitutaceae bacterium
CGGGCGCGTCCCCGCGCCCGCATTTTCGACCACTTGATCCGTTCAGCAATGCGGGCGCAGGGACGCGCCCGCCCACCTCGATCCATGGCGGCACCAATCCACCGGCGGGCCTTGCGCCGGGAAGCCACACCCATTCAGTGCCTAGCCGCGTCTATCGCGGCATTCATGCCACGCACGGCCAAACCGCCCTTCACCTATCAACATGTCTTCGAACCCGGCATTGATCCCGCGGCGCCGCCGTTGCTGCTCTTGCACGGCACGGGTGGCAGTGAGCACGATCTTCTTCGCCTAGGCCGCGCGATCTCGCCGGGGTCGGCGCTGCTCAGCCCGCGGGGCGACGTAAGCGAGGGCGGCGCGTTGCGGTTTTTCGCCCGGTTGGCCGAGGGAGTTTTCGACCCGCAAGAAATCACGCGCCGCACGCTTGCGCTGGCGGACTTCGTCGCGATGGCGACCGCGCACTACGCACTCAATGCGAGCCGGCTCACGGCGATCGGTTTCTCCAACGGCGCCAACATCGCCGCCACCCTGATGCTTCTCCGGCCTGAAGCCCTCGGCGCCGCCGTCCTGCTGCGCTCGATGGTCGTGCTTGATCAGCCCGCCGCGGCCGGCTCGCTGGCTGGTAAACGCGCCCTCCTCTGCCACGGCACGATGGACCCGCTCGTGCCGGCCGATCATCCGGAGCGGCTGGCGAGCTTGCTACGGGCGGGCGGCGCCACAGCGGAAGTGCAGGCGCTGCCCGCGAGCCACGCGCTCACGCCGCAGGACGTCGCGGCGGCGCGCGACTGGCTGGCGCGCGCCTAAGCCGCGGTCGCCATGCGCCTGACCTACCTCGGTCACTCGTGTTTCCTCGTCGAGACGGCGAAGGCCCGGCTCCTCATCGATCCCTTTCTCCGCGAGAATCCGCGCGCCCCGCGCGGCGACGACGAGGTCGCGTGCGACTACATCCTGCTGACGCACGGCCACGACGACCACACGGCGGACGCGCTCGCCATCGCTCAGCGTTGCGGCGCGACCATCGTGGCCAATTTCGAGATCGCCGAGTATTTCGCCACCCTCGGGGCGAAGACGCACGCCCTCAACCCCGGCGGTGGCTTTGATTTCCCTTTCGGCCGCGTGAAGCTCACGATCGCGCACCACACCTCGAGTATTGGTCCGGCCTCGAGCCCGATCTACATGGGGGCGCCGTGCGGCATCTTGATCACGGCCGACGGGAAAAATCTCTACCATGCCGGCGACACGGCGGTGTTCCTCGACATGCAGCTCATCAGCCGGGGAGGACTCGATGTCGCGCTGCTGCCCATCGGCGACAACTACACGATGGGGCGTGACGACGCCCTGCTCGCGCTAGACTTCCTCCGCCCGCGACTGGCCGTGCCGATGCACTACGACACCTGGCCGCTCATCGCGCAGGATGCGGGTGCGTTTGCCGCGCGCGCCGCGCAAGCCGGCCACCGCGTGCAGGTGCTCGCGCCCGGCGCAACGCTCGAAGTCTAGTTCCTTTGAAATTTGGACTGCAGAAAGGTGGGGCCGCTTCTCCGCAAGCGGCCTGGGTTCCAGCCGGCGAATCGCCCTGCAGCCCAGGCCGGCTCGGAGAGCCAGCCCCCACCTCGGAATAGGCGGGACGTTGGTCTAGCCTAATTCTGCCGGCGGCGACGCCAGTGCAGCAATACAACCGCACCGAGTCCGGCCGACCAAGCCACCGTCGAGGCTTCCGGCACGACCGTCCAGCCCACGTCCTGAAGGCCGGCGACGTCGAGCGTGGTGAGATATTTGCGCGTGCCCACCGTGAGGCTCGGATCCATCGCGGCCTCCTGTGAGGTCGTCGTCCCGATCACCGTGCTGAGCGTGCCATTGAGCCAGTGGGAATTTCCCGACGAAAGCGTCACCGCGGATCCGCCGTTCGCGGCGGTCGCATTTGATCCCGTGAAAGTGCCGCCCAAGACATAGGTGAACCACGAGTCCGCCGTGCCGACGCCAAGCACGTGCCCGATTTCGTGGATGGCCACGGAGTAGAAATCGCTTTGACCGGGGAAGCCCTCGACCGTCGATGGATTGGAGTCGAAATACCACGAGGCCGTCGTGCTGAAACTGATCGCCCCACCCCACGGACCGAAGTCGGTCGGGTTGGAACCGAGGGCCCCGGTCTGGCCGCGCACCGCGACGTTGTTCAACCAGGTTGAATTGCCGTTGGAGGAGTAGCCGCCGGGCCCGCCCTGACCCAGAACGTTTGCCCCGAGATCGGCGGCGCCCACATAGACGACAATTGTGTTGGCGGCGACGGACAGGTTGGAGAGCGAGACAATGGAACTCGGGCTCGACGGGTTGGAGAAAGTCGCGGACCACGAGTTGCCGCCACCCGGCGTGATGGCGGAGAGATTATCGGTGAAGCGGGACGCGAACACCGAGGCGGCTTGGTCAAGGATGTCGCGACGCGAGACGTTGGCACCGCTGAAAAACCCACCCGTGTCGTAGGTGTAATCAAACGTGATCGTGATCGCCTGCGCAGGCGTGCCCATCACGGCGAATGCGATTGCGCAAGACGCGGCGATTGTCCGGGTAAGTCGTGCAGTGCGAGTGGGCATGCCGGTCAAGTCGGGCGCAGCAAACCGCCCGCGACCTGCGAGGCAACCGGCGAGCGGATATGAACACCCTAGACACCAATTTGACAAAAAATCGCCAGCACCGAGGCGCGCCACCCGGCCCCGCGCCAATTCTTCCGCGCGAAGAGGCACTCAGCCGGCGGACCAGCGGCGGTCAGTAGCCCGCAGCGACATTCGTCCGCCGTGGATCGGCAATGCCCGTGAGCGTGCCGTCGGCATTGAAGACGATGGCGTTGATGCCGCCGAAATGTTTCCCCGTGCCGGCGGGCTCGGGCAGGTTCACCTTCCAACCGAGCCGTTGCAGCTCCTGCGACTCCGCATGAGGGAAGGATTGCTCCGCCTCGAACGCCACCGTCTCGCCCGCCCGCAGCGCCGCCGCGAAATGCACGCGCGTGTCGCCGATCGCGTCGGCCAGCGGCCGGCCCAGCACCAAGTGATCGAGAAAAACCTGGAGCAGCGCGGTCGGAATGCGCGACGCGCCGGGCACGCCGATGGCGAAGTCGGGCTTGCCGCCGCGGAGCACGATGGTGGGCGCGATGGTGCTGCGGGAGCGGCGGCCGGGCGCCACGTAGTTCATGCTGCTGGGCTCCGTGAAGGTGAAATTACTCATCGAGTTGTTCATCACGACGCCGGTGCCCGGCGGCACCACGCCCGCGCCAAAGTGCAGGCTCTGCGACTGCGTCGCGCAGACGACATTCCCCTCGCGATCCGCGACGATGAAGTGCGTCGTCGCGGCCATCGGGCTCTCGTAAAACGGCGGCAGCTCGGCATCGAGCATCGCCACTTTCTTCTTCGCCTCCGGAGGGCCGAAGGCCTTGGCCTGGATGTCGGCGATGGAGTCGGGCGCGATCAGCTTCTCGAAAAGGAATCGGGAGGTCGGCGTGTCGCCGACCGTGCGCGCAATCAGCGGCGAGACGACGCGCCACACGCGGCCCACCCGATCGATTTGCGCGGCGGTGCGGATAGGCGTGCCCGCCATCAGTGGGTCTCCCTCCAGCGCCTTCAAGATCGGCAGGAACAGCGCCGCGCCGCTCGCCGGCGGCACCGCGCAGACCAGCGTGCGCCCGCGAAATTCCGCCGTGATCGGCGCGGTGATGCGCGCCTCGTAGCCGGCGAGATCCTCGAGCGTGAGCGATCCACCGCCGCGTTGTGAGGCCGCGACGATCGCGGCTGCCACGGCACCGCGGTAGAAACCGTCGCGGCCTTCGCGCGCGAACGCCTCCATGGTGCGCGCGAGGTCGGGATTGGGCAGGAGCGAGCCGGCCTCGGGCAGCTTGCCGCCGGGCAGGTAGAGGCGCGCGATCTCGGCGTCGCCCCGGCGGAGCTTGCGCTCCTGCTCGGCGAAGCCCTCGCGGGTCTTGGGGAGGATCAAGAATCCCTGGCGCGCGAGATCGATGGCGGGCTGCACGGCTTCGGACCATTTTTTCGCGCCCCATTTCTGATGCGCCGCCCACAGCCCCGCGGCGAGGCCCGGCACGCACACCGCGCCATGGCCGTAGCTCCGATCCTCCTCGGGCCGCTTGAGGTAGGAGGCGACATCGAGGGAGCCGGCGGCGTCCATCGCCTCGACGGCATAGGTCCGGCCGGTCTTCGCCTCGTAATAAAGCAGCATCAACTTGCCGCCGAGGCCCGAGCCGAAGGGCTCGGCCACGCCGACCGCCAGCGAGGTCGCCACCGCGGCGTCGATCGCGTTGCCGCCTGCCTTCAGGACGGCGACGCCCGCCGCGACCGCCTGCGGGTGCGCGGCGACGACCATGCCGTTGCGCGCGGTGACGGGCGTGATCGTGACGGGCGTGCCGGCCCGCACCAGCACGCTGCACAGAAGGAGGAGAACGAGGAAGCGCACGCGCGACGCACTCAGAAACGGCGGCTGAGTTCCACCCAATATTGGCGACCGCGGACAGCGGACGTGGACCCTTGGAAACCGAGGGCATTGTCCACCACGGGCGGAGGCGTGTCGAAGACGTTGGTCAGGCCCGCGCGCACGGAAAGATCGCGCAGCCACTTCGCGGCGTTGCGGTCGGCCTCCCAGGAAAAGTTCACGTTGTGCAAAATGGAGCGCTTCACGGAGTGCGCGTAGCGGATGATGCCGTCGTCGTCGAAGACGCGGATGTAGTCGGGCCGGCCGAGCGCCTGATAGACGGCGGCGGTCGTGAGCGCGCTGGTGTCGATCCAGCGGCCGAAGTAGCTGGTGAACCAGCCCGCGCCCCACCGGCCGCGGCGCCAGGACACGCTGGCGTTGGCGCGCCACTTGGCGATGCCGTCCTCCTCGAGCGAACTCTCGATGATGCTGTCGGGATCGACTTGCTCGACGTATTTGAGCCGGCGCGAGAGCTCGCCGCGCACGGTGAAGGTGCCGGCCTCCGTGCGGGGCGAACGCCACGCGGCCGTGACATCCCAGCCGGTGCGCTCGCGCAGGCCGAGGTTGGTGTAGTCGTCGACGATGGAGAGCACGCGGCCCACGGGCGCGCGCTGCTCGGCCCGCGGCCGGCCGGTGTTGAAGGTGGTGAAGAACGCGCGGTCGGCCTCGGTGGGCGCGGCGCGCATGACGGCGCGGTTGCCCGCGTAATTGGCGGTGCCGCTGCCGAGATCGACGGAGCCGATGGGTGTGCCGGCGGCGAGGAGGCGCTGCGTCTCGATGTCGAGCAGGCGCTCGTCGCGGAGCATCTGGCGCGTGCCGGTGGTGTTGGCGATCACGTCGGTGAGCCGGGCGCGCCAGACCTCGACGCCGAACGAGAGCCCGCGCACGCGCGGCACATCGACGATGACGCCGACGGTCTCGCCGCGGCCCGTCTCGGGGCGGAGGCTTTGGTTGCCTTGGCGGAAGACGGTGCGGCTGGTGGAGCCGTCGATCAGCAGGCCGGTGACTTCGGAGCGGTAGGGATCGGAGATGCCGGAGACGGAGCGCTGGAGCGGACTCACGTTGGTCTGGACCAGGTTGGGCGCCCGGAAGGATCGGCTGAGCGAGCCGCGGAACTTGAGCCAGGGGAACGCATCCCAGGCGAAGGCATACCGGGGCTTCACCGCGCTGCCGAAAAATGGAAATTGCTCCGCGCGCACGGCGCCGGAGAACTCGAGCGAGTGCACGCCCGGCAGACGGTTCGCCTTGGTGACGACCGGCAGCAGCGTCTCCGAGTAGGCCGAGTAGATTGTGCGATCGGCGGCGATGTCGAGGGAGGGGCTGAGGGCGACGAAGTCGTTGTCATTGCGCCGGAGGAGAGGATTCGGATCGGAGGGCGGGTTGACCCCGGCGTAGGGCGGGCGCTTGTCGGAGTAGCCTTCGCGGCGCACCTCGCCGCCGAAGGCCCACGAGATGTCCTGGCCGAAAAGGCGCAGCCAGCGGCCGTTGAACTTCGCGTCCCAGAGGAATAGCTCCGTGCGGGCAAAGCGGATATAGTCGTCGAACATGCCGCGCACAACAGACTCGGGGTTGCGGTAGGGCCGGTCGAGGCGGATGAGATTCGTGCCCGGCTCGATGCGGAACGTGTAACCGAAGGGGTTGAACGCGGTCGCGTCCGAGCGGGCCAGCGCCGGGCGAAGGAGGCTCTCGCGGACGTTGTCGTGTTCCGTGTCGCGCGTCTGCGCACCCGAGTAGAGCACTGCAGTCTCCCACTCCCACGTGTCGCCCTTCTTACCGCGGAGGCCGGCCACGACGCGGTAGGCGGTGGACTTCACCTCGATGCGGCGATTCTGCCAGTCCGCGATGCGCGTGCCGACGCCCGGCGAGAAGAGCACCTCAGCCGGGGCGCCGGTGAGACGCGGCGTGCCATCGGCATTGGGCAGGCCCTGCGGATGGTAGAAGCGCGAGCCGAAGGGATTGTAGGGATTATTGACGCCGACGGCGATGTTGGGCTCGTCGGTGGCGTCGGTGGAGAGTGGAGTGCGGCCGAGCGTCGAGCGGGCTTGGTAGAAAATGGCCTCGGCGAAAAAGTCGCCGCCGCCGCGCAAGCGGTGCTCGAGATTGACGGCGCCGTTCACGCGCCCGCTCTTGTTGACGAGGCTCGTGCCGAGGCTCGTGTTGTAGAAATAATCCCGCTCCACGCCGTCCATCGCGCGCGACGGCGCGGTCTGGCGGACGCCAATCGTGCCGTCGGCCAGCGGAGAAAGATAGAACGCGCCGGCGGTCGAGGTCGTGAGATACGGCGAAGGCTGGGTCGTGGAGATGCCGGCGTTGCCGGCCGGACGCGCACCGGCGAAGCCGCCGTCTCCCGTGGGCAGGCCGCGAATCCAGCTGCCGAGCGCCGAGATCGAGGAGCGGTTGTCAAAGTCGTTGTCGCGCACGGTCGCGCCGTTGGCATCGACGACAGGCAGGCCGTTCCACGGCGCGGGGAGCGAGCGGGTGTTGCGGATGTTCGCATCGCGCGACCACCAGCGGTCCTGCGTGCTGAGCCCGTCGCGATGGAAGAAGTCGAGGCCCGCCGTGAGCCGCGTGCGCCCTCCGAGGAAGCTGCGGCCGTGCCGGAGAGTGAAGCGGTATTCGTTGGCGCCGCCGTCCTGCGTCATCGACGTGCGCGCGCTCACGCGGGTGCCGCTGTAGCGGCGGAAGAGGATGTTGTTCACCACGCCGGCCGCGGCGTCGGCGCCGTAGATGGCGGAGGCGCCGTCGCGCAGGATGTCGGTGCGCGCGAGCAGCGCGGTGGGCACGATGTTGACGTTGCCCGCGAGCGACGGCGTGCCGCTCTCCGACTGGCTGATGGGGTGCGGCGCGACGCGGCGGCCGTTGATCAGCATCAGGGTGCTGCCGGAGCCGAGGCCGCGCAGGTCGATGGAAACATTGTCGCCGCGGGCGTCCTGCCCGGCGACGTTGAGCTCGCTCAACGCCGGCGGCGACGCGAGCAGCATGGTCTCGAACAAATCGGACATCGTCGTCGCGCCGCGCAGCTCAATCTCCTCCAGGTCGAACGTCGTGACGGGCAGCATCGTCTCCGCCTCGACGCGGCGGATGTTGGAGCCGGTGACGGTGAAGGCTTCCATCACCTGCGGGGGAGAAGCCGGATCGGCGGGCGCGGCGGCGCGGACCGGTGCGGGGGCCGGCTGCGCGCCGAGTGTGGCCGCGGCGACGAAAGGGGCAACCAGGAGGACAACGAGGCGGGTGGTCGGGTTCATGACGGGGATAAGCGGGAGGTCGTTTGAATCAGAACCCCGCCAGCACGAGCCGGGCCGGGATGCGCGTCAAGCGGGCTGCGACGAACGGCGGCCGGGCGCGGTTCAGCGGAGCCAGTGCACGAACGCCCCGATCACCGGCGCATTGGTGAGGTCGATCAGGAAGCCGCCGGTCGGCGGGATGAGCGTGGTCGCGCGCGGCGCGGGGCCGCGGCGGCGGACGATGGCCTCCATCGCGGCGACAGCAGTCGCGGTAGAACCTACGCAAAAACCCACCAGCCCCGCGACCATCGTGCCCGCCTCGTGATCGCGGCCGAGGAGCGGCCACGCGATGAGCGCGGCGAACGCGAGCGTGAGCGCGATGTTCACGACCAAAATCACGAGCATCGGCCCCGCGACGGCGGCTAGCTCGCGGAGATTGAGGGCGGCCAGCGTCACCGCGAGAAAGAGCGCGAGCAGCAGCGCCGACCACCGCGCGATCACCTCGCCGCGCAGCCAGGTGCCGCCCGCGGCATCGTGCGCGGCACGCAGTGCGAGGCCGATGAGCAGCGCGCCCATGTAGGCGGGCAACGGCGCGCCGGCGCGGTCGAGCCCGAGGCTCAGCCACGCGCCGGCCTTCACGCACGCCGCGATCACGAGGATGTGCCAGAGCGCGCTGCGTCCGCACGCGACCAAGGCCCGCACGTCGCCGAAGAAACTCACCGGCGCCGGTGAGACCTTCACAGTCGTATCCGCCTTGGTCGGCGCCGCCCGATCCTTTTTGCGCAGCAGCCATTCCGCCAGCGGCCCGGCGAGCAACCCGCCCGCCACCAGTCCGAATGTCGCCGCCGCCGCCGCCGCGGGTGCCGCCGCCGCGAGTCCGGCCGACTCAAAACGCGGCGCGAAACCCAGCGCCGTGCCGTGCCCGCCCACCAGTGTCAGCGACCCGCACACCACGCCCAGCAACGCCGGCACACCGAGCGCGGCGGCGAGCGCCACCCCCACGGCGTTCTGTATCACTGCGAGCGCGGTGGCGACGAGCAGCAGCACGGTCAGGGCGCGCCCGCCCTCGCGGAGCACGCGCACCGGCGCGCCGAGCCCCACGCAGGTGAAAAACGCGACGAGCAACGGCAGGTTGAGGTTTTTCGCCGGACGCGCGGCCCACTCCGGCTCGGGTGTCACGAGCCACGTCCACCACCCCGCGGAGACTTTCGTCGCAAAGGAAAATGTCGCGAGCCCGCTCGCGTTCGCCGCCAGCACCAGCAGCGCAAACGCCAGCCCGCCCACGACGGGCACCGGGATGTTGCGTCGCGGAAAAAACGGCACCCACCGGTGCAGCCACTCGCCCGCGAGCAAGACCGGCACGGCGCAGGCTAGCAGCATCCAGGCTGAAATCGTCATGACGGAGCCAAGAAAGAATTGGCCTCCGGGCTCCTTGGCCACAGAGAAATCCCCTTCCATGCAGAAGAAAATCAAAGTCGTTCAATTCGGTCTCGGCCCGATCGGGATCGAATCGCTCAAGCTCGCCGCCGAACAATCGTGGCTCCAAGTCACCGGCGGCGTGGACATCGATCCCGCCAAGGTCGGCCAGTCCCTCGCGGATCTCACGGGCGTCGCCGCGCTGAGTAGCGCCAAGGTCTTCACGTCGCTCGACGCGCTGTTCGCCGCCGTCGGTGCGCCCGATGTCGCGCTGCACACCGCGGGCTCGAGCGCAGCGGCGTCGTTTGCGCAGATGAAGCCCGCGCTCGATCGCGGTGTGAGCGTAGCCTCGACGTGCGAGGAGCTGATTTTCCCCGCGCTCAAGACCCCCGACCTCGCGCGCGAGTTCGACGCGCTCTGCGTGCGCTCCGGCGCGCGCATCGCTGGCACGGGCGTCAACCCCGGCTTCGTGATGGACATCCTGCCCATCTGCCTCACCGGCGTGAGCCGCGACGTGCAATCGATCTATGTCGAGCGCGTCGTCAACGCCTCCACGCGCCGCCAGCCGTTGCAGGCGAAAATCGGCAGCGGGCAGAACCCCGCGGATTTTCGCGCCAAGTTCGCCGCCGGCAAGGCCGGCCACGCCGGCTTCCAGCAGTCCGTCGCGCTCCTCGCGCACGCCATGGGCTGGAAACTCGATGAGATCCGCGAGAGCTGCGAGCCGGTCGTCGCCACGAGCCGCGTGGTCACGAAGTTCTTCGATGTCGCGCCCGGTCAGAGCGTGGGCATCCACCAGAAGTGCATCGGCCTCTCCGGCGGCGAAACCAAGATCAAGCTCGACCTCCAGATGTATCTCGACGCCTCGCTGCCGCACGACGCCATCGTCGTGAAGGGCCGCCCCGATCTGAACCTCGTGCTCAATGGCGGCGTGGCCGGCGACGACGCCACGGTCGCCTCGCTCATCAACATCGTGCCGCGCCTCCTCGCCGCGCCCGCCGGCGTGCGCCTGATGACCGAGCTCGCCGTCCCCGCGTGGCGCAACCCGCGCGGCTGAGGCGCGTCCTCCCACCCATGCCCCCGCTTCCCCGCCCCGCCCTGTTCGCACTGCTTCTGGCATTCGCCGTTTCCGCGGTGTCAGCCGCGCCCGCGAAGATCACGTCCCCGAAGGAGCACTTCGGCTTCGCCATCGGCGATGACTACCATCTCGCCACCTACACGCAGACCGAGGCGTATTTCAAGAAACTCGCCGCCGAGTCCGATCGCGTGCGGCTCGTCGACATGGGACGGACCGCCGAGGGCCGCGCGCAGTGGATGCTCGTCATCAGCGCGCCGGAAAACATCAAGGCCCTCGCCCGTCACAAGGAGACCGCGCAGAAGCTCGCGCGCGCCGAGGGCGTGACCGAGGCGCAGGCCCGTGCCCTCGCCGCCGAAGGCAAGGCCGTCGTCTGGATTGACGGTGGGCTGCATGCCAGCGAGACCGTCGGCTCGCATCAGCTCATCGAGACCGCGTGGATGCTCGCGAGCGCCACCGACCCCGAGATGCTCCGCATCCTGAAGGACGTGGTCGTCCTCTGCGTGCACGCCAATCCCGACGGCCAGGAGCTCGTCAGCAACTGGTATATGCGCGAGCCCGATCCGACGAAGCGCGTGCTCACCACCACGCCGCGGCTCTACCAGAAATACATCGGGCACGACAACAACCGCGACTTCTTCATGTCGGCGCAAAATGAGACGACGAACATGAACCGTCAGCTCTACCTCGAGTGGTTCCCGCAGATTCTCTACAACCACCACCAGAGCGGCCCGGTCGGCACGGTGATCTTCACGCCGCCGTTCCGCGATCCATTCAACTACAACTACGACCCGCTCGTGATCGTCGGCGTGCAGGCGCTCGGCACCGCGATCCAAGGACGCTTTTTGCAGGAGGACAAACCCGGCGCCACGTCGCGCAGCGGCGCCAACTACTCGACGTGGTGGAACGGCGGCCTGCGCACCACCGCGTATTTCCACAACATGATCGGCCTGCTCACCGAGATCATCGGCAACCCCACGCCGATGCGCATCCCGCTCGTCGCGCGCCGTCAGCTCCCGAGCGGCGACATCCCCGCCCCCATCGCGCCGCAGCTCTGGCGCTACCGCCAGTCGATCGAGTATTCGCTCTCCGCCAACCGCGCCGTGCTCGACTACGCCTCGCGCCAGCGCGAGACGCTCCTCTTTAACATCTGGCGGATGGGCCAAAACTCCATCGACCGCGGCACCCGCGACTCGTGGACGACGCGCCCCACCCGCCTCGACGAAATCACCCGTCTCGCCGCCGCCGACCGCGACGGCGCCGAGCCCGAGGACACTCCCGATCCCTCCGCCGAAGGCCCCGCCAATCCCACGCGCCGCCTGTCGCAGAAATACTGGGACCTGCTCCGCAAGCCCGAGTGGCGCGACCCGCGCGGCTTCATCTTGCCCGCCGACCAGCCGGATTTCCCCACCGCCGTTAAGTTCGTCAACACCCTCGCGAAGACCGGCATCGCCATCCACCGCGCGACGTCCGACTTCACGGTCGCGGGCAAAAAATATCCCGCCGGTTCCTACGTCGTGAAGACCGCGCAGGCCTTCCGTCCCCACGTGCTCGACATGTTCGAGCCGCAGGATCACCCCAACGATTTCCGCTACGAAGGCGGCCCACCCAACCGGCCCTACGACGTCGCCGGCTACACCCTCGCCTTCCAGATGGGCGTGAAGTTCGACCGCGTGCTGGAGGCCTTCGACGGGCCGTTCGAGCGCCTGCCCTACGGCCAGATGCAGGCCCCGCCGCCCACGGTGGTGCCGATCGCCGCCGGCTGGTCCTTCGCTCGCTCGCAAAACAACAGTTTCCAGCTCGTGAACCGCCTGCTGAAATCCGGCGTGGAGGTTCGCACCTCAGAGCAAAACGGCGACTTCTTCGTCTCCGCGCCCGCCAAGGCGGCGCTGGAAGAATCTCTCACCGGCCTCGGCGTCACGCTCGCGACGATCCAGAAGGAACCCGCCGCGGTGCGCAAACTCACGCCGCCCCGCATCGCCCTCTGGGATCGCTACGGCGGCTCGATGCCCTCGGGCTGGACGCGCTGGCTGCTCGAGCAATTCGAGTTTCCCTTCGAGGTCATCTACGCCCCGCAGATCGACGCCGGCAAGCTGCGCGAAAAATACGACGTCATCGTTTTCGTCACCGCCGCCATCCCGGCCGCCGGCACGCGCCCGCCCCCCTCGCTCCGTCCGCGCAACCTCCCCGCGGAATACGAGAGCCACGTCGGTCGCATCACGCCCGACAAGTCCGTGCCCGCGCTGAAGGAGTTTCTCACCGCCGGCGGTTCGATCGTCGCCATCGGCTCCTCGACCAACCTTGCTTACCAGCTCGGCCTGCCAATCCAGAGCGCGCTTACAGAGCGGGGGCCCGACGGCAGGCTGCGCAACCTGCCCGAAGACAAATTCTACGTGCCCGGCAGCATCCTCGAGGCGCGCGTCGACGCCGCGCACCCGCTCGCGTGGGGCATGGGGGCGCGCGCGGACTTTTATTTCGACAAAAGCGCCGCCTTCACGCTCGGGCCCGACGCCGCCGCGGCCGGCCTGCGCCCGATCGCTTGGTTCGACTCCGACAAGCCGTTGCGCAGCGGCTGGGCCTGGGGCCAAAACTACCTCAAGGACGCCGTCACCATCGCCACCGCCAAGGTCGGCCCCGGCCGCCTCCACCTCATGGGCAGCGAAATCGCCTTTCGCGGCCAGACCCACGGCACCTTCAAGCTGCTCTTCAACGCGCTGCATCTCTCGACCGCGCCGAGTGTGGCACCGTAACGAGTAGCGGCCGGCGTCCCTGCCCGCCGAGGGTTGGTTCCGGTAGCCCGCTTCGGGAGAAGCGGGATCGTAGGCAGTTGGCCCATCGGAAAATCCCGCTTCTACCGAAGCGGGCCACAACGGCAGAGATCGCCCCTCCGCCTTCGGCCTTGCCAACGCCCCGGCCGGGCCGCACGTTGGGCCTCTTTTTTCCAACCAGAGCACGCGCCCGCCATGAACCAGAGCATCCGCAATATCGCCATCATCGCCCACGTCGACCACGGGAAGACCACCCTCGTTGACAAGCTCCTCAAGGAGGGCGGCGTCTACCGCGCCAACGAGCGCGTCGAGGAACGCGCCATGGACTCCATGGACCTCGAGAAGGAGAAGGGCATCACGATCAAGGCCAAGAACACGTCCGTGCACTGGAAGGACAAGATCATCAATATCGTCGACACTCCCGGCCACGCTGACTTCGGCGGCGAGGTCGAGCGCGCGCTCCGGATGGTCGACGGCGTATTGCTCGTGATCGACGCCTACGATGGCCCGCAGGCCCAGACGCGCTTCGTGCTCCGCAAAGCCCTCCACCACGGGCTCAAGGTCGTCATCGTCATCAACAAGATCGACCGCGACACCGCCGAGCCCGCCAAGATGTATGACAAGGTGCTCGAGCTCCTGATGGAGCTCAACGCCACCGAGGAGCAGTTCGACGCCCCTGTCGTCTATGGCTCCGGCCGCGACGGCTACATGATGTTTAACCTCGGCGAGGAGAAGAAGGACATGACGCCCCTCTTCCAGACCATCCTCGACCACATCCCGCCGCCGTTCGCCAAGCCCAGCGAGCCCTTCCACATGCTGGTGTCCAACCTCGACTGGTCGGACTACGTGGGCCGCATCGCCGTCGGCAAGATCCTCGGCGGCACCGCCAAGATCGGCGACAGCGTCTTCGTCGTCCGCCACTCCGACCACAAGCGTGTGCGCGCCAAGATCACGAAAATCTTCGAGTTCACCGGCCTCGGCACGCGCGAAGTCGAGAGCGCCGTCGCCGGCAACATCGTCGGCTTTGCCGGCTTTGAGGACGTCGACATTGGCGACACGCTCACCGTCGACGAAAACGGCCACGCCCTCCCCTTCACCCAGATCGATCCGCCGACACTTGAGATGCAGTTCTGCGTCAACGACGGCCCGCTCGTGGGCACCGAAGGCAAGCTCGTCACGTCGCGCCAGCTGCGCGAGCGCCTCATGCGCGAGCTCAAGACCAACGTCTCGATCAAGATCGAGGACTCCGAGAAGGCCGGCATCTTCAACGTCAAGGCCCGCGGCGCCATGCAGGTCGCCGTGCTCGTCGAGACGATGCGCCGCGAGGGCTTCGAGCTCCTCGTTTCCCGTCCGACCGTGATCGAGAAGAAGTCCGAGGACGGCAAACGCCTCGAGCCCTACGAGACGGTGTGGATCGAGGTTCCCGACGAGTGCATCGGCGCCGTCATGCAGAATCTTGCCAACCGCAAGGGGCTGCTCACGAACATGGAGAAGCATCCGCACTCCACCATGATCGAGGCCACCATCACCACCCGCGGCCTCATCGGCATGGAAATCGACGTCGTCAACGCCACCAGCGGCCGCGGCGTGCTGAGCCATCTCTTCAAGGAATACGGCCCCTACGCGGGCGAGGTGCTCACGCGCATCACCGGCACGCTCATCGCGACCGAGGCCGGCGAGACCACCACCTACGCGCTGCTCATGGTGCAGGAGCGCGGCAAGCTCTTCTGCGGCCCCGGCGAGCAGGTCTACGAGGGCATGATTGTCGGCGAGAATCCCCGCAACGAGGACATCGCCTGCAACGCCGTCCGCGAAAAGAAGCTCACCAACTTCCGCTCCCAAGGCGAAGGCGTGGCCGCTGGCCTCACGCCCGCGACCAAGCTCTCGCTCGAGCGCGCGATCGAATACATCGCCGCCGACGAGTTCGTCGAGGTGACGCCGAAGAACCTGCGTCTCCGCAAGCGCATCCTCAACAACGGCGAGCGCCAGAAGTCCGCTAAGTCGCAGAAAAAGCAGGGCGAGTAAGCTCCGTCCGAGGTGGAGCGCGTTGCCCTCAACGCACTGGCTTCACCAGT
>JANOCA010000137.1:0-2757 GCA_031411915.1 Opitutaceae bacterium
GCGGCCGCGAAGCGCGCCATGTCCGCATCGGGCCAGCGGCGGAAACGCAGCGCCATGACGATCCCGTCCGCGGTGTCGAGCGCCGCGCTGTCGCCGACGCTCGCGCTGGCGTCGGGATTGATCGTGCCGTCGGCATCGAGGGCGAAGAGCACGGTGCAGCGGAAGCCGTGGCGCTGGCTGAGAATCTTAGCGAGCATCGGCAGGCCCTCCTCGCCGCGGTATTCCTCGTCGCCGGTCAGGAAAACCAGGTGCCGCCCGTCGCCAACGCCCGGCTTGGCTTCGTAGGTGATCGACGGCGCGGGCGCGGCGACGAGCGGGGCAACGACGGAAGCGGCGAGGAGTGCGAGAGCGTGAGCTGTGATTCGGAGTGAAGGTAAACGGCAGCGGGGCGACATGCGGCTTTGCTGCGCGGGATGGGGCGGGGCGTCAACGATGGGCCGATGGTTCAACGTGGCCGCGTTTCGCGATGGGTGAAATCCGTTTGGGGTTCGGTCGGCCACCGAGGGGGACGCCGAGTCGCCAGGTGCGACTACCGGTCCACAATGCGGCCTCAGGATTTTGCCTCGTTCTGTTCGGCTGCGGAGGTCCCGCGAGCTTTCGCGATGCGTGCCTCCAGCCCGCCGATGAGCGCGAGAATCGCCCAGCCCAGGACCACGCTCAGCGTGGCCAGACCGATTCGGCCCAGTCCTACGGCGACACCCACCGCGGCCGTCATCCAGATGCCCGCCGCAGTCGTGAGCCCTTCGATTTCGCGCGCTTCATGACGCTTGAGAATGGTGCCGGCGCCGATGAAGCCGATGCCCGTCGCGAGCCCCTGGATCACGCGCGAGAGATCGCTCGCCGACATCCCCGCCGCCGCGCCGCCCAGCACGAAAACGGCGCTGCCCATCGCCACCAGCATGTGCGTGCGCAAGCCCGCCGGCTTGCCCGCCCGCTCACGCTGGAATCCGATGACGGCGCCGAGCAGCATCGCTGCGATGAGCCGGATGACCACGCGTTCAAATTGCGGCCAATCCGGCAGCCCGGCGGTGAGTTCTTCGAGAAAGGTGTTCATCACGGTTGAGATGAGACACCTGACAGACCTTTAGCTCCCTGCTGTTTTGCGCACGCAGATGAAGCAGCCGGTTTTCGCAGGCCTCGACCCTGGTCGAGCCCAGATCGCTTTCGCGCACTGAAGGCCTGGGCGAGCTCAGGCCTTTTTTCCTACGGGATTCCGACTTCTCTCACCGTCCGCTCCTCGCTTGGCCTCGCCGGCAGCGCCTTCAGCTCCACCGCATCCGGCAGATTCCGGCCCGCCTTCACGGTGTAGGTGCCGGCGCGATAGACGCGCGGGCGGAAGCGTTCGCCCTGCACGCGGATGGTGTAGAGGATTTCGCCGGTGGCGTCATCGATCACTTGCACGACGGGATTTTTAGCGCCCTTGAAATTCAGCTCGGGCAAGTAGCCGGTGGTGGCGCGGCCGTCGTTGGCGTCCATCGCGACGGTGATGGGCCAGCCGGGGAATTGCGTGCGGCTGCCGTCGGCGGCGGGGAAGCGCGGCCAGCACTCGAAGGTGATCTGGCGCGTGGTCTTGTTGAAGCGCGCGAGGCCGTAGCCGTCGGCGCGCTGGCGCTCTTCGGCGATGTCGGGCGGGTTGGCGTAGGCGAGCATCGTGATCTTGTTGCCGAGGCCGTCGAGGTAGTCGCCGGTCCACGGGAGCGGGCTGCCGGGCACGGGGCGCGCGCCGGCTTTCTCGTCGAGCGGGTGCCACCAGCGGCCGTAGATGGTGTTCACGATGGCGGGATTGGTGAACGAAAATGGGCCGTCGCGGTGCGCCGTGATGCCGTGCTGCATGACGACGGCGAGGTGCTGGTCGCCGCAGAGGTGGACGGACCACGTGCGGCGGATCTCCTCGAGGGCGCGGTTGCGGCCGGACTGCGGCCAGGCGTTGGAATCGAGGTCGGCGAGGAGGCGGTTGGTGCGCTGGCCGTGGAGATGCACGGCGCCGGCGAAGGCGGTCTGCGAGAGCACGGCCTTCATCTCGGCGCCGGTCCAGTCCTGCCCCCACGTGCGGAGGAAGCGCATCTGGCGATCACCGAGCAGCTCGAGGCCGGGGCGGTCGACGCTCTCGGGGTTGAAGCCCGGCTCGTTGTAATGATCCGGGCGCGGGCCGGCCTGCGGGATCTTGCCCTGCGGGCCGGTCTTGAACTTGCGGTCCTCGAGGATCGCGAAGTCGAGGCCGCCGACGCGCAGGCGCGTGAAGTAAACCGTGATGCCGCGATCGACCGGCGCGGGATCCACGGGATCGGGAAGGTGCCAGGCTTGGTGGCGCTGCACCATGTTGACGTAGTCGGGCGGGTAAATGTAGCCGCCGTCGGAGGCGTCGGGGCGGTTGGATTTTTGGCCGTTCTCGCCCCAAAGGTTGCCGTGGCCCACGTCGTGGTCGTCGGGGATTGTGACCGTCGGGCGGTCGCGCATCACGTCGCGGAACTGAAGGCCAAACTCGATCCAGCCGGCGGTGTGCTCGGTGTGGCGGTAGGTCTGGTCGCCGGCGAAGAAGAGGAGGTCGGGATTCTGCGCGCCTAAGTGCTCGATGATCTCGGGGCGTGGGCCGGTGGTGCGCGAGGAGTTGCACGACAGGCTGGCGACGACGATCTCGGCTTTGTCGCGCGGATCGCGGCGGACGAGGCCCTCGAAACTCGCGCTCGCGCCGTGGCGGACGCGGTAGCGCACATCGGCGGAGGCGTCCCACTTCTCGACGCGGAAGTGCGCGCTCCA
>JANOCA010000138.1:0-1577 GCA_031411915.1 Opitutaceae bacterium
ATCACGCGGTTCGGCAGGTTCTCATCCTAAATATCGAAAGCACGGCATGAACATCCTCGTCACCGGCGGCGCCGGCTTCATCGGCAGCAACCTCGTCCGCCTCCTCGTCACGACCACGCCGCACAGCGTGCTCAACGTCGACGCCCTCACCTACGCGGGCAACCGGCACTCCCTCGACGACCTCGCGGCCAATCCCCGCTATCGTTTCGCGCAGGCCGACATCTGTGACGCCGCCGCGATGGGCAAACTATTCGCCGAGTTCCAGCCCGACTGGGTCATGCACCTCGCCGCCGAGAGCCACGTCGATCGCTCCATCGACGGCCCGGGCGCGTTCATCCAGACCAATGTCGTCGGCACTTTCACGCTGCTGCAGGCCGCCCGCGCCCATTTCGAGAAACTCACCGGCCCCGCCAAGGAACGCTTCCGCTTCCTCCACGTCTCGACCGACGAGGTGTATGGCTCCCTCGGCGACACCGGCCTCTTCACCGAGCACACGCCCTACGATCCGCACTCGCCCTACTCCGCCAGCAAGGCCGCCTCCGATCACCTCGCGCGCGCATGGGCCGACACCTACCGCTTTCCCGTCCTCGTCACCAACTGCTCCAATAACTACGGCCCCTATCAGTTCCCCGAGAAACTGATCCCGGTCGTGATTCTGAAGGCCCTGCGCGGCGATCCGATCCCAGTTTACGGCAAGGGCGAGAACATCCGCGACTGGCTCTACGTCGTCGATCACGCCGAGGCGCTGCACACCGTCATCGCCAAGGGAAAACTCGGCCAGACCTACAACATCGGCGGCAACAACGAGCGCAAAAACATCGATCTCGTCCGCCTGCTCTGCTCGCTCCTCGACGAACTTCGCCCGCGCGCCGACGGCAAGAAATACGACTCTCAGATCAGCTTCGTCACCGACCGCCCCGGCCACGATCTTCGCTACGCGATCGATGCCACCAAAATCAAACGCGAGCTCGGGTGGACCCCCAAGCAGGACCACACCTCCGGCTTCCGCAAGACCGTCCAGTGGTATCTCGATCACCAACCGTGGTGGCAGTCGATCCTCGACGGTTCCTACAAGCTCCAGCGCCTCGGCAAGGCCTGACCCGTCTTGTCACAGAGTTCCACAGAGCCCAGACACAGAGGCCTGATTTCTCCATTTCTTGCTCTGTGATTTCTGTGTCCTTCTCTGTGCCCTCTTTGTCCCACTCCGAAAACCTCTCATGAATCGCAAAGGCATCATTCTCGCCGGCGGCTCCGGCACGCGTCTCTTTCCCCTCACCATCGCGGTGAGCAAGCAGCTCATGCCGGTTTACGACAAGCCGATGGTCTATTACCCGCTGTCCGTCCTGATGCTCGCCGGCATCCGCGAGATCCTCGTCATCTCCACGCCCACTGACCTGCCGCTTTTCAGGAAACTCCTCGGCGACGGCGCCAACCTTGGCCTCAAGCTCAGCTACGCCGAGCAACCGAGCCCCGATGGCCTCGCGCAGGCCTTTCACATCGCGGGCGACACCGGCTTCCTCAAGGACGAGCCCGCCGCACTCGTGCTCGGCGATAATCTTTTCTACGGCCACGACTTC
>JANOCA010000139.1:0-3873 GCA_031411915.1 Opitutaceae bacterium
CCTCGCCCGGCGGCACATCGGCGAGGCGGTAGGCGCCGCCGTCCTCGGAGACGGCCGTGGCCGAGGAACCCTCGACGCGCACCTGGGCGTTGCGGACGAACTCCCCCGTCGCGGGATTGAGGATTCGGCCAGTGATCACGCCGGTGCCGGCGGATTGCGCCAAGGCGAGAAGAGGCAGGAGAAAAGTGCACGCGAGCGCACGCCAGCAGGTGTGGAGGGGTTGAATCATGTTCGGAGACGGGACTTGGAATGGCGCGCCGGAGCACGCGGGGGCAGTCACTTCATCGCAGCGAGGCAGCGGAGCCCGCGCACGCACGCAGGCATCACACTTTCGTGCGGCGGGCCGCTTGGTAGCCCTGCTCGGAAGAGCAGGGACGACGGAAATTGCAGCGCGAGCCATCCCGCCGCTTCCGAGGCGGGCTACGCCCACCCTACTCCGCCGTCTTCACGATGCCGCGCCGGATCGCCTCGGCCGTCGCCTGGGCGCGATCGGCCACATCGAGTTTTTCCAGGATATGGCTCACGTGGCGTTTCACCGTGTCTTCCGAGACGCCGAGAACCGCGCCGATTTCCTTGTTGGCGCGGCCCGCGGCGATGAGCGCCAGGATCTCGCGCTCGCGGGGCGTGATCGCGGGGCCGAGCCGCAACGCCGTGAGGCGGCGCGCGATCTCGGCCGGCAGGTGACGCCGGCCTTGCGCCACGGTCCGGAGCGCCGCGAGCAGCTCGTCGCGCGAGGCGGATTTTTGCAGGTAGCCGAGCGCGCCCGCATCGAGCGCTGCCTGCACCTCGTCGTCGCGGGCAAACGTGGAGAAGATCAGCACCCGCGCCGCCGCGTCGTGCGCGCGTAGCGCCGCGGTCGCGGCAATCCCGCCCATGCCGGGGAGCTGCAGATCCATCAGCACCACGCGCGGCGCATGGCGGCGGTAGGCGGCGACCGCGTCCTCACCGCGCTCCGCCTCGCCCACGACGTTGATCGTGTCATCCAGCTCCAGCGAAGCGGCGAGCCCGCTGCGGACGACAAAGTGATCGTCGACGATCAGGACGGTGAGCGGGGCGTCAGGCATGGCGGGGGAGACGGGTCGGCGCGGGCAAACGAACCTCCAGGGTGGCGCCCTCGCCCGGCATGCTGCGCCACGCGACCTCGGCGCCGATCTTGCGGGCGCGCTCGCGGATGCCGGCGCAACCGAAGTGGCCGCGCTTGCCCTGCAAAGCCGCCGCGGGATCGAAGCCGCGCCCGTTGTCGATCACGCGCAGCGCGATTTTGCCCGCGCTCTCCTCGACCGAGATCGTGACGCGGTTCGCGCCACCGTGGCGGAGCGCGTTGGTCACCGCTTCGCGCGCGATCATCCGCAAATCGTGGACGGTCGCCGCCGGCAACAGCGGCAGATCGGCGGCTGAATCCAACCGCACCTCGGCCCCGCTGTCGGCGTTGTGCCGCGCCGCCACCCCTTCCAGCGCCGTCGCCAGATCGCCCGCCGCCTCCGCCGGATCGCGGAGATCGCCGATGAGGTCGCGCGTCTCGCTCTGGATGCGCGCCACGAGATGGCGGGAATTCTCGACCAAGGTCCGGCCTTTCTCATCCGCGACGCGCGTCGCCAAGGCATCCAGCCGCAGGCTCACGCCGGCGAGTTCCTGCTCCAGGGTGTCATGGAATTCCCGCGCGATCCGCTGGCGCTCCTCGAGCGCCGCCTCCGCCTCGATCCGGTGCCGCAGCGCCGCGGTCTGCCGCCGCACCTGCCCCCGCAGCAGCGCGATCCACAAAGCCGCGAGCAGCACCACGCTCGCGAGCGCCGCCAAGCCTGCGACGAGACGCGTCGGCGTCCACCACGACGGCCCGCGCAACACCTCCATGTCCGCTGCACCCGCGAGCCGCACGCTCACGAGTCCCGGCTCGCCGCGGAATCCGGGGCCGAACACGGTGGTCTCCACTTGGCACACCCCGGTCACGCGCACCGTGGCGCCCACCGCGGGCGCCACCACGCCGTCGGGCAACCGCACTTGAATCGAGCGTCGCGCGCCCTGCACCAGCAGCGTCGTGCCTTCCTCGGTCTTGAACGCATCGCGCACCGTGCCCGCCACGCGCACCACCGATCCGTCGTGCTGGCCGGGCCACTGCTCGCCGGCCCTCGCGTAAAAATCATCCGGCGCCGCCACCTCAATCGGCGGAAGCGCCGCCCCCGGCGTGCGAAACAGCAGCTCGGCATCGACCACGGAGGCGCTGAATCGATCCATCGAGGGGAAGCCCGCGATGGCCACCCGATCGCCGGGCGCGAGCGGGCCGGGTTTCACGAGCCGCACCGCGAAGGCCTGTTCGCCCTGCCGGAGGAAAATCTGCTCGCCGAAAACCGCCGCCACCACGCCTTCCATCCGCACGCGTTGCTCGCCGAGCCCGCTCACGCGAAAGGCCAGCAGTTCCTCGGCGGAGATTTGCGGCGCCTCGGCGGCGGGCGGCGCGGCTTCGAGCACCTCGACTTCATCCCAATTCAGCACGCGCAGATACGGCTGAACGAGCTGGCGCCGCGGCGTGTTGATCAAGCCGGCGGCCAGGCCCGTGACGCGCACGCGGTGATCGACGATCATCTGATCGCCCGCCGGCGCCTCCACCCGCACGTCGATCACGCGCGATCCCATCGCGAGGCGCAGCACGCTTTTCCGCGGCTCCAGCGCCTGCACCGATCGCACGATGCCCTCCACCGCGACGCGCTGGTAGTGGAAGCGCCCGAAATGCAGATCGTCGAATTGCGCCGGGATGCCCCGCGGCAGCTCGCGCCGGCCGAGCACCCGGACCATCGTGTCGTCGAGCCCCGGCAGGTAGAGACCCATCCGCGTCTTGGTCGTGACCTCGATTTCGTCGCCGACCCCCGGCGCCGGCGTGCGCGCCGGCATGCGGAAGAATGTCGTCGAAGTTTCGTCCTGCAAAAACACCGCCGAGGCGCTTTCGACAAACACCACCACACCGCGCAGCTTCACCGGGATGCCCGTCGCCGCCTCGGCCGGCGTGAGCGCGCGCACCTCGATGGCCTTGGTGAGCACGCGCTCCTGGGCGACCGCGCCTGGCATGCCGAGGAGCGCGATCAGCGAGGTGATGACCATGAGTCGAAGCGAAAACATCGCGAGGATCGGAGAAGCCAAAGTAGGGCGGGCTTCAGCCCGACTTGCGAGAGCGTTGACGCGGCCGAGGGCAAACGGGCGCATCTCACTTTCTTGCACGAACGCGCGTTCCGCCCCAACGGGGCGGAAGTCGATAGCCCAGGGCAACGGCCTGGGAAAACGGATTGGGAAAAACCCAAGCCCTGAAAGGGCGAGATTTGGGTTCGGCCCTTTCAGGGCGGTGATTTTCTCACCCCGCGTTCCCGGGGCGTTGCCCCGGGCTATCAAAGCGTGCCCCTTCAGGGCACAAGGCCGCGGCATAGGTGCAAGAAACTGAGATGCGCCCAGGCGGACTGAAGTCCGCCCTACCCAAACAGCGCCGCGATCGGTTTTCCGCCATCCGTGATCGGCACGGGGCGCGAGGCGCTTACGAGGTCTTTCGCGGGATTGACGCCCAGCGCCGCGTAGATCGTCGCGTGGAAATCCGGCACTGAGACGGGATGCTCCACCGGCTTGCCCGAGAGCTCATCGGTCGCGCCGTAGGCGCCGCGGTGATTGAGACCCCCGCCCGCGAGCAGCAGCGAGAAACACGCGGACTGGTGGCCGCGCCCGCCGCCGCTGTCGAACTGCCCGGGACGGCCAAATTCCGTGCCGAGCGCGATGAGCGTCTTGTCGAGGAGCCTCTTCTCCTTGAGGTCCGCGATGAGCGAGCCGAGCGCGGCGTCGAGCTCGCGGATGAGGATGTGCTGGTTGAGCTGGCCGGCGTTGTGCGTGTCCCAGCCC
>JANOCA010000140.1:0-21989 GCA_031411915.1 Opitutaceae bacterium
TCCCGTTGCCGCCGCTCCCGTTGCCGCCGCTCCTGCTGCCGCCGCGCCGCCACCCACCGCGGCCGACGATCTTCTGCGGCATTTCCCCACGGAGGTGCGCCAGGCCTACACCCGGCTCCGCGACACCGGCGATCCGGCCGCGGCCGACACCCTCGTGCTCGCCATCGTGGCCGATTTCATGCCGCACAAGGAACTGCCCTTGGCGGACACGCAGGCGCTGATCGCCGATCTCGGCTTCGATTCGGTCGCGCTCAGCGAGGTGATTTTTTTCCTCGAGGACTTGCTGCAAGTCAGCGTGACCAACGCCGAGATCCTCCGCGTGCGCACCATCGGGGACTTGCGCGCCTTCGTGCGGGCGAAACTCGCCGCGCAGGCCGCGGCGCCGGCCTCCGCGTTGCGCGCATGAAGCGCACGGCGGTCGTCACCGGCCTCGGCTTCATCACCAGCATCGGCCACGACCGCGCCGCCGTCACCGCGAGCCTGCGCGCGCTGCGCGGCGGCATCGAGCGCGTCGAATTCGTCGGCAACCCCGCGCTGGCCGTGAAGGTCGCGGGCACGGTGAAAGGCTTCGCCGTGGAGTCCCCGAGCTGGCGCGACTGGCGCACTCCCGCGCGCTACGAGATTCCGCGCGACACCCTCCGCGGCCTCGCCCCGCACGGCGTCTATGCGCTCTGCGCCACCGAACAGGCGATCGCCGACGCGGGGCTGGCGCGCGAGGCGCTGACCGATGGCACGACGGGGCTCTACTGCGCGTCGGCCGGCTCCGCGTTTCTCCTCCATCACCATCTCACGCAGATGCACGCGGCGCGCTTCGAGCGCGGCCATCCCCTCGGCGTCGTGATGTCGATCGCGGGCACGCTCAACTTCAACCTCGCCGCGCACTATGGCATCCGCGGCGCGGTGGGCGGGTTTGCCGCCGCGTGCGCGTCGTCGAGCCACGCGCTCGGCTGCGCGCTAGACGACATCCGCCTCGGCCGGCAGACGCGCATGCTCGTCGTGGGGGCCGAGGAGATGAACGCGGAGACAATCCTGCCCTTCGCCGCCATGCGCGCGCTCTCGACCAATCCCGATCCGGCGACGGCCTCGCGGCCGTTTGATCAAGCGCGCGACGGCTTCGTCGGCGCCGGCGGCGCGGTCTGCCTGATCCTGGAGGAAACGGAAACCGCGCGACGCCGCGGCGCGCCAGTCTACGCCGAGCTCGCCGGCTGGGGCCAGGCGGCTGATGGTCACAACGTCGCCGTCTCGCACCCCGAGGGCGCCGGACTGGCCGCCGCCATGCGCCGCGCGCTCGCCGATGCCGGTGTCACTCCCGGCGACATCGGCTACGTCAACGCCCACGCCACCTCCACGCCCGCCGGCGACCGCTCGGAGGCGCTGGCGTTGCGCAGCGTGTTCACCGAGGCCGGCGCGCGCCCGCGCGTGAGCAGCACCAAGGGCCTGACCGGCCACCCGCTCTCGATGGCCGGCGTGATGGAAGCCGCCTTCTGCGCCCTCGCGATCCGCGACGGCTTCATCCCGGGCAACGCCAACCTCGTGAGCCCCGACGACGCCTGCGCCGGCCTCAACCTCCCGCGCGCGACACTCGACGAGGCGCCGCGAGCGGTGCTGAACAACAGCAGCGGCTTCGGCGGTAGCAACGTGTGCCACGTGCTGCGAGGGGTAAGTTCCTAACGAGCCCTCAGCCCGCCTTGCGCGGCAACAGCCGGTCACTCTCCTCCGGCTCCACATCCGGCACCTTGGCGAGCACACGGTCGAATTTCTCACGGCTGCCACGCGCCGCCCGCTCGCGGATGTAGCTGTCCGCATCGAGGACGGCGACCTTCTCGGCGAGCGCGGTGGCGATGAACTGCTCCAGCGGCACGCCGTCATTCTGCGCGAGCGACTGCGCGCGGCGGCGAAGCGATTCGGGAATGTTGACGTTGAGCGAACTCATGAGGCGGCGAGGATGTTGAGGAAATCGGCCGGTGTCACCGCTTGAATTCCCAAGGCATCGGCTCCCCGAAAGTCGCGGATGTTGTGGGTGAGGATGAACCGGGCTTCGCCGGCCAAGGCCAGTTCAAGCACTAGGTCGTCTTTCGGATCCGGCAGGTGAGGTCGCCAGAGAAAGTGAATCCGGCACTCGATGGACTCAGACAGGAAGTAATCAAGGAAGTCGTCGATCTCCTGCCCTGCAAGTCCCGGCAGCAGCCCCGTCCGGCGAAAAACATCCTCATATTCCAAGCAAAGCGGCGGCGAAACCACGGGCCGAAACTTCGGCGAGCCGAGCTGCTGCACGAGCTGGAAAGAGGCGCCGCGCCGGGAGCGCAGGGCGGAGACGAGAACGTTGGTGTCGAAAACCACGCGCACGGCGGTGACGATGACGGCTCATGACGGCGGCGCAAGACGCTCGAACACCGTCGATCCTGGGGCCCTGGCGGCCTGATTTTTCCTCATCATCTCGTTTGCCGTGGGCGCACAGGTTCCCTTGGCTGCTGTCTGACCCTCATGGCCGATCCGCTCATCGCACGTCTCAAGACCCTCATCGTCACGACCCTCAAGCTCGAGGACGTCACACCCGCCCAGATGGCGGACGATGAGCCTTTGATCGGCTCCGGCCTCAACCTCGACTCGATCGACGCTCTCGAGCTGGTCGTGACGCTGGAGAAGGAATTCGGCATCAAGATCAGCAGCAGCGAGGAGTCGCGCGTGGCCTTGGCCAGCATCGCGCACCTCGCCGAGTTCATCCGCGCCCGCGCCGATCCGGCGCGGCTGCCGCGCTGACCCGCCCGCGGCCCGCCCCGCCGCCGCGCATGGCCCTCCCCTCCGCCGTCCGTCTGGAACGCGCCGGCTGCGTCACCGCCCTCGGTGACGCCCGCGCCACCCTCGCCGCCCTCCTGCGCGGCGAGGTCGCATTGCGCGCGCACCCGGTGCTCGGCGCGGACGGCGGCGAAAGCGTGCCGCTCGCGCTCGCGCCCGGCCGCGGCTTCGACGAGACGGCTCCGCCCAACTGGCTCGCCGCCGTTCGCGCTCTCGCGTTGGCAATCCCGGCTGACGGCTGGGGCACGGCGCGACGGCCCGTGTTTGTCACGAGCAGCAATTTTGGCGTCGGCAGCCTTTACGCCTTCCGCCGCCATGGCGACCCGGCGCACCTCGCCTACGGCACGCCGCACCGCAGCGTCGAGTGGCTCGCGCGCGAACTCGGCTGGAGCGCCAACGTCACCACCGTCTCGCACGCCTGCGTGTCGGCGCATCTTGGGCTGCTGCTCGCGACGCGCACGCTGGAGGCCGGCCTTGCTGAGCGCGCGCTCGTGTTTTCTTTCGACTTCATCAGTCCGTTTGTCGCGGGCGGTTTTCATGCGCTGAAAATCCTCAACGCCGGCTTCCCCGCGCCCTACGCCGCGCGCGCCACCGGCTCGATCGGGCTGGGCGACGGCGCGGCCTTCGCGGTGCTGGCGCGCGACGCCGGCGACTTCACGCTCGCAGCGCAGAGCCTGCACAACGAGATGCACCACTTCACCGCCAACCGGGCCGACGGGGCAGGCTTCGCCGCGTGCCTCTCGCCCGTGGCCGCCGCGCTCACCGGCCGCCGCCTGTGGCTCAAGGGCCACGGCACCGGCACGCTCGAGGCCGGACGGCTCGAATGCGCGGCGCTCGCCGCGGCGTTTCCCGGCGCGCCGCTCACGGGGTGGAAAGGCAGCCTCGGCCACACGCTCGGCAGCTGCGGCCTCGTGGAGCTTGCGCTCGCCTGCGAGGCGATTCGCGCGGGCCGCGCGCCCGGCACCGTCGGGAGCGATGGCCCCGGTTTTCATGACAACGTCGCCTTCGCGCCGCTCGACCTGCGCGACACCGACGGCGTCGTCTGCACCAGCAACGCCTTCGGCGGCGCCCACGCCGCCTTTTTCCTGGGCCATGCTTAAAACTCGCCCCGAGATTCCCGAACGCGATTCCGGTCGTAGGGCCGGCGCTTGTCGCCGAGCCGGGATCCGCTCGCCCAACGGCTCGCCGACAAGCGGCGGCCCTACCATCGAACGATGATCCCCATCGAGCGTCATCTCCACGCCCTCAGCCTCGCCGATGCCGGCGCCGAGGATCTCGCGGCGACGCGTGAGCGGCTCAAAGATCGCTTCCCGCGCGGCGCCACGCGGCGCATGACGCAGCTTGGCCTCCTGGTAGGCGCCGCGCTCGACGACGTCGCCCCGCGGCCCGACGACGCGATCGTGTATGCGTCGAGCTTCGCGGAGACCTGCGCGCTCGAGGGCTACCTCGACAGTTTTCCGACGGCGAGCCCCACGCTCTTCCAAACCTCCATTCATCCGAGCGCCGTGCAGCAGGCGCTCATCGGGCGGCAGCACGCGGTCGGGGAATTTTTTCCGCTCACCGGCCGCGCGCATCTGGTGGCGCACGCCATGCAGACCGCGCTGCTCGCGCCGGCGCCCCGCGTGCTGCTGTGCGGCGGCGAGGAGCGAGGCACGTGGTTGCTCGCGAACCGCGCCGCGAGCGAGCGCACGTTTGCCTTTGCCCTCGCGCTCTCGCGTGATCCGGCGGGCGCGATCGCGCGCGTGACGCTCGCGCCCGCGGATGAAACCGCGAGCGGAGCCGACTTCATGCTGCCGGAGTTTTTCGACGCGTTGCGCGCCCGCAAGCCCATCGATCAAGTCGCCGCGCCGGGCCTGCGGCTGAGGGTCGCGTGGCTCCGCCCATGAACGCGCCATCGCTCTCCGCGCCCGCCCGGAACCCCGGCCCGGACTGGGGCTTTCGCCTGATCTGCGCGCTCGATGCGGTCCTGCCGGAGTGGCTGTTTCGTCCGTTGCGCCGGCTGGGCACGGCGGGCGCGATTTTGAAGATGCACGCGCAGCGCGCGAATTCCCGGGCTTATCTCGCCGTGGTGCTCGGGCGCGAGCCGACGCGGCGCGAGATCTTCCGGCATTTCTTCGCGTTCGAGGAATTCATGATGCTGCGGCTGCGGGTGGCGCGCGGCCAGCCGCACCGCGGCGATCTGGCGGCGGACGCGACGGGGTTTCGCACGCTGCTGGAGACCGGCGAGGCGGCGCTCCTCGGCTCGTTTCACTTCGGGCACTCGGATCTCACGGGCTTCCTGATCGGGCCGCAGGAGCGCCGCCGCGTGTTCATGCTGCGGCAGCACCTCGAGAATTCCCACGACACGGAGATTCTCGGCGCGCGCTTTGCGGACTGGGTGAGCTACATCTGGGTCAACCAGCCCGAGAACCTCCTCTTCGCGATCAAGGACGCGTTCGCGACCGGCGCTTCCGTCGCGCTGAAGTGCGACCGCCTCGGGTTCAGCGCCAAGACGGAGGCGTTCCAGTTCCTCGGCGCGCGCCGCACTTTCCCATTCACGATCTACCACCTCGCGCTCATCTTCCGCCTCCCGGTCGTGCTCAGCGTGGGGCTGCCGGCCGGGCCGGGCCGCTCGACCGTCCACAGCTCGGCGCTCTTCCGGCCCGACGACGCAGGCAAGGCCGCCAACCTCGATCGCGCGCGCGCGCACTTCCAGGAATTCCTCTCGCGCCTGGAGGGATGGCTGCGCGCCGATCCGACGCTCTGGCTGAACTTCACGCCGCTCAACCCGCCCGAGCCATGACGTCCCCGCGCCGGTTGCTGCGCCTTTATCACTATCCGGCGAACATCGTCTCGTGGACGCTGTTCGCCGCCGTCGGCGTGGCGCTCAACGTCGTGTGCATGCCCATGCTGCTGCTCCGCGATCGGCAGCGCTACGGGGCGGCGGCGTGCCGCGCGATCCGGCGGCTCTTCGTGGCGTGGTGCGCATGGCTGCGGGCGACGCGCTTGATCTACGTGCGCTTCCATGGCTTCACGCCGGAGGCGATGAGGGGCTCGGCCGTTTACATCGCCAACCACCCCGGGCTGCTCGACGCGACGTTCATCCTCTCGCAGCTGCCCGACACGATCTGCATCTTCAAGCCCGCGATCATGCGCAATCCCGTGCTCGGCCCCGCCGCGCTCATGGCCGGCTACGCCGCCGGCGAAAACGGCGTCGATCTCATCCGCGATGTCGCGGCGCGCGTCGCCGCCGGCCGCTCGCTCCTCGTGTTTCCCGAGGGCACGCGCACCGCGGCGGATATCGCGCTCAACCCGCTGAAGCCCGGCTTCGCGCTCATCGCCGCGCGCGCCCGCGTCCCGGTTCGCCTGATCTTGGTCCGCGCGCCGCGCGACCTCGTGCCCAAGGGCTGGCCATGGTGGCGCGCGCCGTCGTTCCCCTCGCACGTGGACATCACGCTCCTCGGGGAAATCAACCCGCGGCCGGGCGAGACGGCGGTGCAATTGACCGCTCGCGCCACCCGCCAGCTCCTGCCGGCCCTCGCCGCAACATGACGCCATCCGCCACGCATCTCGTGCTCATCCCGAGCTACAACCCCGGCCCGCGCCTCGCCGCGACCGTGGCCGCCGCGCTCGCGCACTGGGCCCCCGTGTGGATCGTCGATGACGGCAGCACCGACGGCAGCGCCACGTCCGTGGCAAAAACCTACGTCACCGATCCGCGCGTGCGCGTGCTTGCGCGTTTGAAAAACGGCGGCAAGGGCGCCGCGGTCGCCACCGGGATTGAGGCCGCACTTGCCGCCGGCTTCACCCACGCGCTCACGCTTGATGCCGACGGCCAGCACCCGGTCGATCACATCGGGCCGTTCATGGCGGCATCGAGGGCGAATCCGGCCGCGCTCGTGCTCGGCCGGCCCATCTTCGGGCCCGAGGTGCCACTCGAGCGCCTGCACGGCCGCAAACTCAGCGTCGGCCTCGCGCACATCCTGATTCTCGGCGCCGGCATCGACGATCCCTTGTTCGGCTTCCGCGTCTATCCCGCGGCCCCGCTGCGCGACGCCCTGGCCGCCACGCGCCGCGCGCGCGGCTTCGACTTCGATCCCGAGGTGGCGGTCCGGATGTTCTGGGCCGGCGTGCCGACCGTGAACCTGCCGGCGCCTTGCCGCTACTTCGCCAAGGCCGAGGGTGGCGTCTCGCATTTCAACTACCTTCGCGACAACCTGAAACTCATCTGGCTCCACCTCCGCCTGCTCCCGCAACTTCTCCTCTGGCGCTGGGTCTCCGTGCGACGGGTGCGTGCGAGTCGGAAATTTAACCACGGATGACACGGATGAACACGGATTCAATCAGGGCTAGTCACCACCTCCCGCTTTCAGTGTCTTCTCCATCCGTGCTCATCCGTGTTCGTCCGTGGTCAACTTTTCCGAGAGTTCTAGGCTACATTCTCCTCTTCGCGTCGTGGTTCCCGTTTGCTCGTGCCGCCGAACCGCTGCCCCTCTCGCCCGCAACCCTCCTCGCCGATCCGGCGAATGATCCTGCGTGGCGCGATCTGTTCGCCCGGCTCGCCCCGAACAAGGCGCGGCAGTCGAAATTCGAGGAGCGCCGCTTCTTTCCTTTCCGCAAGGAACCCATCGTGCTCACCGGCGAGGTGCGCATCGTGCCGGAGCTGGGCCTCAGCCTTCGCTACCTCACGCCGGAAAAAAGCACGCTGATCGCCGACGCCAAGGGCCTGCTGATCCGCGACGACCAAGGCCGCGAGCGCACGCCGCCCAACGACAGCCGCGCGCAGGCCGCCACCTCCGCGCTCGTGCGCGTGCTGCGCTTCGATCTCCCGGCGCTGCAAAAGGACTTCGCCGTCCATGGCCAGCGGGACGGCAACGCCTGGACCCTCACCTTCGTCTCCCGCGACCCGGCGTTCACCACGCTGCTCGGCACGCTCACGATCCGCGGGCAGGGGCACGAGCTGCGCGGCATCTCCATCGTCAAATCGCCGGCGCAGCGCATCGAGATCGCGATCCGCGACACCGTGGAGGACGTGCTTTTCACCGGTGACACGCTGAGGCGTTTCTTCCGATGACCGCGGATGAAATCTCAAACGCCCAAGGGCCAAAGCCCAAAAGGAATTCCCAGCCGGTGGCCGGCTTTGGGATTTGAGCCTTGAGGTTTGTTTGGCGTTTGGACCTTTGGCGTTTGGAATTTTCCACCCCACCCTTGGAACCACGCCGCCAGAAACAATTGGCCCGTCTCGCGCTGCTGGCCTTCGCCGTCGGCTGCGGTGTGTGGCTGCTGCGCCTGGACCACGCGACGAAGATCTCGACCAACGTCCTCGATCTGATGCCCGCGGCGGAGCAGTCGCCGGAACTCGGGATCGTGCGCAGCTTCTCCCAGGGCGCGCAGGCGCGCGTGGTGCTGGTCGCGCTGCGCGATCCCCGCGCCCCCGAGACACCGCCCGCGGCCGCTGCCCAGGCCTTCGCCGCGGCGCTGCGCGACTCGCCCGCGTTCGCCGAGGCCGCCGTGATCGGCGATCCGACGGCGGACGGTGAGCTCGCGCGGAAAATCTTTGAGCACCGCTTCGCGTGGCTGCTGCCGACGTGGCTCGGGGCGCGCGAAAAGGAATTCGCCGCGACCGGCGGTCGATCGGAAGACTTCCCGCGCTGGCTCGCCGCTCGCGCCGCCGCCGACCTCGAGAATTTTCTGGCCCGCCCCGAGGCCGCCGCGATGCAGGACCTCCTCCCGCGCGATCCGCTGCTGCTCGTGCCGTCGCTCATCGAGAAGGCGCGCCTGCTCGGCGCACCGGGCGGCAACGCCGGCGGCCACGCGCTGGTGTGGGCGCTCGCGCGCGCTTCGCCGTTCGTCGAGGAAGGCCAGGCGCCGCTCTTCGCCGCCATCGACGCCGCATTCGCCCGCGCGCAGTCGGACACTCCAGGCCTCGAGCTGCGTTGGACCGGCGTGAGCCGCTTCGCCGCCGCGAGCCGCGCGCGCATCGAGTCCGAGATCGGCCTGCTCAACACGCTCTCGCTCCTCGCCGTGCTCGCGGTCAGCGCGCTGCTCGTGCGCGGCATTCACAAGCTCCTCCACCTCGTGCCCATCGTCCTCCTCTCGATCGCGGGGGCGTGGACGATCTCGACTCTGCTCTTCGATCGGCTGCACATCCTCGTCTTCGTAATCGGCTCGCTGCTGAGCGGCGTCGCGATCGACTACGGTTTTTATCTCTACATGCAGCCCTCGCTGCGGCCCGACGAACCTTACGGCGATAAACTCCGCCGCCTGCTGAAGCCGCTGCTCGCGAGCTGCCTGACGACCGTCATCGGCTTCTCGCTCCTCTTGTTTTCCGACCTGCCGCTCATCCGCCAGATCGGCGTCTTCGTTTCGGCCGGGCTGCTCTGCGCACTGGGCGCCGCGATGCTCTACTTCGCCCAGCTCGATCGCCCGCAGCTCGAGGGCCGGGCGCTCGGCGGGCTGCGCGCCGGCGGCAACAGGTGGCGCGGCCTTGTGCGCGGGCTGGCCGTGCTCGCCCTCATCATCGCGATCGCCGGGCCGTTGCGCCTGCGCTGGCGCGACGACGTGCGTCAGCTCGACCTGCCCTCGCCGGAACTGCACGCCAACGACGCCGCGCTGCGCACGCTGTTCGGCGAATCCAAGGACCGCTCCCTCTACCTCACGCACGGCGCGACGCTCGCCGAGGCCCGGCAGCGGCTGGACGTGTTTCTGGAAAAACGCGGCGGCACCGCCGCCGGCAGCGTGGGCCTGCTCCTCCCAACCGAGGCCGACTGGCGCGCCCACCCGGCGCGGCAAGCCGCGCTCGCGAGCTTCGCGGCGGAGTTTCGCTCCGCGCTCGGCACGCGGGGCTTCACCCCGGAGTCGTTCGAGCCTTTTTTCACGGGCTGGGAGGAAGCGCGCACGCGCCCGGCGGTCACCGCCTACGAAAACCTCGCCGCCGATCTGCGCGGCGCGCTGAAAGGCCCGCTGGCCTTGCTCAGCCACACGGGCACCGCGCCGTTTTGGTTCCTCACGATCACGGAGAAATCCGCCAGCGCCGCGCCGCCGGCACCGGAGCTGCATACGATCGCCCTGAACCAGCTGGAGTCGCTCAACGATCTCTTCACGCGCTACCGCTGGTCGGCGCTGCGGCTGAGCCTCATCGGCCTCGGCCTCGTGATTGCCAGCGTGTTCGTGATCTATCCGCCGCGGCGCGGGCTGCGCATCGCGGTGATTCCGGCGGGCGCGTGCTTCTTTGTCTTCGGCGCACTCGGGCTCGCGGGGCAGACGCTGAACCTGTTCCACCTGCTCGGCGCGTTCCTCGGCGTGTGCCTTTCGCACAACTACGCGATCTTCTCGTCGGAGAACGCCGCGGCCGGGCTCGCGCCGCCGGTCCCGGTGCGGCTCTCCGCGCTCTCGACCGCGGCCTCGTTCGGCGTGCTCGGCTTCAGCCGCATCCCGGTGATCCATGCGCTCGGGATGACGGTCGCGCTTATCGTCGTGGCGGCGTTGCTTGTCGTGGAACTGGAACCGCTCGCGCGGCGCAAGGCCGCATGAGCACGACGCTGCTTTCCGCGTGGGAAAAGACCGTGCGCACCGCGCCCGACGCCGTCGCGCTCATCGACGCCGCTTCGGGCCGCACCTGGACGCGCGCTCAACTGGACGCCTTGGGCGGCGCGTGGAACGACGAGCACGGCGCGGGCCTTGCGCGCCAAACGGTGGTGCTGGCCGAGCCCAACGGCGCGGAGTGGTGGCGCGTTTTTCTCGGCTTGTTGCGCGCCGATGCGGTCATCGCCCCGCTTGATCCGGGCGAGCCTCCCGCGGCACAGCGCGCGACCGCCGCGGCGATTCGCGCGGCATGGCTCTGGCACGGCGATGCGCTCGAAATGATCACGGAGCGGCCGGTTCGCGCGCGCGATGCGCGGCGGGTCCTGAAGCTCACCTCGGGCTCGACCGGCACGCCCCGCGCGCTGGCATTCACCGACGCGCAGATGCTGGCCGACGGCCGCCAGGTCTGCACCGGCATGGCGATCCGCGCGGACGACATGAACCTCGGGCTCATTCCGCTCGGCCACTCCTACGGGCTAGGCAATCTCGTGGTGCCGCTTCTGGCGCAAGGCACCGCGCTGGTGGTCGGCATCGCCGCGCTGCCGCATGCGATCGCGGAGGCGATGGCGCGGTGGCGGCCGACGGTGTTTCCCGCCGTGCCGGCGCTGCTCCGTGCCCTCGCGCTCGCCGACCTCACGCCGCAATCGCTCGCCTCGCTGCGCACGGTGATCTCGGCCGGCGCGCCGCTGGCCCCGGAGATCGCCACGGCTTTCCACGCCCGCTTCGGGAAAAAAATTCACGGCTTCTACGGCTCAAGCGAGACCGGCGGCATCACCTACGATCGCACGGGCGACGCGGCGCTGACCGGCCGCAGCGTCGGCACTCCGCTACCCGGCGTGCGGCTGACGCCCGGCCGCAGCGGCTCGATCACGATCACGAGCGATGCCGTGTTCACGCTCGGCAACCGCCGGCCCGGCTCACACCGGCCCAAGGATCGCGTGGCGTTCACCGCCGCGGGCGAGGTTGTGCTCCTCGGCCGCGCCGGCCGCACCGTGAAGATCGCCGGCCGCCGCCTCGACCTCGCGGAGGTGGAGCGCGCTCTGCGCGCGCTGCCGGGGGTGCGCGAGGCGCATGTGGCGCCCCACGCGGACCGCGCGGAGTCGCTGGCCGCGGCCGTGGCGACCGACGAATCCGGCGATGCGCTGCGGACCGCCCTGCGCGAGCGCATCGCCGCGTGGAAAATCCCGCGGAAGATCGTGACGCTCGCGGCGTTTCCCCTCACGGCGCGCGGCAAGACGGACACGGCGAAGCTGCGAGCGCTGTTGAGTTCGGGCTAGGGCCTGACCTAGGTCCGGCCAGGCCCGGAGCAACTCCAAGGGCCTGAGCAAGCCCAGGCCCGGCACGTAAATATCACGCCGTGACGATCGTCGCCTCGATTTCGATCGCGAGGGCGGCGCGGCAGATGTCGGCGTGAAGGTAGGTCACGTGGTCGGCTGGCGCGAACAGGGCACGGCCCAATCCCGCCTGCACGGCGGCGAGATCGGCGGCGTGGCGGAGATAGACCTTGAAGTGCCGGCGCACCGCACGGCCGGAAGCCAAGTCGTCGCCCAGCCCGCCGGCGCGCGAGATCAGGCGCAGGTTGTCGAGCGTGCAGTCGATCTGGGAGTCGAGCGTGCCGGGCGCGACGGTCTTGTGCCCCTTGATGGCGGCGGTGCCGGAGATGAACGTCCAGGTCTCGCCCGAGTCGCGCACGACCGTGGCGCGGGCAAAGCTCGGCGCACGCGGGCCGTGCTCGGACGGATAAAGGTAGGCCGGCACCTGCGCGGGATTCTCGAAGTGGCGGGGCACCGTCGCGCTGGCCACGAAGATCGCGTCCAAGTGATCGCCGGTCGCGCCGACGGCGGAGGCCGCGGGCAAACTAGGCTGAAACGCGCCGCCCAAGGCGCGTTCGAACGCCAGCGAGCGGCCTTGGCAGAAAGCCTGGTAGTGCTCGAGCCCACCGGTGGCGGCGTTGATCCGGGGCACGTAGTTCCAGACGCGGCAAAGATGCAGGCCGCGCGTGGCGCCCAGGATGCGGCGATAGAGGGCGTCCGCCCGGGCGGAGACTTCCGTCGAAACGAACGGCTCCCACGCATGCCCGAGCAAGAATCCCCCGCTGCGGAACATCCGCACGCCATCGTGCGGATCGAGAGGCGCGGCCGCCTCGAAAATCTCCTCCACCGGCGCGCCTGCCAGCCAGGGAGCGCCCACGATCACACTGGCCGCGGCCGCGCCGGCCCCGCCCGCAAACGCGACGCGGAGCGGGGTGGAGGTTTCGGCAATCGTTTCGGTTGGAGCCGGCATGGAAGGCTAGGCGGAAAACAGCCTGCGCACTGGGCGGGGTCAACCCGCAAGACAGGCCGGCTTGGGCTTGGACCGCAACGCGGCGGGTGGGTTACGGCGCGGCTTGCGAAAGCACGTTGCGGTCAACACGGACCCTCTCCGGCGGCGTCTCCCTTAGAACCACTTTTTCTTCCTCAAGTAGAGGAACATCAGCAGCGTGGTGACGATCATCGCGCCAATCGCCCAGGGATAGCCGCCGGCTTGCAGCTCCGGCATCTTCTCGAAGTTCATGCCATACCACGTGCCGATGACCATCACCGGGATCGTGACCGCGGTGATGGCGGTGAGGAACTTGATGCCTTGGTTGGCCTCGAACGCGGCCTTGTTGAGATAAATGTCGAAGGCCATGAGCAGCCGCTCGTGATAGCCGGCGGTGGTGTCCTCAAGCCGGGCGAGATTGTCGCGCAGGTCGCGGAAATACGGGAGCAGTTTGGCGCGCACGAGCTTGGAGTCGCCGCGCGCGAGGCGCTCGATCACGTCGCGCTGCGGGCGCACGATCTGGCGGAGCTTGGTGAAATCGTTGCGCACGTGGAGCAGCTCGTTGACGAGTTTTTTTTGCCCCGCCGCGTCGGCCAGGACGTGCTCCTCGATCTCCTCGAGTTCGGCGCGCAGCTCGTCGACGACCGGCGCGTAGTTGTCGA
Source organism: Opitutaceae bacterium (assembly GCA_031411915.1). GTDB lineage: Bacteria > Verrucomicrobiota > Verrucomicrobiia > Opitutales > Opitutaceae > ER46. Next base: position 13,323 of record JANOCA010000140.1, read on the forward strand.
CGAGGAGGTCGATCAGCGTGTGCGCGATGCGGTCGGGCCCGCGCGGCACGGGGCCCGTGGCCTTGCCGAAACGCTCAACGAGCGTGGAGACGGAGCGCAGCGGCGCGGTGTGGAACGTGACGACGTAGTCCTTGCCCAAAAAAAGATCGAGCTCGGTGGTATTGAACTTCTCGGTGCGTGTGAAATCGACGGCGTGGGTGACGATGAAAAGGTAATCCTCGTAGTCCTCGACCTTGGGGAGCGAGTTGGGCTGCACGCAGTCCTCGATGGCGAGCGGGTGGAACTCGAAGACGCCCTCGAGCACAGTCTTGGTTTCCTCCGGCGTCGGGTTGTCGAGATCGACCCAGAGCAGCAGGCCCTTGTCGGCGCGCACGAGCCGCAGCGCCTCGATCTCGAGGTCCTGGCCGACGAGCTTGCCGTCGCTGAAGATGAAGGAACGGATCATGCGGCAGGAAACGTGGTGTCAGGGCCGGGTGGCGTCGAGCCGGGAGAGCGACCGTGGTCGTGCGGAGCCGGGGGCGTCCCTGCCCGCCGAGGTTTGCGAACGCGCAGAACCGGTGCGCGGGCCGCCCGCCGCTGCTTACAAGCCCAGCTTCGCCTCCGCCGCGGCGATGGCGGCGATGAAGGCCTCGGGCGTCGGGGCGGACAGGAAGGTCGCGCGGTCGGCGGGGTCCTTCAGGATCTTGCAGAGGGCGCTGACGACGGCGAGGTAGTCGCCGGGCTTGGTCTTGGGCGTGCCCAGGACAAAAAAGAGCCGCACGATCTCGCCGTTGGCGTCGAAGGCGATGCCGGTGTCGGAGCGGCCGACGGCCATCACGATCTTGCGGACGTGCTCCGTGCGCGCGTGCGGGAGGGCGACGGCGTTGCCGAGGCAGGTGGTGTCGAGGCGATCGCGCGCGAGCAGCTCGTCGTAGAAGCCGGCGAAGTTGGCCACGTCGGGATGCCCGTCGAGGCGCCGCGCGATCTCGTTGAGCGCGGCGGTGCGTTTGACGCCCTGCACCTGCAGGACAATGCGCGACGGATCGAGGAGCGAAGTGATGCGGCCGGCCATGAGAGGCACAGCGAATGCCGACGGGCTAAAGAGGGAAGGACAAAAGCGGCGGGCAGGGAGAATGAGAGAACGTGAGACTCCTCTTCGCCAAGGCCACGCAGGACGCGCGCGGGGAGGCGAAGAACACGGCTTTCCGGTTTGGTTTCACAACCGTAGGTCAGCTCGCTTGCGAGCGCGGTTTGGCGCGCGCAAGCGCGCTGGCCTACCCGGAAACGATTTGCGCGCTCAAACCGGAAAGCCGTGAGGCGGAAAATGGGAAGAGGGAAATGGCGTTGCAGGCTCGGGCGCGGCGCGCTGAGTTCGCGGCATGAAACGGATGCTCCTGGCGGCGGTGTGGATGGCGGCGACGGGACTCGCGGCGGCGGCCGAGGAAAAATTCTCGAAGACGATTCCGACGGGGGATTTCTCGGCGGCGGGGCTGGCAAAACTGTCACCCGAGGAACTCGCGCGACTCGACGCGCTGGTGCGCGACTACAAGAGCGGCGCACTCGAGTCGGCGCGCCGCGAGGCCATCGCCCAGAGCGAGGCACGCGGCCGGGCAGAGGCCAAGGCCGCCCGCGCGGAATCCGAAGCGGCGGCGACCAGGGCGAATGCCGAGGCGCAGGCCAGCGCGCGCGCCAAGGAGCAGCAGGAAGCGGCGAAGAAATCCGAAACGAGCCTGCTCGCGCGGGCGAAGGTTCTGCTCACCCCCGGGACCAAGATCGAATACTCGACGGTGGAGAGCCGCCTCGCGGGGGAGTTTCGCGGCTGGGAAGGTCGGACGACCTTTGTGCTGGAGAACGGCCAGCGCTGGCAGTCAGCCGGCGAGTCGACCTACGTCTCGCCCCCGATCCTGCGGCCCGCGGTGAAAATCGCGCCCGGGGTGCTCGGCACGTTTTGGATGACGGTCGAGGGCGTGCGACAACGGGTGAAGGTGGCGATCATCGAGGGCGCGAAATAGGAGCGCGCGATTGCAGATTGCCGGTAGCCCGCCTCGGGAGGGGCGGGACAGACAACACTGAGACTCCCGACGGTCCCTGCTCTCACGAGCAGGGCTACCAAACTCAGAGCTACCAAACTCAGACCGTCGGTGTCGGCTCAGTGCCGTTGGCCGCCTGCTGCTCGTCCGTCTCGACGATGCGAGCGATGCTCATGAGCTTGTCGCCGGGCTCGAGCGTGAGGAGCTTCACTCCCTTGCCACCGCGGTTCACCTCGCGGATCGTGTTCACCGGGCAGCGCACGCTCTGGCCCTTCGCCGTGAGGAGCATGATTTCGTCGGTGTCCTTCACGCTGAGCGCGCCGGCCAGACGGACGGAGCCATCCCCGGGGAGGTCCATCGCCCAGACGCCGCTGCCGCCGCGGTTGATGAGGCGGTAATCCTCGAAACGCGTGCGCACGCCGAGGCCGGCTTCGCTCGCGACGAGGAACTTGGCGGTGTGATCGACGACCTCGATCACGTCGAGGTAATCGCTCTCCAGCTTGAACCTCATGCCGGTGACGCCGCCCGTGGCGCGGCCCGTCGGGCGGAAAAGATCCTCGCCCGACTCCTGGTCGCGCTCGCGGAAGCGCACGGCGAGGCCTTGGTTCGAGACGAGGATGATCTCGTCGTTGCCGGTGGTGAGCACGGTGCCGATGACGGAATCTTTTTCGGCGAGGTTGATGCCGATGAGGCCGCCCTCGCGGGTGCAGTTGGCGTAGTCGGCGAGCGAGCTCTTTTTGATCACGCCGCTCTTGGTGGCCATGACGAGGAAGCGATCCTCCGCGAAGTCCTTCACGCAGATCATCGCGGCGATCTTCTCGCCCTCGGCGAGACGCAGGAAGGACGAGACGGACTTGCCCTTGGCCGTGCGCGTGCCCTCCGGGACATCGTAGACCTTCTTCGCATGGCACTGGCCGATGCTCGTGAGGAAGAGGATGTAGTCGTGCGTGGAGGCCGTGAAGAGGTTCTCGACGAAATCCTCCTCGTAGGTCTCGGCGCCGATGACGCCCTTCCCGCCGCGGCGCTGCGAGCGGTATTCGGCGACAGGCGTGCGCTTGATGAAGCCGAGGTGCGAGACGGTGATGACGCAGCCCTCATTGGGGATCACGTCCTCCATCCGGAAATCGCCGGCGGCGCCGACGATCTCGGTGCGGCGGGGCGAGGTGTATTTCGCCTTCATCTCGGCGAGCTCCTTCTTGATCAGCGCGAGGAGCTTGGCCTCGGAGGCGAGGATGGAGCGGAGTTCCTCGATGAGCTTCATCAGCTCGACGTATTCCGCCTCGATCTTGCCGCGCTCGAGGCCGGTGAGCTGGTAGAGACGGAGCTCGAGGATGGCGTCGGTCTGGCGATCCGAGAGCGGATACTTCGCCATCAAGCGGACCTTGGCCTCCTCCTTGTTGGCGGAGGCGCGGATGATTTTGACGAAGTCGTCGAGGTTATCGAGGGCGATGATGTAGCCCTCGAGGATGTGCGCGCGGTCCTCGGCCTCCTTGAGGCGGAACTTGGTGCGGCGCGTGACGACATCGCGGCGGTGCTCGATGTAGCACTCGATGAGTTCCTTGATGTTCATCTGCTTCGGCCGCTTCTTGTCGAGGGCCAGCAGCGTGACACCGAAGGAGGATTCGAGCGCGGTCTTCTGGAAAAGCTGGTTGATGACGACCTTCGCCTGCTCGCCGCGCTTCAGCTCGACCACGATGCGGGTATTCTCGTCGGACTCGTCGCGGAGATCGCGGATGCCGTCGATTTCCTTTTCGCCGACGAGCTCGGCGATGCGGGTGACGAGGGTGTTGCGGTTAACGTTGTAGGGGATCTCCGTGATGACGATCTGCTCCATGCCGCCCTTGAGTTCCTCGGTGTGGGCCTTGCCGCGCGTGCGGACGATGCCCTTGCCGGTCTTCAGGTAGCTGAGGATGCCCTCGCGGCCGGAGATGATGCCGCCGGTGGGAAAATCGGGGCCTTTGACGATCTCGCAGATGGCGTCCACGGAGATGCGCGGGTCGTCGATGATGGCGACCGTGGCGTCGATGATCTCGTCGAGGTTGTGCGGCGGGATGTTGGTCGTCATGCCGACCGCGATGCCGGTCGACCCGTTCATCAGGAGATTCGGCAACGCGGACGGGAGGACCGTCGGCTCGGTGGTCGACTCCTTGTAGTTGGGGACGAAATCGACGGTGTCCTCCTCGATGTTTTTGAGGAGGTCCTCGGCGATGTCCTTGAGCCGCGCCTCGGTGTAACGGTAGGCTGCGGGCGGATCGCCGTCCACGGAACCGAAATTACCCTGCGGATCGATCAGCGGGTAACGCATGACCCACGGCTGCGCCATGCGGACGAGCGTGTCGTAGACGGAGGAGTCGCCGTGCGGGTGGTAGTTCTTCAGCACTTCGCCGACGACGCCGGCGCACTTGTCGAAGGAGCGGTTGTGCAGCAGGCCCTCGCGGAGCATCGCGTAGAGGACGCGGCGCTGCACCGGCTTCAGGCCATCGCGCGCGTCGGGGAGGGCCCGCGAGATGATGACCGACATCGAATACTCGATGTAGGCCGACTGCATGATGTCGGTGATGTTGGCCGAGGAGAGTTTTTCGGAGGCGGTATACACGGGACGGAAGACGGGAGAGTGGAAGACGGAGAGAAGGGGAGACGCGGAGCGAGATGCTACGTGCCGCGCTCAGCGAGCGTCCGGATGAATTGCAGGAACCGATCGTGCTCGGGCGGCTCAGCCGTTCCGGCGACGACATGGCCGATGAGCGATCGCAATACCGCGGCCTCGGCCGGGGGAAGCGCGATGGTCGCCACGGCTTGGCGCGCGATGGCGACGAAGGTGTTGCCGTTGTAATTCAGGAATGGGGCGAGGCGGTGGCAGTCGTGGCAGAGCTTGGCGACTTGCGCCAAATCGAGCGCTTGCAAATGCCGCTTGGCCCACAGCCGTTTCGCGGGCTCGTGCCCTTCGCTGGTCTGGCCATGCTGGGCGCCGGCTTGCATGCAGAGCTGCCGGTTGATTTCGGTGACGACGGTCCATCCTGCGGCGCTGAGCCAGGCGTGCTTCATTTCCGGGAGGAGCGGCGCGGCTGCTTGGCCGCGGCAATTTCCGAGACGCCGGCCGACGCCATGAATCCGCGACCAGTGCGCGCCAGCAACGGTTCCGGGCGGAAACGCGGTTGAATCCTGAGCCCATCGTCCACGGCGGCAGCCAGGAACGCCGCCTCGTCCGCGGAGAGTTCGCGGATGGCGGGCCGGGGCGAATTTTGACTGGGTCGTTTCGCAGCCACGTTCGGGTTATCACACATCCAGAAACTGCACGTTTAGCGCGTTGTCCTCGATGAACTGGCGGCGCGGGGGGACTTCGTCGCCCATGAGGAGCGTGAAGAGCGCGTCGGCTTTCGCGGCGTCATCGATCGATACTTTGAGGAGACGGCGTTTTTCGGGGTCCATGGTCGTCTCGAAGAGTTGCTTCGGGTTCATTTCGCCGAGGCCCTTGTAGCGCTGGATGCTGAGGCCCTTGCGGCCGTTGGCGCGGATCGTCGTGACGATCTCGAGGGGGCTGCGGAGCTCGATCTTGTTTTCGCTCTTCTGGCCGGGGTTCTCGGTGATGGTGAAGAGCGGTGTCTCGGTGGCGCCGAAGCGCGCGGTATCGAGGCCGGCGGCGGCGATCGCCTTGAGGAGCTTGGCCATCTCGGTGCTCTCGTAGATTTCGTGGATCGTCACGCGGCGGGCGGGGACGGCGGGCTTGCTGCCGCCGTTGAACGGCGTGGCGGAGGCGGCGCCGTTCTCAGCCTGCTCGGTGAGATCGGCGTTGAGGCCGTGCTCGCTGAGGAACGTGGCGCGCGCGTGCTCGTCGACGAGGAAACGGTGGTCCTCCTTGTTGCCGGCGCGGATGCGCGCGACGTAGCGCGGCAGCGCGTGCGTCGCGGGATCGTGGGCGTCGAGATACTCGGCAAGCTGCGCGCCGTAGCGCGTGACGCCGGCGCCGAGTTTCTCGAGGGCGGCGAAGTTCTCGACGAGCTTGTCGATCTGCGCAGGGGCGAACGTGTGGGCATCGGCGACGCGAGAGAGCACGATCTCCTCCGAGCCGAGCTCGAGGAGGATACGGTTGAGCTGCTCGTCGTTGTCGACGTATTGCTCGCGTTTCTTGCGCTTGATTTTGTAGAGCGGCGGCTGGGCGATGTAGATGTAGCCCCGTTCGATCAGGCCCTTCATCTGGCGGTAGAGGAAAGTCAGGAGCAGCGTGCGGATGTGGGAGCCGTCCACGTCGGCATCCGTCATGATGATGATTTTGTGGTAGCGGGCCTTGGCGGCGTTGAAGCCGCCGACGGCCTCGTCGCCTTCGCCGATGCCAGTGCCGCAGGCGGTGATCAGGGTGCGGATTTCCTCGTTGGCGAGGACCTTGTCGAGGCGGGCCTTCTCGGTGTTGATAAGTTTGCCGCGCAAAGGAAGGATCGCCTGGAAGCGCCGGTCGCGGCCTTGCTTGGCGGAGCCGCCGGCGGAGTCACCCTCGACGATGTAGAGCTCCGTGAGCGCGGGATCGCGCTCGGAGCAGTCGGCGAGCTTGCCGGGGAGACCGCCGCCGGAGAGAGCGCCCTTGCGCACGGTCTCGCGGGCCTTGCGCGCGGCCTCGCGGGCGCGGGCGGCGTTGAGGGCCTTGTCGATGATCCGTTTGCCGACGGCCGGCGTGGTCTCGAAGGTCAGCATCAGACCCTCGTAGCTCACGGAGCCGACGATGCTCTCCACTTCGGGCGAGAGGAGCTTCACCTTGGTCTGCGACTCAAATTTCGGATCGCTGTGCTTGATGGAGATGACGGCCGCGAGGCCCTCGCGCACGTCGTCGCCGGTGATCTGGGGATCCTTGTCCTTGAGGAGATTGTTGGCCCTGGCGAACTGGTTGATCGCACGGGTGAGCGCGCTGCGGAAGCCGGAGAGGTGCGTGCCGCCGTCGGGATTGTGAATCGTGTTGGTGTAGCAGAGAACTTGGTCGTTGTAGGTGTCGTTGTATTGGAGCACGACCTCGACGTGGATCTCGGCCTCCTTATCGTCGGTTTTCACCTTCGTCTGCTTGGCAATGCTGATGGGCTTCGGGTGCAGCGGCGTCTTGCCGGTGTTGAGCTGCTTGACGAACTCCTCGACGCCGTCCTTGTAATAGTAGGTCTCCGGCTTGGGCTCAGCGGGCCGCTCGTCGGTGAACACGATCGTGAGCCCGGAGTTGAGGAACGCCAGCTCGCGCAGGCGCTGGCTGATGCGGCCGGATTGGAAGACGGTCGTGTCGCGGAAAATCTCCGCGTCGGGCTTGAACGTGATCAGCGTGCCGGTGCCGCGGGCCTTGCCGATGACCTCGAGCTTTTTCACGGTCTTGCCGCGCTCGAACTTCATGTGGTGGACCTGGCTGTTGCGCGAGACCTCGACCTCAAACCACTCGGAGACGGCGTTGACGCACTTGGCGCCGACGCCGTGCGTGCCGCCGGAGAATTTGTAGCCGCCCTGCCCGTATTTGCCGCCGGAGTGGAGCGTGGTGAGCACCATCTCGACGCCGGGGATGCCGTATTGCGGATGGATGTCCACGGGGATGCCACGGCCATCGTCCCGGATGGAGATGGAGCCATCGACGTGGATGCTGACCTCGATTTTTTTGCAATGGCCGGCGAGATGCTCGTCGACGGAGTTGTCCAGGACCTCGGAGACGCAGTGATGCAGCGCGCGCTCATCGGTGCCGCCGATATACATCCCGGGCTTCTTGCGCACGGCCTCGAGGCCCTCGAGCTTGCCGAGCTGCGACGAGTTGTAGGCCTCGGAGATCGGCTGGTTTTTCGGGATATCCTGAGCGTCGGCGGAATCGGACATGAAGGTGGTTTTGCGAGGGATTTCGGGCGCGAAAATGAAAGGAAAAATGTCCCGCGAAACGGCCGGAGTGGCGAGGGTTTTTTTGGGAAAAAACATGCCCGGAAACGGCCTTCCTTTCGCGATTAAAGGCTTGCGGTTCCAAAGGGGGCAGAGACGCCGGACCAGCGGTCCTGTCCGCGGATGGCGGCCGAGCTTTCGTTTGACCGTCGCGGGGGCGGCGGCACAGTGGCGGCCCATGCTCACCCCTGCGATCCAAGCCCTCCTCATCCTGCAAGATCGCGATGCCAAGCGGCTCGGGCTCGAGAGCCAGCTGAAGCAGGTGCCGGGCGACATCGCCCGGGTGGAGGCCAAGATCGCCGCCGAAAAGGCCGCCATCGATGCCGCGAAGCAGGAGGTCACGGGCCTCGAGGTGAGGAAAAAAAATCTGGAGAACGACATCGGCTCCGCCGAGGCACGGCTCGCGAAATACCGGACGCAGCAGTCGCTCGTCAAAAAGAACGACGAATACCAGGCCCTCGGCCACGAAATCGAGACGACCGAGAAGGCGATCAGCGAACTCGAGGGCCAGGAACTCGAGGTCATGTATGCGATCGACGAGGCGAGGAAGAAATTCGCCGCCGCCGAGGCCGTGCTGAAGGGCAACATCTCCGGCCACGAGGCCCGCATCAAGACCCTGCGCGAGCGCACCGACAGCCTCGCCGCCGAGCTCACGACCGTGCAGGCCGAGGTCGCCGCCGCCCGCACGCCCGTCGATCCGCTGAAGCTCCGCGTCTATGACCGCGTGGCCGTGCGCAACATGCCGGCGGTCGTCGCCATCCACGACAGCAAG